>NZ_JBOHDN010000081.1:0-29368 GCF_050699375.1 Nocardioides sp. | reverse complement strand
CTGGCCGACCTCGAGGGAGCGCCCGTCATGGTCGCCGACAAGAAGATCGCCTGGCCCTCGCAGCTCTCCGTCGGCGCCGACGGCCAGGGCAACTCGCTCGACCACATCCGCCACATCATGGGCGAGTCGATGGAGGCCCTCATCCACCACTTCAAGCTGGTGACCGAGGGCTTCCGGGTGCCTGCCGGCCAGGCGTACGTCGCGCTCGAGTCGCCGCGTGGCGAGCTCGGCGCCCACGTGGTCAGCGATGGCGGCACCAAGCCCTACCGGGTCCACTTCCGGGACCCGTCGTTCACGAACCTGCAGGCCACGAGCGTGATGTCCGAGGGCGGCATGGTCGCCGACGTGATCGTCGCGATCGCGTCCATCGACCCGGTTATGGGAGGCGTCGACCGATGACGTTGGCGGATGAGACCTACGACGAGCTGCGCGAGATCGCGGCTCGCTATCCCCAGGCCCGCTCCGGGCTGCTGCCGATGCTCCACCTGGTGCAGTCGGTCGAGGGCCGGGTCACGCCCGAGGGGATCCACGCCTGCGCCGAGGTCCTGGGGCTGACCCCCGCCGAGGTCAGCGGTGTCGCGACGTTCTACACGATGTACAAACGGCATCCGGTCGGCACCCACCACGTCGGCGTCTGCACGAACACGCTGTGCGCGGTCATGGGCGGTGACGAGATCTTCGCCTGCCTGCGCGAGAAGCTCGAGGTCGGCAACGACGAGACCACCGCCGACGGCGCGATCACGCTCGAGCACATCGAGTGCAATGCGGCCTGCGACTACGCGCCGGTGGTGATGGTCAACTGGGAGTTCTTCGACGACCAGACCCCCGAGTCGGCCTCGAAGCTCGTCGACGACCTGAGCGCGGGGCGTGAGGTCGTGGCCTCCCGCGGCGCGCGGATCACGAGCTGGCGCGAGGCCGAGCGTGTACTCGCCGGCTTCGAGGACGGGCTGGTCGACGAAGGACCCGCCTCTGGTGCGGCCTCTCAGGTCGGCCTGAAGCTGGCCGCCGAGAACGAGTGGAAGGCCCCCGAGGCATGACCGACGCAAAGCCGTCGAGCCGGCTCATCCTGACCCAAATCCGGGCCGAGTCGGCTCGTTCTAACGAGCCGACTCGGCAGGGAACTCGGTCAGTTTGCGCCGACTCGGCGCGGGAGGGGCAGGCATGACGGACACATTGACGCCGGTGCTGACGGCCAACTGGGGTGACGAGCGGGCCTGGACGCTGCCCGCCTACGCCGCGACCGGGGGTTACGACGCGCTCGATGTCGCGCTCGGGATGGCTCCCGAGGACGTACAGACGGCGGTCAAGGACTCCGGGCTCCGCGGCCGCGGTGGCGCGGGCTTCCCGACCGGGGTGAAGTGGGGCTTCCTGCCTGCGCCCGACCCGGAGAACCCCAAGCCGCGCTACCTGGTGGTCAACGCCGACGAGTCCGAGCCGGGCACGTGCAAGGACATCCCGCTCATGATGGCGAGTCCGCACACCCTGGTCGAGGGCGTGATCATCTCCTCCTACGCGATCCGCGCGGAGACAGCCTTCATCTACGTACGCGGCGAGGTGCTGCACGTGATCCGGCGGCTCCAGGCCGCTGTCCGCGAGGCGTACGCCGCGGGCCACCTCGGCAAGAACATCCACGGCTCCGGCTACGACCTCGATCTGGTCGTGCACGCGGGCGCCGGCGCCTACATCTGTGGTGAGGAGACCGCGCTCCTCGACTCGCTCGAGGGTCGCCGGGGCCAGCCCAGGCTCCGTCCGCCGTTCCCCGCCGTGGCCGGCCTCTACGCGAGCCCGACCGTGATCAACAACGCCGAGTCGATCGCCTCGGTGCCGGCGATCGTGAAGAACGGCGCGGACTGGTTCGCCGGCATGGGCACCGAGAAGTCGGCCGGCTTCGGCATCTTCTCGCTCTCCGGTCACGTCCAGAAGCCGGGCCAGTACGAAGCTCCCCTCGGCATCACGCTGCGCAAGCTGATCGAGCTGGCCGGCGGCGTACGCGAAGGTCACGAGCTGAAGTTCTGGACCCCGGGAGGCTCCTCGACCCCGTTGTTCACCCAGGAGCACCTGGACGTGGCCCTCGACTTCGAAGGGGTGCAGGCGGCCGGCTCGATGCTCGGCACCCGCGCGCTGCAGATCTTCGACGACTCCGTCTGCGTGGTGCGTGCGGTGCTGCGGTGGACCGAGTTCTACAAGCACGAGTCCTGCGGCAAGTGCACCCCGTGCCGTGAGGGCACCTGGTGGCTGGTGCAGGTGCTGGAGCGGCTGGAGAAGGGCGACGGCGTCCCGGAGGACCTCGACCTGCTGCTCGACCAGTGCGACAACATCCTCGGCCGCTCGTTCTGCGCGCTGGGTGATGGCGCGACGAGCCCGATCACGAGCTCGATCAAGTACTTCCGGGACGAGTACCTGGCCCATCTCGAGCAGGGTGGCTGTCCCTTCGACGCCAAGAAGTCGACCGCATGGGCGGAGGCAGTGCAGTGACTGATGTGACCGTCAAGATCGACGGACATGAGGTGATGGTGCCCGAGGGCACCTTGGTGATCAGGGCCGCCGAGCAGGTTGGGATCGAGATCCCGCGCTTCTGCGACCACCCGCTGCTCGCGCCGGTGGGCGCCTGTCGGCAGTGCCTGGTCGACATCCCCGATGCCGGAAACGGCCGTGGTTTCCCGAAGCCGCAGGCCTCCTGCACGATCCCGGTCGCCGAGGGCATGGTGGTGGAGACGCAGAACTCCACGGCCGTGAAGGCACAGCAGGGAATCATGGAGTTCCTGCTGGTCAACCACCCGTTGGACTGCCCGGTGTGCGACAAGGGCGGCGAGTGCCCCCTGCAGAACCAGGCGATGTCCCACGGGCAGGGCGAGACCCGGTTCGAGGGCACCAAGCGGACCTTCCCGAAGCCGATCAACCTCTCGCCCAACATCTTGTTGGACCGTGAGCGGTGCATCGTCTGTCAGCGCTGCACCCGCTTCGCCGAGGAGATCCCGGGAGACCCCGGGATCGCGCTGATCCAGCGTGGCGCACAGCAGCAGATCGGCATCGCCGAGGACAAGCCGTTCTCCTCCTACTTCTCCGGCAACGTCATCCAGATCTGCCCGGTCGGCGCGCTGACCTCGGACGACTACCGGTTCCGCGCCCGTCCCTTCGACCTGGTCTCGACGCCGAGCGTCGCCGAGCACGACGCCTGCGGCGCCGCGATCCGCATCGACCACCGCCGCGGCAAGGTCATGCGCCGGCTCTCCGGCAACGACCCGGAGGTCAACGAGGAGTGGATCTCCGACAAGGACCGATTCGGTTTCCGCTACGCGGTCCGTGACCGGCTCACCTCGCCGATGGTCCGTGAGGATGGCGAGCTCCGGCCGGCATCGTGGCTGGAGGCGATCGCGATGGCCGCCCAGGGTCTCGCCGGCGCCGGCTCGGCCGGCGTGCTGACCGGCGGCCGCCTGACGCTGGAGGACGCGAAGGCGTACGCCACCTTCGCCCGCGACACCCTGCGCACGCCCAACATCGACTTCCGTGCGCGTCCGGCGTCGGAGGAGGAGACCCGGTTCCTGCGCTCGCATGTGGCCGGGACCAGCGTCACCTATGCCGACCTCGCCGTCGCCGACCACGTCGTCCTGGCAGGTCTCGAGCCTGAGGACGAGGCCGGCACTCTCTTCCTGCGGCTCCGCAAGGCCCACCAGACCGGCCTGCGGATCACCACGCTGAGCGCGTACGCATCGGAGGGCTCGCGCAAGCTCGGAGCCGAGGTCGTCCTGACCGCTCCCGGTGCTGAGAAGGACGCGTTGTCGCAGGTCAGCGATGTCACCGAGGCTTCGGTGATCCTGGTCGGCGAGCGGCTGGCGACCAGCCCGGGTGCCCTCGACGCGGCCATCGAGCTGGCCGAGCGCACCGGCGCCATGCTCACCTGGGTCCCGCGACGTGCGGGTGACCGAGGAGCGGTCGAGGCCGATCTGCTCCCGGGTGAGGGTGGTCTCGATGCCGAGGCCATGGTCCGCGGCAACCTCGACGCCCTGCTCGTCGCGGGCGTCGACCCCGACGACACCGCCGACCCCGCCGCCTTCCTGGCAGCCCTGGACCGGGCCGGCTTCGTGGTCAGCCTCGAGCAGCGCGTCACCGCCGTGACCGAGCGGGCCGACGTCGTACTCCCCGTCGCCGCCTCCTCGGAGAAGGCCGGCACCTTCGTCACCTGGGAGGGCCGCAGGCGCCCGTTCGAGAAAGTCTTCGACCGGCAGGCCACCTACTCCGACGCCGAGGTCCTCGGCCACCTCACCCGCGAGTTCGACTCCGCCCCCGAGAAGTCAGTCTCTGACCGCGAGAAGTCAGTCTCTGACCGCGAGAAGTCAGTTTCTGACGACGAGAGGTCAGCTTCTGACAGCGAGATCGACCTCTCGGCGTCAAAGGCCGACGTGTCGGGGTACAAGGTTTCGACCTGGCATCTCATGCTGGACAACGGCACGCTGCAGGGTGGGGACAAGTCGCTGGCGGCGACCGCCCGTCCTGCCGTCGTACGCATCCCGGCAGAGCTCCACGAGGAGATCGGCGATGTCGTGACGATCACCGGTGACCGGGGCAGCTGGACGCTGCCGGCGCTGCCGGCGGAGCTGGCGGAGAAGACCATCTGGGTGCCGACGAGCTCGTTCGGGCGCGGCGTATGGGCCGATCTGGCCTCACCGGGTTCGACCGTGAGCGTGGAGGGGGCCAAGTGAACGGCCTGGAGCAGTTCGGCCAGGACCCCTGGTGGATCGTCGCGATCAAGGTCCTGCTCGTCTTCGTGGTCTGCGTCGTGCTGACGCTGTTCAACATCTGGTGGGAGCGCAAGGTCGTCGCCCGGATGCAGCACCGCATCGGCCCCAACCGGCACGGGCCGTTCGGCCTCCTGCAGAGCCTCGCCGACGGCGTGAAGCTCGCGCTCAAGGAGGACCTGACCCCGGCGAAGGCCGACAAGGTCGTCTTCATCTCCGCGCCGATCCTGGCCTGTGTCCCGGCGTTCGTGACGTTCTCGGTGATCCCGTTCGGGCCGGAGGTCAACCTCTTCGGAGTCCAGACGCCGTTGCAGCTGACCGACCTGCCGGTCGCGGTCCTGTTCGTGATGGCGATCGCCAGCATCGGCATCTACGGCATCGTCCTCGGTGGCTGGGCGTCCGGCTCGACGTACTCCCTCCTGGGTGGTCTCCGGAGCAGCGCCCAGATGATCTCCTACGAGGTCTCGATGGGCCTCGCGCTCGTCACCGTCTTCCTGATGGCCGGCAGCCTGTCCACGAGCCAGATCGTCGAGGCTCAGAAGGACTGGTGGTTCGGCGCGCTGCTGCTGCCGAGCTTCCTGATCTACTGCATCTCGATGGTCGGCGAGACCAACCGCGCACCGTTCGACCTCGCTGAGGCCGAGGGCGAGCTGGTCGGTGGGTTCCACACCGAGTACTCCAGCCTGAAGTTCGCGCTGTTCTTCCTGGCCGAGTACATCAACATGGCCACCGTCAGCGCCCTGGCCACGACGCTGTTCCTCGGCGGCTGGCGGGCCCCGCTCGGCCTCGGCACCCTCTGGCCCGGGGCCAACGAGGGCTACTGGCCGGTGCTGTGGTTCTTCCTGAAGATGTTCTTCTTCATCTGGATCTTCATCTGGCTGCGCGGGACGCTCCCGCGGATGCGCTACGACCAGTTCATGGCGCTCGGCTGGAAGGTCCTGCTGCCCGCCTCGTTGGCCTGGATCGTCGTCGTCGCGGTGATCAAGATGACCGCGATCCAGGGTGACTTCAGTCCCAACTGGTTCCTCTTCGGCTTCGGCCTGGCCGTCACCGTGGTGGTCGTGCTCGGGTTGCTCAACCGGCTTCCGGAGAAGGAGCCCCAGGTCACCACGCCGGCCGGCGGCTATCCCACGCCCACGCTGCCCCAGGGCGGGGCGGTGAGGGGCGCCGCACAGCCCTTGGTGTTCGGTCCGGGTGCTGTGATCCCGGCCCGCAACGGCGTACGCATTCTTCCCTCTCGTGAGGAGGCGCAGCAGTGAGCAACGACGACCGCTCGTTCAAGGAGCGTTTCTGGGACCCGGTCTCGGGTTTCGCGGTGACGTTCGGGACCCAGTTCAAGAAGCCCGTCACCGAGCAGTATCCGCAGCAGAAGGAGCCGACCGAGGAGCGCTTCCACGGCCGGCACCAGCTGAATCGGCACCCTGACGGCCTGGAGAAGTGCATCGGGTGCGAGCTGTGCGCCTGGGCCTGCCCCGCCGATGCGATCTACGTCGAGGGCGCCTCCAACACCGAGGAGGAGCGTTACTCGCCGGGGGAGCGCTATGGCCGCGTCTACCAGATCAACTACCTGCGTTGCATCCTGTGCGGGCTGTGCATCGAGGCCTGCCCGACCAGGGCGCTGACGATGACCAACGAGTACGAGCTCGCCGACACCTCGCGGGAGAGCCTGATCTACGAGAAGCAGGATCTGCTCGCGCCGCTCGAGGAGGGCATGGAAGCGCCCCCGCACCCGATGTTCCTGGGCAACGACGAGTCCTCCTACTACGCGCCGGAGCCCAAGGAGTCGGCCCGATGAGCTTTGTCATCCTCGCCTCGATCACGGTGATCGGGGCGTTGGGGCTGCTGTTCGCGCGCAAGCCCGTGCACGCGGCGCTGTCGCTGGCGGTGGTGATGGTCGGGCTGGCGATGATCTACGCGACGCTGGAGGCGCCGTTCCTGTTCGCGGTGCAGATCGTCGTCTACACCGGCGCGATCCTGATGCTGTTCCTCTTCGTGATCATGCTGGTCGGCGTCGACACCTCCGACACCCTGAAGGAGACGATCTCGGGCCAGAAGGTGCTCGCGTCCGTCCTCGGGGTCGGGCTGGGCGCGACGCTGATCGCGGGCGTCGGGCAGGCGAGCATCGCCACGATGCGCGGGCTGTCCAGTGCCAACGAGGGCGGCAACGTACAACGCCTGGCCGACCTGCTCTTCTCGCGCTACGTGGTCGCGTTCGAGGCGACCAGTGCACTGCTGATCACGGCGGCGATCGGCGCGATGGTGCTCGCGCACCGGGAGCGGATCGACCCGAAGCCGACCCAGACCGACCTCGCCCAGCAGCGGGTTCACGACTACGCGAAGAGCGGCAAGCACCTCGGCCCGCTGCCCCCACCAGGCACCTTCGCGCGCCACAACAGCAACGACACCCCGGCTCTGCTGCCGGACGGGTCGCACAGCGAGAAGTCGGTCCCGGCGATCCTCGCCGGCGGAGCCTCGACCAACGGTGAGGGAGATGACGAATGACAGACAACACCACGGCGTACGTCATCTTGTCGGCCATCCTCTTCACGATCGGCACCGTCGGCGTGCTGACCAGGCGAAACGCCATCGTCGTCTTCATGTGCGTCGAGCTGATGCTCAACGCGGCCAACCTGGCCCTGGTGGCGTTCAGCCGGATGCACGGCAACCTCGACGGGCAGGTGACCGCCTTCTTCGTGATGGTCGTCGCGGCCGCTGAGGTGGTCGTCGGGCTGGCGATCATCATGACCATCTTCCGCACCAGAAACACGGCTTCGGTCGACGAGCCAAGGATGCTCAAGTGGTAACTGCTGCACTTGCGAACCCCATCGAGGCAGACGGGGTCTTCTCACTGATCTGGCTGGTCATCGCGCTGCCCCTGGCCGGTGCGACCCTGATCCTGATCGGGCGGCCGCTCGCGCCCGCTCTCTTCGACCGGATCGGGCACTGGCTCGCCGTCGGGCTCGCGAGCGCCTCCTTCGTGCTCAGCGTCGTCCTCTTCGTCACCACGCTCGGCCGCGACGAGGAGAGCCGCCAGGTCGTCCAGCACCTCTACACCTGGTTCGACACCGGCGATCTGTCGGTGGGCTTCGACCTGCTCTACGACCCGCTCTCCAGCCTGTTCCTGCTGCTCATCACCGGTGTCGGCACGCTGATCCACATCTACTCGGTCGGCTACATGGCCGACGACGAGCGGCGCACCCGGTTCTTCGGCTACCTCAACCTGTTCCTCGCCGCGATGCTGATGCTGGTGCTGGCCGAGAACTACGTCGGCCTCTTCCTCGGCTGGGAGGGC
Source organism: Nocardioides sp. (assembly GCF_050699375.1). GTDB lineage: Bacteria > Actinomycetota > Actinomycetes > Propionibacteriales > Nocardioidaceae > Nocardioides. The sequence continues at coordinate 21,340 of NZ_JBOHDN010000081.1, read as the reverse complement.
GTCGGCCTGGCGTCCTACCTGCTGATCGGCTTCTGGCAGCACAAGCCCTCGGCGGCGGCCGCCGCCAAGAAGGCGTTCGTGATGAACCGGGTCGGCGACATGGGGCTGTCCCTGGCGATCGCGCTCTGCTTCGTCACCTTCGGGACGACGTCGTTCTCCGCGATCTCGATCGAGGACGCGTCGACCACCACCCTCAACTGGCTCGGCGTCCTGCTGCTCCTCGGCGCCTGCGGCAAGTCCGCCCAGGTGCCCCTGCAGGGCTGGCTGCTCGATGCGATGGAGGGCCCGACCCCGGTCTCGGCGCTGATCCACGCCGCCACGATGGTGACGGCCGGCGTCTACCTCATCGTCAGGTCGAGCGCGATCTTCGACGCCGCTGAGGCCGCCTCGACGGCCGTCGTGGTCGTCGCCCTGGTCACCATCATCTGGGGTGCCGCGGTGAGCTGTGTGAAGGACGACATCAAGAAGGTCCTGGCCGGCTCGACGATGAGCCAGATCGGCTACATGATGCTGGCCGCCGGCCTCGGCGGACCCGGCTACGCCTTCGCCATCTTCCACCTGCTGACCCACGGCTTCTTCAAGGCCAACATGTTCCTCGGCGCCGGGTCGCTGATGCACGGCATGAACGATGACGTGAACCTCAAGCACTACGGGGCCCTGAGCAGGGCGCTCCCGGTCACCTTCCTCACCTTCGCGATGGGCTACCTGGCGATCATCGGGTTCCCCGGCTTCGCCGGCTTCTGGTCCAAGGACAAGATCCTCGAGGTCGCCTTCGCCGAGAGCTGGGTGGTCGGCATCATCGCCCTCCTGGCCGCCGGCGTGACCGCGTTCTACATGACCCGCCTGATGATGCTCGCCTTCTTCGGGCGCAAGCGGTGGCCCGAGGGCGTACATCCACATGAGTCGCCTCGGATCATGACCGGCCCGCTCGTGGTCCTGGCTGCCCTCTCCGTCCTCGGCGGCGTCTTCGCGCTCGGCGGCTGGATCGAGCACTGGCTGGAGCCGGTCGTCGCGATCGGCCACGCGGAGCACCACGGCCCGCTCCCGGTCTGGGCGACGTCCGTGCTCGCGGTGCTCGTGGTGGCGATCGGAGTCGCGGCCGCCGGGTTCGTCTTCGGACGCCGCCCGACGACGACCGCGCCGACCCGCTACCTGCCCGTCCCGCACGTCGAGGACGTCGTGGTGCCGCCTGGGATGGCGCTCACCCGCGGCACCCTCGCGACCGACAAGTACGTCGTCGACGGCGTGATGAGCGGCGGCCCGATCGCGCTCGCCGCGATCGCCGGTGAGCTCCGCAAGGCACAGACGGGCTACGTACGCTCCTATGCCCTCTCCGTCCTCGGCGGCACGCTCCTCGTTGCCCTGGCCCTGATCGTGGTGAACTGACTTGCTGTCCATCCTCGTTCTCATCCCCTTCGCCGGGGCGCTGATCACCGCGGTGATGCCGGCCCGGCCCAAGCTGTGGGCGTTCGGCTTCGCCATCGCCACGCTGATCGCCGGCATCGCCACCGCATTCACGGCGCCCGACACCGACCTCGTCTGGATGGAGCCGCTCGGCGTCCACTGGGCGCTGGAGATGGACGGCTTCGGCAAGCTGATGGTGCTGCTGACCGTCGTGCTGGTGCCGCTGGTGATGATGGCGGCGGTCAAGGACCACGACAAGCGGTGGTACTCCTGGGCGCTGGCCCTGGAGGCCTTCGCGCTGCTCACGTTCCTGGCCGCCGACCTCTTCGTCTTCTACATCGCCTTCGAGGCGACGCTGATCCCGGCGTACTTCATGATCGGCCAGCACGGCGGCCCCAAACGGGCCAAGGCAGCGCTGAAGTTCCTGATGTTCCAGCTCGGCGGCGGACTGGTGCTGCTCGGTGCGTTGATCGGCTTCTATGTGGTCTCCTCGGAGGCCGGCCCGCCGTCCTACCTGATCAGTGATCTCGCCCAGCTCGACATCGGCACCACGACGGAGCGCTGGATCTTCGTGGCGATGTTCATCGCGTTCGCGGTCAAGGCGCCGCTGTTCCCGGTGCACACCTGGCTGGCCGACACGACCGAGCAGGCGACTCCTGCGACCAGCGTCCTGCTCGTCTGCATCCTCGACAAGATCGGCACCTTCGGCATGATCCGGCTCTGCCTGGGTCTGGTGCCGGAGGCGAGTGCTTGGGCGACTCCGGTCGTGATCGTGCTGGCGCTCATCTCGATCGTCTACGGGGCGGTGCTGGCGATCGGGCAGGACGACCTGCTCCGCCTGATCGGTCTGACCTCGCTCTCGCACTTCGGGCTGATCACGCTCGGTATCTTCGTGGCCACCCGCGAGGGCCTGGTCGGGTCGATCCTCTACATGGTCAACCACGGTGTCGCGACGGCGGCGATGTTCTTGATCGCCGGGTTCCTGATCACGCGCAAGGGCACCGCCTCGATCTCGTCGCTGCGTGGGCTCGAGAAGGCCACTCCCGTGCTGGCGGGCACCTTCCTCGTCGCCGGGCTGGCCACCGCCGGCCTTCCCGGGCTCTCCCAGTTCGTCTCCGAGATCCTGGTCCTGATCAGCGCCTTCGACTACCACTGGCTGATCGGCGTCATCGCAGTCACCGCGATCGTGCTCGCCGCGATCTACGTGCTGTGGGCCTACCAGCGGATCTTCACCGGACCCGCTCGGGTCTCCAAGGAACCGGTCGCTGACCTCGACCGGCGAGAGGTCGGCGTACTCGTGCCGTTGCTCGTCGCCCTTCTCTTCTTCGGCTTCGTCCCCGGGCCGCTGATCTCGGCCGCCCAACCGGTGGTCGACCCCCTTGTTGATGTCATCCAGGCAGGTGAGTGAGGCGATGTTCGAGTCTCCCGGAATTTCGTACGCCACCCTCTGGCCCGTCCTGCTGGTGCTGGGCGTGGCGTGCGTCGGTGTCGTGGTGGAGGCCTTCGCGCCACGCGCCGCACGGTTCAACACCCAGGTGTCCCTGGCGTCGGCCGGGCTGGTCGCCGCGCTTGCCGGGACCGTCGCCGTCGGCGCCGGATCGGGGCTGGGTTCCTCGACGGGTGAGGGCGCCCTCGTCATCGACGGGCCTGGGGTCTTCTCCCAGGGGCTGGTGCTGCTGGTCTCCCTCGGCGGCGTGGCGCTCTTCGCGGAGCGGCGCCTGGACAACGGTGTCAGTGTCTTCGCAGGTCAGGCGGCAGCGCTGCCGGGCACACCGGCCGAGCGCACCGCCTCGCAGCGGGGACTCGAGCACACCGAGGTCTATCCGCTGATGATGTTCGCGGTCGGCGGGATGATGCTCTTCTGCGTCTCCGGCGACCTGCTGATGCTCTTCGTCGCCCTGGAGGTGCTCTCGCTCCCGCTCTACCTGCTGACCGGCCTCGCCAGGCGTCGCCGGCTGCTCTCGCAGGAAGCCGCGCTGAAGTACTTCCTCCTCGGCGCGTTCTCCTCCGGCATCTTCCTCTACGGCCTCGCCCTGGTCTACGGCTTCGCCGGGTCGATGTCGCTGGCCGAGATCGGCGCGGCAGCCGCCGAGGACGGCTCCAGCCCGCTGCTGCTGCTCGGCATCGGCCTGATGGCGGTCGGGCTGCTCTTCAAGACCGGCGCGGTGCCCTTCCACTCCTGGACTCCCGACGTCTACCAGGGCGCTCCGACCGCGGTGACGGCCTGGATGTCGGCGGCCACCAAGATCGCCGCCTTCGCCGCGATGCTGCGGCTGTTCTACGTCGCCTTCGGCGTCGAGGGCGACATCTGGCGCCCGGCCATCGGCGTGGTCGCGGTGCTGACGATGCTGCTGGGTGCCTCCTTCGCGATCGTCCAGACCGATGTGAAGCGCATGCTCGGCTACTCCGCCGTCGCCCACACCGGCTTCCTGCTGACCGGCCTCCTCGGCGCTGTGCGGGACGACGCCTTCGGGTCCACCCAGGCGGTGCTCTTCTACCTGACCGCCTACGGGTTCGCGACGCTGGGCGCCTTCGCGATCGTCTCGCTGCTGCGCGGGCCCAACGGCGAGATCGGGTCGCTCGAGCGCTGGGCGGGGCTGGGCAGGACCAACCCATGGGTCGCGGGCGCCTTCAGCATCTTCCTGCTGTCGATGGCCGGTCTGCCGCTGACCGCCGGGTTCATCGGCAAGTGGGGCGTCTTCGCCGCGGCCCTGGCCGCCGGCCAGTGGCCCGTAGTCGCGGTCGCGATCGCCTCGAGCGTCATCGCGATCTTCTTCTACGTGCGGATGATCATGCTGATGTTCTTCACCGATCCGCGTGAGGACGCTGCCACGGTCGTCGCCCCGTCGTACGCCACCACTGCGGTGATCGCGCTGAGCGCTGCTGCCACGGTCCTGTTGGGTGTTATCCCGGGCCCTGTGCTCAGTCTGTTGGTGGATGCGGGAGGATTCATCGGGTGAGCACCAGCGCACCTACCGACCGAGCCCCTGACCTCGCCCTCCCGATCACCGATCCCGAGCTCGAGCAGCGACTGCGTGCTCGGATGGCGATCGTGGAGAAGCGGCTGGGCGGCTATTCCCGGAGCAGCTCCCCGTTCGTCACCGAAGCGGCCTCTCATCTGCTGGAGGCCGGCGGGAAGAGGTTCCGTCCGCTGCTGGTGCTGCTGGCCGCCGAGTGCGGGCCGGACACGCTGGCCGAGGAGGTCATCACCGCCGCCTGCGTCGTCGAGCTCACCCACCAGGCCTCGCTCTACCACGATGACGTCATGGACGAGGCGCTGCTACGCCGCGGTGAGGACACCGCCAACGCCCGCTTCGACAACCACGTCGCGATCCTGACCGGCGACTTCCTCTTCGCCCGCTCCTCGGAGCTGACCGCCCAGCTCGGCCCCGAGGCCGTACGCATCCAGGCGGCCACCTTCGCTAAGCTCGTCGAGGGCCAGATCCTCGAGGGCGTCGACCCGCCCGAGGGCGTCGACCCGGTAGACCACCACCTCGAGGTGCTGGCCGGCAAGACCGGCGTACTGATCGCCACCTCGGCTCTCTACGGTGCGCTCTTCGCGGGCGCCGACAAGGAGATCCAGGAGGCTCTGATCGCCTACGGCGACATCGTCGGTGTCGCCTTCCAGCTCTCCGACGACATCCTCGACATCGCCTCCGACTCCGACGAGTCCGGCAAGACCCCCGGCACCGACCTCCGCGAAGGCGTCCCGACGCTGCCGGTGCTCTTGGCGCGCCGCTCCACCGACGCCGCCGACGCCCGCCTCCTCGAGCTGCTCGACTCCGACCTCAACGAGGACGAGGCGCTGTCCGAGTGCGTCACGCTCCTCCGCGCCCACCCGGCGCTGGCCGAGGCCCGCTCCTACGTCCAAGCGCGCGCCGAGGAGGCCAAGGCCGCCCTCGCCCCGCTCCCCGAGGGCCCCATCCGTACGGCCCTGGAGTCCTTCGCCGACGTCGTCGCCGTACGCTCCGCCTGACCTCGCCCCCAGCCGAGAAGTCAGTTCTGCAGGCCGAGAAGTCACGTACGCAGGCCGAGAAGTCAGTTCTGCAGATCGAGAAGGCACCCCGGTGCCATCTCGGCCTGTAGAACTGACCTTTCGGCCTGCACGAGTGACCTTTCGGCCTGCACGAGTGACCTTTCGGCCTGCACGAGTGACGCTTCGGCCTGCAGAACTGACGCTTCGGCCTAGGGGGTCTCAGCCGGCGACCCTGGGTAAAGAAGGGGTACGCCGGGCGGTAGCGTGAGGATGTGAACGAGCAGCGGCGCGGGGTGGTGTTCGGCGCCACGGCGTACATCATCTGGGGTGCGTTCCCGCTCTACTTCCCACTGCTGCAGCCTGCCGGGGCGTGGGAGATCCTGGGTCACCGGATCCTGTGGTCGCTCGTTGTCGCCGTTGCGTTCGTGTTCGTCGTCGGCCGACGTACGCAGGTTGCGGCCGTTCTACGCGACCGACGAAAGCTCGCGCTCCTGGCGGCGGCGGCCACGGTGATCTCGATCAACTGGGTGACGTACATCTGGGGGGTCAGCAACGGGCGGATCGTGGAGACGAGCCTGGGCTACTTCACCAACCCGCTGGTCACGATGTTGATGGGCGTGATCATCCTGCGTGAGCGGATGCGGAAGCTTCAGTGGGTGGCGCTGGGCATCGCGTTCGTGGCCGTGGTCGTGCTCACCATCGACTACGGCCGGCTGCCGTGGGTCGCGCTGATCCTGGCCTTCTCGTTCGGCACCTACGGGCTGCTGAAGAAGAGCGCGGGCGTCGGGCCGTTCGAGTCGCTGGCCGTCGAGACCGCGGTAACCGCCCCGTTCGCGCTGGCGTTCATCGTGGCACTCCAGGCCACCGGACACGGCACGCTCGTCGGCCACGGAGCCGGCCACGTCCTGCTGCTGGTCAGCCTCGGCATCGCCACCGTCGTACCGCTGGCCTGCTTCGGCGCGGCCGCCATCAGGGTGCCGATGGTCACCATCGGGCTCCTGCAGTACCTGGCGCCCATCCTGCAGTTCGCCGTAGGAGTCTTCATCGCCCACGAGGCCATGCCTCCCGGTCGTTGGGCAGGGTTCGCGATCGTCTGGATCGCCCTGGTCATCTTCAGTGCAGAGGCCGTCCACCACCGCCGCAAGGTCCTGCGCGCCGCGCGAGCAGCCGCGGTGACCCCGACCACCGCCTAGCGAGCAGCCACCCCGCCGGCCGAGACGTCACCTACGCCGGTCGAACCGTCACCCCGCCCGCCGAGGCGTCACTTATGCCGGCCGAGACGTCATCCACTCTCGCCGAGACGTCACTTACGCCGGCCGAGACGTCACCCACTCTCGCCGAGGCGTCACTTATGCCGGCCGAGACGTCACCGAGGTGCCCTCTCGGCCCGCATAAGTGACCTCTCGGCGACGGGTTGCCGTCCAGGGGGCGGACCATTTGCTTGTTTTCACATTCACTCGACTAATTCGAGTATGGTGCTCGACATTCGTAATTCGGTGGACCTTGGCTCGGCAGGGCACACAGTTGGGGCAAGAAGTGAGGAAACAGATGAGGAAGTTCAATGCCGCGGCACTGCTCGCCGCTGCCGGGATGCTGGCGCTGACCGCATGCGGCTCGGGCGGATCCGGAGACGCGGATTCGATCTCCGTCGTGGGTTTCGCCGTCCCGGAGACGGCCAACAAGGCGATCGCCAAGGAGTTCAACAAGACTCCCGAAGGCGAGGGCGTCACCTTCGAGACCTCGTACGGCGCCTCTGGTGACCAGAGCCGCGCGGTCGAGTCCGGTCTCGAGGCCGACTACGTGCACCTCTCGGTCGGGTCGGACGTCACTCGTCTCGAGGAGGCAGGTCTCGTCGACCCGGAGTGGGACGACGGCCCGACCAAGGGCATCGTCTCGACCTCGGTGGTCGTCCTCGCCGTGCGCGAGGGCAACCCGAAGAACATCCAGGGCTGGGACGACCTGGCCAAGCCCGGGGTCGAGGTCGTGACGCCCAACCCGGCCTCCTCGGGCTCGGCCCGTTGGAACGCGCTGGCCGCCTATGGCCACATCACCCGCAACGGCGGCACCGAGGCCGAGGGCAAGGCGTTCCTGGACAAGCTCTTCAAGAACGTCGTCACGCTCACCAACTCCGGCCGCGACGCCACGACCGCCTTCCTGGGCGGCACCGGCGACGTACTCCTGGCCTATGAGAACGAGGCGATCCTCGCGGCTCAGCAGGGTGAGGGTTTCGAGTACGTCATCCCCGAGACGACCGTGCTGATCGAGAACCCCGGCGCGATCACCAAGGACGCGTCCAAGCCGGCGCAGGACTGGCTCGACTTCGTCGCGGGCGCGGAGGGGCAGAAGCAGTTCGCCCTCACCGGCTTCCGACCGGTCAACACCGAGAACCCCGGTGTCGTCGACTTCGACGCCATCGGCGTCAAGCCCGAGGACATCAAGGGCGCGCCCGACCCGGCGGATCCGTTCCCCGAGATCAAGCACCTGCTCACCCTCGAGAAGGACTTCGGGGGTCCCGGTTGGGACGGCGTCAAGGACAAGCTCTTCGGCACCGGCGAGGAGGGCGAGCCGGTAGGCGTCGTGACCGACTCGATCGCCAAGTCCGGTAAGGCCACCGAGTAGCGGGCATGGCCACCCACATCCCTACTGCCACGCCGGCTGCCCCCGGCCCAGCACGTCGCAGCCGGCCGGCCAACAACCTGGCAAGGTCCACTCTGACAAGGACCAGCGGCATCGGACTCGGCGTCACGATGCTCTGGTTCAGCCTGCTCGTGCTCATCCCGTTGGTCGCGGTGATCATCACCGCCTCGACCGGCGGCTGGTCCGCCTTCGTGAACCAGCTCAACAACGAGCAGACCGCCGCGGCGATCTGGCTGACGATCCGTACCGCCCTGGTGGTCACCCTGATCAACGTCCTCATCGGGACCGTCATCGCCTGGGTGCTGGTGCGTGACAGATTCTGGGGCAAGGGTCTGCTCGAGGTGATCATCGACATCCCGTTCGCGCTGCCGACGATCGTCGCGGGCCTCGTCCTGCTCTCGCTCTACGGCACCGAGTCGCCCCTCGGCCTGCACTGGGCGAACACGTCGATGTCGGTCTACCTGGCGCTCGCCTTCGTGACCCTGCCCTTCGTCGTACGCATGGTGCAGCCGGTCCTCGAGGACCTGGACGCCGATGTGGAGGAGGCAGCGGCCTCCCTCGGGGCGTCCCGGTTCACCATCTTCTGGCGGATCATCCTGCCGTCCCTGGCTCCCGCGATCGCCGCGGGCGCGGCGCTCTCCTTCGCGCGCGGGATGGGCGAGTACGGCTCCCTGGTTCTGCTCTCGGGCAACCTGCCGTTCAAGTCCGAGGTCGCCTCCGTGCGGATCCTGTCCGCGATCGAGAACGACAACCCCGAGGGCGCGGCGGCGATCGCGGCGATGCTGCTGCTCGTCTCGCTGCTCGTCATCGTCATCCTCGACCTGATCCAGAGGAGGATGGTCCGCCGTGGCTGAGACTCGTCGAGCGCCCAGGACGCCACTGACGTACGTCCTCCGTGTCGTCGTCATCGCCTATCTGGGCCTGCTGGTCGCGTGGCCGGTCGCCCTGGTCGTCTGGAATGCCTTCCATGTGCCCGACGTCGGCTTCACGACCGAGGCCTTCGCCGGCATCTTCAGCGACCCGCAGATGATGGCGGCGATCCGGCTCACCTGCCTCGCCGCGGTGGTGGCGACGCTGATCAACCTGGTCTTCGGCGTCTCGGTCTCGCTGCTGCTGGTGCGTACGGAATTTCCTGGCAAGCGCATCCTCAGCGCCCTGATCGACCTGCCGCTCTCGGTCTCGCCGATCGTCGTCGGCCTGGCGCTCGTCCTGGTCTACGGCGGCCGGGACGGCTGGTTCGGGCCTTCCTTGGAGTCGGCGGGGATCCAGGTCATCTTCGCGACGCCGGGGATCATCATGGCGACCGCGTTCGTGTCGCTGCCGCTGGTGATCCGCGAGGTCATCCCGGTGCTCGAGGAGATCGGCACCGAGCAGGAGCAGGCCGCAGCGTCCCTGGGCGCCAGCTCCTGGCAGACGTTCTGGCGGATCACGCTGCCGGGCATCAAGTGGGCCGTCATCTACGGCGTGGTGCTCACCCTGGCCCGGTCGCTGGGCGAGTTCGGCGCGGTCAAGGTCGTCTCCGGGAACGTGCTCGGCCAGACCCGCACCGCCACCCTCGCCGTCGAGACTCAGTACCTCAACTTCGACCAGCAGGGCGCGTACGCCATCGCCTTCCTCCTCGCCAGCGTCTCGGTCTCCGCCATTCTCATCGTCTTCGTGCTGCGCGCCCGCGGTGCGCGCGTGCGGTGAAAGACTCTGACACGAAAGGGCACATCCCATGAGCATCGAAGTAAGCGGTGTCAACAAGCGCTACGGCGACTTCGTCGCGCTGGAGGACATCAACCTGACCATCCCGACAGGGCAGCTGACGGCCCTGCTGGGCCCCTCCGGCGGCGGCAAGACCACGCTGCTGCGGGTCATCGCCGGGCTGGAGACGCCCGACACCGGCACGATCAGCATCGAGGGCGTCGAGGCCACCTCGCTGCCCGTCCAGAAGCGCAACGTCGGGTTCGTCTTCCAGCACTACGCGGCGTTCAAGCACCTCTCGGTGGCCAAGAACGTCGCGTTCGGGCTGGAGATCCGCAAGCGTCCTCGCGCCGAGATCGCCGCGAAGGTCGAGGAGCTGCTCGAGCTCGTGCACCTCTCACAGTTCGGCAGCCGGCTGCCCTCGCAGCTCTCCGGCGGCCAGCGCCAGCGGATGGCGCTGGCGCGCGCGCTCGCGATCGAGCCGTCCGTGCTGCTGCTCGACGAGCCGTTCGGAGCGCTGGACGCGAAGGTACGCAAGGAGCTGCGCGACTGGCTGCGACGGCTCCACGACGAGGTGCACGTGACCACCGTCTTCGTGACCCACGACCAGGAGGAGGCCCTCGAGGTCGCCGACGAGATCGTGGTCGTCAACCAGGGCGGAATCGAGCAGATCGGGACCCCCGAGCAGCTCTACGACGAGCCGGCCAACGACTTCGTGATGTCGTTCCTCGGCGACGTCACCACGCTGGGCGGGTCCTTGATCCGTCCCCATGACGTCGAGGTCACGCCGTCGCCGCTCTCGGAGCACTCGATCGAGGGCACGGTCTCCCGGGTCCTGCGGATCGGCTTCGAGGTGCGCCTCACGGTGCTCACCGACGACGGTGAGGTCGTGACCGCCGAGCTGACGCGTACGCATGCTCGGGCTCTCCAGCTCGACGAGGGTGTGAACGTGTTCGTCACGCCTTCGCCGGGGGCTTACACGATGCCGGCGCCGGCTGCGTAGGGCTGTTCCTTCGTCAAGGTATGCAGCCGAAGGCTCACATCCCGTGCGGAACTCCGCTAGGGATGTGAGCCTTTCCCTGCATACCTTGATGAAGGAACCGAACGAGAGCCTCAGTGCGGAAGCCAGGCCTCGTCGCGCGCGGTGCGGGTGGTGACCTCGTCGGGCAGCTCGCGGGAGGCGAGGTCCGCGATGGAGACCTTCTCGAAGACCTCGCGCAGCGAGTCGCGCGCGGCGATCCAGACGTGCTGGAGCACATCGGCGCGCTCGTTGTAGGTGACCGCCTCGGGCCGCAGCCCGTAGACCGAGACCAGCGGTCCGTCGACCGCGCGGATCACGTCTGCGACGGACACGTCGGTCGACTTGCGCGCCAGGCGCCAACCACCCGACTGGCCGCGCTGTGAGATGACGACACCGGCCTTGCGGAGGTCGGCGAGGATCGCCTGCAGGAACCCGTGAGGAATCTCCTGGGCGCGGCCGAGCTCTTCGGCGCTGACAGCTTTTCCGTCCTCGCGCGCCGACATCTCGATGAGGGCGCGGAGAGCGTAGTCGGACTTGGCAGATACTCGCACGACCACATTCTTGCAGATGAATGCAGAATTTCGCTCAATCTAGTGGTCAAGTCGACAATCTCCGGCGGACGCCTCGGCGCGCCTCCTGAGGCCGTGGGCATGTCGCCGGCTGCGCCGTCTCCGCTCGCACGATGAACGGGTTCCACGCGGCGTACGCCTCGGTCTCGATCATCACCCGCCACACCACCTCGATCTGCGCGTCGATCTCGACCGACGCCCGCGGGTGCTTGTAGGCCACGGGCGGACCCTAACGGGCATACGGATCCGTCAGGGTGAATGGCGTGCGCGCAAGTTCCAGGGCGTTCCCGGGGAAGGAGTCGCCTGCTTCGTAGAAGCGGGCGCGGGTCCGTCCGACCGAGCTGAGCACGCCGCGTTCGGCCAGGTCGCGAAGGTCACGCTGAGCCTGCTGGCGACTCAGGTTCTCGGCGCGCTCGTAGCGGGACCGGCGTACGCGGCCCGACAGTGCGACCTCGTGCAGAGCAGTTAGGAGGCGCTCGTCCCAGCCCGCTTTGCCTGCGGCGCCTTCGAGCGCGGCCAGAGTGCGGGCCGACCGGTCCATTCGGTGGCGTACCGACTGTGCCTGTTGATGGGAGGCGACCAGGTTGAAGCGCACCCAGTCATGCACGTCCTGATCGGGAAGGTAGGTGGCGCCGCGAGCCCCCAGCACCTTGTAGTACTCCCAGGTGTTGCCCGGACGGCCCAGCCAGGCCTCGATCGAGGAGAACTCGGGAGCCAGCACGCCGGATCGGGCGGTGAGAAGGGTCTGGAGGGAGCGCGACATCCGGCCGTTTCCGTCGGCCCACGGGTGGATTGAGATGAGGTGGAGGTGTGCCATCGCGGCTCGGGTGACCGGGTGATCGGGTGCTTGGTCGTTGAGCCAGTCGATGAGCTCGCTCATCAGGTCGGGTACGTCTTCGACCGCAGGCGCCGTGTAGGCAGCGACCGACGCGTCGCGTGCGTCGGTGACGTAGACAGGCCCGCGACGCCACTGTCCGGCAGGCTGCCGGGAGGTGTGATGGTGCCCCTGGAGCATCCAGTGCAGGGCGTTCAGGAAACCCTTGCTGTAGGTGAAGTCAGGCGATTCGTGGAGCGATTGGATGTAGGTCATCATCCGCTGATAGGCGAGCGTCTCCTCGCGGTTGGCGACCGACACGTCGACGTCCTGCTCGCCGTCCATGAGGTCGGCCGCGTCCGCCGTGGAGACCTGGAACCCCTCGATCGAGTTGGATCCCGCCACTGCGTCAGCAGTCAGAAACCGCCGCAGCCCATCGGTCCACTTCGTAGGAGTGGACCGCACCGCCATCTGAAGGTCGTCCCGGGCAGCCTCGACCTCGGCGAGCACCCGCTCGTCGTCACGATCAAGGGCTGGGGTCGGGAAGAGCACATATTGATGATATGTTGACGCAATCAATGCGTCAATCGCGTCCGTCAGCGGTAGTTGATGAACTGCACCGCGAAGTCGTAGTCCTGGCCCTTGACCAGCGTGATCACGGTCTGCAGGTCGTCGCGCTTCTTGGAGGAGACGCGGAGCTCGTCGCCCTGGATCTGCGCCTTGACGCCCTTGGGGCCCTCGTCGCGGATCAGCTTGGAGACCTTCTTCGCGTCCTCGGAGGAGATCCCCTCCTTGAGTGTGATCGAGATCTTGGAGACCTGTCCCGACTGACGCGGCTCGCCGGTGTCGAGGATCTTGAGCGACTGCTTGCGCTTGATCAGCTTGTCCTGGAAGACGGAGAGCACGGCGCTGGCGCGGTCGTCGGCGGAGGCGGAGATCTCGATCCCGTGCTCACCGCTCCACTCGATCGTCGCGTTGGTCCCCTTGAAGTCGAACCGCGTCGCGACCTCTCGCGCGGTCTGACTCAGCGCGTTGTCGACCTCCTGGCGGTCGATCTTGCTCACGATGTCGAACGACGAGTCAGCCATGACCCTCTCCTCTTGCTACCTGCAGCGGGAACGTACCGACCTCACACTAGAACCTCGTGCCGTTTTCGTACGCCGCCGGGCCCTGCGCTATCGTTTCTTGCTGTCGCGATCCCCATGGCGGGACCGCGCACAACCCCTGGCAGATTGCCCGAGCGGCCAATGGGAGCGGACTGTAAATCCGTCGGCTTTTGCCTTCGAAGGTTCGAATCCTTCATCTGCCACACCAGGGAGAACGCCCCGGTGACCAGCGGAAACGTTGGCCACCGGGGCGTTTCGCTTGTCCGGTTGTGTTCGCGGTCGACGCTGGTTGGCGGCGACTGTCACCTCGCCGCGGCGTCGCGCGGGCGCGATATGTTCCGGCCATGGATCTGAATGCCTACCAGCAGGCGGCGCTGCGCACCGCGGCGCCGAGGGACAAACCCAACGAGGTGTTCCACCTTCTGCTGGGCCTGGTCGGCGAGACGGGCGAGATCGCCGAGAAGGCGAAGAAGATCGTGCGCGACCATGACAGCGACTTCTCCCAGTGGGACCTCGATGATCTCGCCAAGGAGCTCGGCGACACACTTTGGTACGTAGCGGTTCTCGCTGACCACTTCGGTCTTCCGCTCGCGGACATCGCCGAGCTCAACATCAAGAAGCTCGCCGATCGTCAGCAGCGTGGCGCTATCGGTGGAAGCGGCGACGATCGCTGACCAACCGTTGGGGGCCTGGCAGCCACGGTCCCGATTCAAGAAGGAGCACCATGACAGTCGACGCACCATCGCCCGCGGAGAACGACGAGTTCTGGCGGGAGCGGCGGGTCTGCTTCCTGACGACGAGCCGCCCGGACGGGAGTCCACATCTTGTCCCTGTCGGGGTGACCTTCGATCCCGCGGCCGGCATCGCGCGCATCATCAGCAGTGCGGGCAGCAAGAAGGTCCGGAACGTACGCTCGGCCGGGGCCGGTGCGAAGGCGGCGGTCAGCCAGGTGGACGGGCGTCGTTGGTGCACGCTGGAGGGCACCGCGGTGGTCAAGGACGACGCGGAGTCGGTGGCCGAGGCCGAGCGGCGCTACGCCGAGCGCTACCGGCAGCCCCGGCCCAACCCTGAGCGCGTGGTCATCGAGATCACGGTGGCCCGGGTGCTCGGAAACGTACGTCCTTCGGGCTGGTGAGCGCCTCGGTCGATGCCGTCAGGCTCTGTTCCGGTCGGTGAGGACGACGCGGTCGTTGATGTCCTGGACCTCGCGCCGGTTGCCGGTCGGGAACATGGTGCGGAACCGGTCGATCTGCCGCGGCGAGGCGGTGATGGGGTCGGTGAGCATGACCCACTGGACGCCTTCGGTGTAGGGCGCGGTCGTGAGGGGGCCGTCGTAGCGGTAGGACGTGTGCCGTCGAGGCAGGAGAGCGCCGACGTCGATGTGGCCGACCTCGTCGTCGGTCGAGCATTCCGACACCAGGTGGTCGTAGAGGCGGCCGAGGGTCGGGTTGACCGGCCCCGGACCGACCCAGACGCCGACGACCAGGGTGTGGCCGGCGGCATCCTGGTGCACGAAGTGCATCTCGATCGGGTAGTCCCGGGCGGAGAGGAGATGCTCGCTCGGGGTGTGCCAGTGGAACTGAGCGAGGCCGTACGTCACGCCGCTCACCGTCAGCGACCCGGCACCGGGCGGGAGCTCGGCGCGCACGGTCTCCTCGTCGCCGCGCACGGTGCAGCCGTCGGGCTGGTCGGCGTCCTCGCGGACGTACTTCATCGTGATCGTCGCGTCGTGGGGATAGTGGACGTGCAGGGCGGGCAGGTGCGCCGGCTGAGTATCGGCTGGATCGATCCGGATCGGGCTCTGGTGCGGCTGGCCGACGGGGCTCGCCGAGGCGGTTGCCGACGAGGGCAGGGTGGTGAGGGCGGCCATGGCGGTTGCTCCCTGGAGCAGCGCGCGACGGTTCAGCCCGACGTTGTTGCGGGTCATGTCAGATCTCCCGAGATCTACCGGGTCGAGATGACCCGTGGACCGCAATACGTACCACGAACGGCGGGCGGACAACCGCCTTTGACGCCGAGTCAGGCCAGGTCGGCGGCCAGCTGCTTGCCGGCCTCGGTGAGCAGCGGGACGGCGCGCTCGATGAGCTCGTCGCTCATCCGCCCGGTTGGTCCGCTGATCGACATCGCCAGGCGCGGGGCATAGTCGGGGACGGCGACGGCGACGCAGCGTACGCCTGCCTCCTGTTCGCCCTCGTCGATGGCGTAGCTGTGCTCGCGGACCCGCTCGAGCTGGTCGAGGTAGTCGTCGCGCGAGGTGATCGTGGTCGCGGTGTAGGGGACCATGTCGGTGCGCCGGAGGATGTCGCGGACCAGGTCGGGAGCCATGTCGGCCAGGATCGCCTTCCCGACGGCGGTGCAGTGCGGGGAGACGCGCCGACCGACCTCGGTGAACATGCGCATCGACTGGCGCGACTCCATGTGGGCGACGTAGACGATCTGGTCGCCGTCGAGCATCGCTAGGTTGGCCGACTCGCCGAGCTGGTCGACGAGCTGAGCCAGGTGTGGGCGGGCCCAGGTGCTGAGCATGCGGGAGGAGCTCTCGCCGAGCCGGATCAGCTTGGGGCCGAGGACGTACTGCCGGTTGGCCTCCTGACGGAGGTAGCCCAGGTCGACGAGCGTGCGCACCAGCCGGTGGATGGTCGGCAGCGGCAGCCCCGAGGTGGTGGCGAGGTGCGACAGGCCCATGGTCCCGCCTGCGTCGGCCATCGTCTCCAGCAGGGCGAAGGCCCGCTCGATCGACTGCACGGCACCCGTGCGTGCCTTCGGCGCCTTCTCGTTCTCGCTCATCAGGACCACTCCATCTTCCGCATGACGGAAGTCTAGCGTCGCGTAGAGGAAATACACCTCCTTGCGGCTTGAGTCGGTCCCGGCTAACATCCGCAATGCGGAAGCATTAATCCGCATGCAGGAAAAGACGTGGTCCTGAGAGGGTGGAGCTCGTGAACATTCAGATCACTGGTGGCGAGATGGGCCACCTCGAGGAGCTCGCCGGCCGGCTCGACCGCGCGCTCGCCGGCGCCGACGCCGCGCTGGCCGCGAGCTATCCCGGGGAGCGCGGCGTACGTCAGCCGGTGCACACGGTCTATGTGCCCGGTGATCGCTACGCGGCGCAGGCTGTCGCGGAGTGGTCCGCCGAGGCCGGTCGGGTGCTAGCTGAGCACGGGCACTCGGCTGCCGAGGTCGCCGACGTCTTCGACCTGCGCCCCGACCTGGCCGCCGAGGTCTACGACCGGGTGCGGGCCAAGCTGGACACCGAACCGATCGAGGACCTGCGGATCGACTTCGAGGACGGCTACGGAGCCCGGCCCGATGCCGACGAGGACGCCGCCGTGCTGGCGGCTGCCCGGGCGCTCGCGGCCACCGTCCACGATGGCTCGGCGCCACCGTTCCACGGCATCAGGATCAAGTCCTTCGAGGCCCCGACCCGGCACCGCGGGCTGCGTACGCTGGACCTCTTCCTCGGCGAGCTCGCCCGCGAGGCCGGACTGGGCGACGGCCTCGTCATCACCCTCCCCAAGGTCACCTCCGTCGAGCAGGTCAGCGCGATGGTCACCGCGCTCGACGCGCTCGAGACCGCCCACGGCATCGCGGCCGGGAGCCTGCGGTTCGAGATCCAGGTCGAGACGCCGCAGGCGATCCTCGGCTCCGACGGGACCGCGCTGGTCGCGCGGATGATCGCCGCCGGCGCCGGCCGGGTCACCGGTCTGCACTACGGCACCTACGACTACTCGGCCTCGCTCGGTGTCGCGGCCGCGCACCAGAGCATGGAGCACCCGGTCGCCGACCACGCCAAGGACGTGATGCAGGTGGCCGCCGCCGGCACCGGCGTCTTCGTCTCGGACGGCTCGACCAACATGCTCCCGGTCGGAGACCCCGAGGCCGTACGTTCGGCCTGGCGGCTCCACGCGCGCCTGGTGGGCCGGTCCCTCGCCCGCGGGATCTACCAGGGCTGGGACCTGCATCCTGCCCAGCTGCCCAGTCGCTACATCGCGACGTACGCGTTCTTCCGCGAGGGGCTCGAGGTGGCGGCGGCCCGGCTGCGGGCGTACGTCCATGGCGGTGACTCCAGCTATCTCGACGAGCCGGCCACTGCCGCCGCGCTCGCCGCTTTCGTGCTGCGTGGGGTCGAGTGTGGAGCGGTCACCGCCGACGAGGTCGAGAGGCTTGCCGGGGTCGACCGGAGTCATCTGGCCCGGCTCGCGCGCCGACGGGTCGACTGAGGCGGGCTGCCGGGCGGGACTGGATCACGGGACTGGACCATCTGGGTAGCCTGCCGTCATGCGCGTCGAGGCAGAGTTCACCACCGAACCGTTCCGTGGCGAGGGTGAGCCTCCCGAGCATGCGACGGCCGCGCTCGAGGCAGTCCGTGAGGCCGGCCTCGAGTGTGACTTCGGGCCGCTGGGCACGTCGGTACGCGGCGAACGGGACGCGGTCCTGGCTGCCCTGGCCTCCGTGGCCGCTGCGGGGTTGGACCACGGTGCCGACCAGATCACGTTCCAGGTCCGGCTCGAGGGCCGCAGTGCGCCGCGACGTACGGCGAACGGGCTGGAGGGGCTGCTCGCCGAGCTCGCCGAGGAGCTCGGAGCCGACCTACGCACGCTGGACCGGCCGGAGAAGCAGCGCGCCGTGCGCCTGCTGGAGGAGCGCGGCGCCTTCGAGTTCCGTAAGAGCGCCGAGATCGTCGCCGGGGCGCTCGGGGTCACCCGATTCACTGTCTACAACTATCTGAACCGCGAACGGGGCTAGGCGCCAGACGCCACCGGAGGCGGACCCGGAGCTGCTCCGCACATTCTTCAACAAACTGTTGACTGTGATGTGCGACACATGCAATCGTTGTTGCTGTACGGAAGTTGGTTTCCGCATAGCGAGAGAGCACGGTTCATGGATCTCGAAGCCTTCAACATCTCACCGGCCGATGACGTACGGCCCGCACTGCAGGCCTGCTGCGACGCACCGGGCTGGATCGATGCCGTCCTGGCCGGTCGGCCCTACGCCGACAGGGCAGACGTCCTGCGCGCCGCCGATGCGGCCGCACGCCGGTTCACCGCGGCCGATGTCGACCGGGCCCTGGCCGCCCACCCCCGGATCGGCGAGCGCGCCGAGGGCGAGCACGCCGAGGCCGCCTGGTCGCGGAGCGAGCAGGCCGAGGTCGGCACCGACCAGGCCACGGCACGGGCACTCGCCGAGGGCAACCGGGCCTACGAGGAGCGTTTCGGCCGGGTCTTCCTGATCTGCGCCTCGGGCCTCTCGGCCGACCAGGTCCTCGCCTCGCTCCGCGACCGGCTCGGCAACGAGCCAGACGAGGAGGCGGCCGTGGTCGCCGACGAGCTGCGCCGGATCGCGCTGCTCCGCCTCGAGCGGGTCCTGGCAACCGAGGAGGTCTCTGTATGAGTGCCATCACGACCCACGTCCTCGACACCGCGCTCGGCCGCCCGGCCGCCGGTGTCCCGGTCCGGCTCTCCCGGATCGACCCCGACCCAGACTCCGACAACAGAGTCGTCCTCGCCGAGGCCACCACCGACGACGACGGCCGGGTGACTGACCTGGGACCCGATCAGGTCCCGGCCGGCACCTATCAGCTCCGCTTCGACACCGCCGCCTACTCCGCGGCGACCGGCCAGGAGTGCTTCTACCCCGAGGTCTCCGTCACCTTCGCGGTCACCGATCGGCGGCACCACCACGTGCCGCTTCTGCTGAGCCCGTTCGCCTACTCCACCTACCGAGGGAGCTGACATGCCCATTCGTCTTGGCCCAAACCAGTACGGCAAGTCCGAGAACCGCGTCGTACGCATCGTCCGTGACACTCCTCGCCACCAGATCCGGGACCTCAACGTCTCCACCTCGCTGCGCGGCCGCTTCGACGACGCGCACACCAGCGGTGACCAGAAGGACGTGCTTCCCACCGACACCCAGAAGAACACCGTCTTCGCCTACGCGAAGAAGGTCGGCGTCGCCTCGATCGAGGAGTTCGCGCTCGCCCTGGCCGACCGCTATCTCGAGGCCTGTCCGGCCGCTGAGGGCGCCCGGGTCGAGGTCGACGAGTACGCCTGGGACCGGATCCAGACAGATCATCCCGAGTCTGGCGGCGCGGGTCACGACCACTCGTTCGTTCGCACGGGTGGCGGCGTACGCACCACTGTGGTGAACGTGGACGGCCGCGGTGAGGACCGGGTCGCCCATGTGGTCTCCGGCATCAAGGATCTGGTCGTGCTCAAGTCGACCGGCTCGGAGTTCCACGGCTTCCTCAAGGACGAGTACACGACCTTGCAGGAGACCACCGACCGGATCCTGGCGACCTCGCTCGTCGCCCGCTGGCGCTACGTAGGCACCGAGGTCGACTGGGACAAGTCGTACGACTCCATCAGGGCCCTGCTGCTGCAGCGGTTCGCGGAGATCCACAGCCTCGCGCTGCAGCAGACCCTGAACGGGATGGGCACCTCGGTGCTCGAGCAGCACGGTGATGTCGCCGAGATCAAGTTCTCCGCGCCCAACAAGCACCACTTCCTCTCCGACCTCTCGCCCTTCGGCCTGGACAACCCCGGCGAGGTCTTCCACGCCGCGGACCGGCCCTACGGCCTGATCGAGGCCTCGGTCGTACGTGACGAGGTCCCCGACGCCGGCAACGCCTGGCACTCGATCCCCGGCTTCTGCTGAGGACCGGCGATGCTCGGTCGCAGGAAGCCAACCGCACCGGAATCCACCCGACCTGAGGACGAGCGGCACCCGCCGGGCCAGCTCCTTGCCTACGGCACGCAGCACATCCTGACGATGTACGGCGGCGTGATCGCGCCGCCGCTCATCGTCGGGGGTGCCGCGGGCCTGTCGGGCACCGAGCTGGCGCTGCTGGTCACCGCCGGACTCTTCGTATCGGGCCTGGCCACGCTGCTGCAGACGCTCGGGCTCGGGCCCTTCGGCAGCCGGCTGCCGATCGTGCAGGGCATCTCGTTCGCCAGCGTGTCGACGATGGTCACCATCGCCAGCGAGGACGGGCTGCGCCCCGTCTTCGGCGCGATCATCGTCGCCGGCCTGATCGGACTGGTGCTCTCCTCGTTCTTCGCCCAGCTGGTCAGGCTCTTCCCGGCCGTCGTCACCGGCACGATCATCACGGTCATCGGGCTCTCGCTGATGCCGGTGGCGTTCCGGTGGGCGATGGGCAACGACGCGGAGGCGCCGGACTACGGGTCGATGACCAACATCGCGTACGCCGGGTTGACCTTGCTCATCATCTTGGTGATCAGCCGGGTGTTCCAGGGCGCGATCTCACGCCTCTCGATCCTCATCGGGATCGTCGTCGGGACGGTGATCGCGACGGTCGCCGGCCGGGCCGACTTCTCCTCGGTGGGCGAGTCGGACGTGGTCGCGCTGCCGCCGGTGCTGCACTTCGGTGGCCCGACGTTCGAGGTCGGCGCGATCGTCTCGATGACGATCGTGGTGCTGGTGATCATGACCGAGACGACCGCCGACATCCTGGCGATCGGCGAGATCGTGGAGACCGACGTGGATGCCAAGCGCGTCGCTCGTGGACTGCGCGCTGACATGGCAGCCACGACGGTAGCCCCGCTGTTCGGCACGTTCCCGTGCAGCGCGTTCGCGCAGAACGTCGGCCTGGTCGCTCTGACCGGCGTCCGCAGCCGGTACGTGGTGGCGACCGGTGGTCTCGTGCTTCTGCTCCTCGGGCTGCTGCCGATCGTCGGCGCCGTCGTGGCGGCGATCCCCTATCCCGTGCTGGGTGGCGCCGGCATCGTGCTGTTCGGCTCGGTCGCGGCCAGCGGGATCCGCACCCTGTCGCGCGTCGACTACGAGGACAACCTCAACATGGTGATCGTCTCCGTGGCGATCGCCGTGGGCATCCTGCCGATCGCCGCGCCGACCTTCTGGGACGCCTTCCCGGAATGGCTCGGGGTGATCATGCACTCCGGCATCAGCGCCACCGCCCTCGTCGCCGTCGTGCTCAACCTGGTGTTCAACGAGGTCACCGCCGGCAACCGCTCCGGCGCCTCGGTCTTCGCCGCATCCCAGGACAGTCGTGACGGCTTCGGCGACCGGCTAGACGACGACATCGAACGCTCATGATCCCGAGTCGGCCCGTCCTGACCTGAAAACCCGCCGAGTCGGCTCGTTATAACG
>NZ_JBOHDN010000080.1:0-20493 GCF_050699375.1 Nocardioides sp. | reverse complement strand
ACCACGGCCCGACCTTCCCCGACGACGATCCAAGTGTTGGTGCCCTCGTACGTCCAGTGGTTGGCGTTCGGCGCGAGCAGGAGGTGGACGCCACCGGTGACCTCGACGGGCTCCTCAGGTCGCGGCGGGGCCTGGCCGACGTCCCACATCGCCTCGATGCGGCACGAGTTGTCCCGAACGCGAGGGCCGCTGCTCACTCCTGCTCCATCCACATGCTCTGGAGCTCGCGGGAGGAGTAGTCCGGGTGCGGGTAGTAGTCGTGCAACTTGCCGGAGTAGAGCGTCTGGGTGTCGTAGGCGTACAGCGGCAGCGGTGTCGAGACGTTCTCCATGATGTAGCGCTCGATGTCTTGCAGCGCCTTCTCCCGCTGCGCCTCGTCGGTGATGACGCGCTGGGCGGCGACCATCTTGTCGAGCTCGGGATCGTTGACCAGGGACCAGTTGCGGGTGCCGGCGCTGGTGTACTCCGAGGTGAGGTACTCGTCCGCGGTCAGCATCGGGGTCTGCAGGCCGTACATGATGTCGTAGTTGGCCTCCGGCCAGGTCGAGCTGACGTAGGTCGCGTAGTCCTGCTGGTCGATGGTCAGCTCGATGCCGATCTTGCCGAGGTCCTCCTGGACCCACTGGGCCTCGCGCAGGATGGTCTCGCCGTAACCGTCGGTGGCGACCAGCTCGGCCTCGAAGCCGTTCGGGTAGCCAGCGTCTGCCAGGAGCTTCTTGGCCTTCTCGGGGTCGTACTCCAGCAGTTCCTCGACCTCGTCCTGGGGCAGTGCGCCGAACAGGGTCGGGCTGATCGGACCGGTGAGCGTCCCACCCGAGCGGAGTGCCTTGATCATCCCCTCCTTGTCGATCGCGTGCGCGACCGCACGGCGGACGCCGAGCTTGCTGAACGGCCCCTTCTCGGCGTTCATGAAGACACGAGTCTGGGTGATGCCCTTCTCCGTACGCAGCTGGAGCCCGTCGATCTGGCTGAGGAGCTGGTCGACCTGACGCTTCTCGGTCGAGAGCGAGGAGATCATGTCGAGCTTGCCGCTGCGCAGGGCGGCGATCTGGGCCTGGGCGTCGGGGAGCACCGTGGTCTGGATGCCGTCGAGGTGGGGGAGTCCCTCGATGAAGTAGTTGGGGTTCTTCTCCATCACCCGCTCCTGGTCGCGCTTCCAGCTCTTCAGGACGAAGGGTCCGGTGCCGATCGCCTCCTCGGCCAGGTTGAACTCGCCCTTGGTGCCCTCGCAGGGAAGGATCGCCATGAACGGGTTGGCCATCGTCTGGTCGAAGGCGGTGTTGGCAGAGGCGAGCGTGAAGACCACGGTGTACGGGTCGGGGGTCTCCAGCTTCTTGACGTCGGCGACCAGTCCGAGCTGGTGACCGGGCAGACTCTTGATCCGGTCGACGGTGCACTCGACGTCGGCCGAGGTGAGTTCGCGGCCGCTCACCGGCGGCTTGTCGTGGAACTTCACGCCCTTGCGGAGGTTGAAGGTCCAGGTCTTCAGGTCCTCCGACTTCGACCAGTCCTCGGCCAGGTCGCCCTCGAGCTCGCTCGATCCGTAGGGGATGTCCTTGCCGGTCTTGGGCGCGACCAAACGGCTGTAGACCGTCCCGACGGCGACATGCGTCATGTACGACGCCTCCTTCTGGATGTCCAGCGAGGGGGCGTCGGCGGTTGCCGCCGTGTGCAGGACGCCCCCGTCCTGCGGTGGCCCGGCATCTTCGACGATCTTGCCCTTGCCGGAGGCGGCTTCGCCGGTCCCGGAGCAGGCGGCGGTCAGGGCGAGGCAGGCGGCGGCGACGGCTGCGCCGGCGGTCCGCTTGGGGGAGCGCCTGGGGGAGCGCTTGAGACGAGGGATGGGATGTGACATCACGGACTCCTTGGGTGAATGGGCCTAGCGACGTTGCTTGGGATCGAGGAAGTCGCGCATGGCGTCGCCGAGCAGGTTGAACGCCAGGACGGACATGGAGAGGATCAGGCCCGGGACGACGGCCATCCACGGGGCGATCTCGAGCTGGCTGCGGCCCTCGCTGAGCATCCGGCCCCAAGAGGGGGTGGGTGGCGGGGTGCCGATGCCCAGGAAGCTGAGGGCGGACTCGGCGATCAGGATGACCGCGAAGAGCAACGAGCCCATCACGAAGAGCGGGGCCATCAGGTTGGGCAGCCCGTAGCGGATCAGGATCCGCGGGGTGCTGCATCCGACCGATCGGGCGGCCTCGACGTACGGCTCCTCCCGGATGCGGAGCATCTCGCCGCGTGCCACGCGGTTGATGGACGGGATCACCAGCAGGCTCAGGGCGATGATGGTGTTGCGTACGCTCGGGCCGAGCAGGGCGGCCACGAACAGCAGCAGCACGATCGAGGGGACAGCCATCAGCGCGTCCATCACGCGCTGCAGGATGGAGTCGACCCAGGTGCCACCGAAGTAGCCGGACACGACACCGATGAGCAGCCCGATCGCACCGCCGAGAGCGAGTGTTGCCACCGCGATCAGCAGCGAGGTCCGGGCACCGTACAGCGACCGGCTCAGGACGTCCCGGCCGAGCTCGTCGGTGCCGGCGATGTGGCCGCCGACCCCGGGAGCGGTCAGGAAGTTGACCCGGTCCTGCGCCAGCGGGTCGTACGGCGCGAGCCAGGGCGCCAGGACGGCGACCGCGACGAAGAGCGTGATCAGGAAGAGGGCGATCGCCCCGAGAGGCTGCTCCGTGGCGAACCTGAGCAGGCCGCCGCGGGCACGGGGTCGCTGGGCCGCCCTCGCGGTCCCAGGGATCGCGATGCTCATGCGGATGCTCCTTCGTATCGGATCCGGGGGTCGATGACCGCGTACAGCAGGTCGACCACGACGTTGACGAGGATGACGATGGCGCCGTAGAAGATGACGCAGCCGAGAATGACGGGATAGTCCCGCTGTCCGACCGCCTCGAAGATGAGGGACCCCATCCCCGGGATGGCGAAGATCCGCTCGAGGATCACGGTGCCGCCGAGGATGTGACCCACCTGCAGGCCGAGCACGGTGAAGACCGGGATCAGCGAGTTGCGGCCGGCGTGCTTGAGCACGACCACGCCCTCCGATGCCCCGCGGGAGCGGATGGTGCGGATGAAGTTGGAGCCGAGCACCTCAAGCAGCGAGGAGCGCAGCATCCGGGCGATGCTCGCCATCGTCGCGGCGCCCAGAGCGATCGCCGGGAGCAGCATGTGGATGAGGTTCTGACCGAGGTTCTCGGTCGGACCCTGGTAGACCAACGGTGGCGACCAGCCGAACCACAGCGCCAGAAACGTGATCAGGAGCAGCGCCAGGAAGAAGTTCGGCAGCGACATCCCGATGACTGCGAGGAAGCGCATCACGTTGTCGACCACGCTGTGGTGCCGGATCGCGGAGAGCATGCCGAACGGCACCCCGAGCAGCGCGCCGAAGAGGATGGCGAGCAGCCCGAGCTCGAGGGTGGCCGGCAGGCGCTCGAGGATCTTCGTGGTGACCGGGCGCTCGTCCTCGAAGGAGGTGCCCAGATCACCTTGGACCAGCCCGCTCACGAAGTGGCCGAACTGGGTCAGGACCGGCTTGTCCAGCCCGAGCTCGGCGGTGCGCTGGTCGATCTGGGCCTGGGTGACACCAGGGGCGTCGGCCAGCTGGAGCCGCACCGCGTCGCCGGGGATCAGTCGGATGATGAGGAAGACCAAGACGGCGACCAGTGCAAGCACCAGCAGGCCGTACGTCAGGCGTCGTCCGGCATAGAGAAGCATGCGATCACCTCGCGGGAGTGGGGTCGAAGAGGTGGCAGGCGACGCTGCGCGCGTCCTTGTCGCTGCCGATGGTCAGCAGCTCCGGCTCATCGCGGTCGCAGCCGTCGATGCTCTGGCCACAGCGTGGATGGAACCGACAGCCAGACGGCGGCCGTCGCGGGCTTGGGATCTCACCGGCGAGCGGCGTACGCAGCTGGTGGTGGGCGTCGGGGGAGGGGATCGACGCCATCAGCGCCTGGGAGTAGGGGTGCTTCGGTCGCTCGCTGATGTCGTCGGCGTGGGCCACCTCTGCGAGCTTGCCGAGGTACATCACGCAGACGCGGTCGGAGATGTAGCGCACGACGTTGAGGTCGTGGGCGATGAAGAGGTAGGAGAGTCCGAGCTCGCGTTGGACCTCCTTGAGCAGGTTGAGCACCTGCGCCTGCACGGAGACGTCGAGGGCGCTGACCGCCTCGTCGCAGACGATGAGGTCGGGATCGGTGGCGAGCGCTCGCGCGATCCCGATGCGCTGCGCCTGGCCGCCCGAGAACTGGTGGGGGTAGCGCTCGAGGGCGTACGCCGGGAGACCGACCAGGTCCAGAAGCTCCTTGGCGCGCCGGCTGCGGCTGTCCCGGTCGCCCATCCCGTGGACGACCATGGGCTCGGTCAGGATCTGCTCGATCGTCATCCGGGGGTTGAACGAGCTCACCGGGTCCTGGAAGACGAGCTGCATGCGCTTGCGGAGCTGGGTCAGCCTGCCCTTGGGCAGCTGAGCGATGTCCTGGCCGTCGAAGGTCACCGCGCCGCCGGTCGGCTCGATCAGGCGCAGGATCAGCCGCCCGAGGGTGGACTTTCCCGACCCGGACTCGCCGACCAGTCCCAGGGTCTCCCCGCGCCTGATCGTCAGGGAGACCCCGTCGACGGCACGTACGGGCGGGCGATGCGGAGCGAAGAGGCTCTTGCCGCCTCCGAAGTGCTTGACGAGGTCGCGTGCCTCGAGGAGGGGAGCTGCGTCGGGAACGATCATCGGGCCACCTCCGCCATCGATACGTCGGCGCCGCGGGCCTCGTCGGGACGCCAACAGCGCACCTGGCGACCGGCGACCTCGCGCAGCGGCTGCGGCGCCTCGCACTCGGGGCCGGCCTGGGAGCAACGGGTGGCGAAGCGGCAGCCGCTCGGCATCTCGTTGAGGGGCGGGACAGCGCCCGGGATCGCCGGCATCGGCTGGTCGCGGGGCGTGTCCCGGCGTGGGATCGCGTCGAGCAGCGCTTCGGTGTACGGGTGCTGCGGGTGGTCGAGGATCTCGTCGGCGGTGCCCGTCTCGACGACCTGGCCGGCGTAGAAGACGACCACGCGGTCGGCCATCTCGGCGACCACACCCATGTCGTGGGTGATCAGCATCAGCCCGACCCCGGTCCGTTCCTGAAGATCGCGGATCAGCGCGAGCACCTGGGCCTCGACGGTGACGTCGAGCGCCGTGGTCGGTTCGTCGGCGATCAGCAGACGAGGGTCACAGGCGAGTGCACCGGCGATCATGACGCGCTGCCGCTGGCCGCCGGAGAGCTGGTGGGGGTACGCCTTGACCTTGGCCTCGGGCTCGGGGATGCCGACGAGGTCGAGCAGCTCCACCGCACGTTCACGGGCCTCCCGCTTCGTGACGTCGTGGTGGATCCGGTAGGCCTCGACGAGCTGGTGACCGATCGTGAAGAGCGGGTCGAGCGAGGTCATCGGGTCCTGGAAGATCACCGAGATGTCGTTGCCGCGGACGGTGCGCATGTCGTGGTTGGTGGCCCCGGTGATGTCCTTGGCGTCCCAGGTGATCCTGCCGCCGCTCACCCGCCCGTTGCCGAGCAGGCCGAGCACGGCGAGCGCCGTGACGCTCTTCCCGGAGCCGGACTCGCCGACGACGGCGACGGTCTCGCCTGCGTCGATCCAGAGGTCGACGGCGTTGAGTGCCTCGACCGTCCCGTCGCCGGTCCGGAACTCCACATGGAGGTCCTCGACGCGCAGCAGCGGCTCGATCGCGGACCCGGTTGGTGTTCTCATGCTGACCCTCCCCGTTCGTGTCCCGCGACCGGACGTCGGTCGCCGATGTTGGTGGCTCAATCTAGAATGACGCTCTAGGATGAGATTCATCATTGGGTCGCCGAACAGGTGTGTCAAGGGTCACAATCCGGATATCGGACTTTCTTTCCCGGACGCCTGTTCGGTTGAGGTCGTGCCGTGGCGCACGACCCAGGTGGCGCCGGGTCGCTCGGCGCAGGAGGTGCCATGAGTGAGTCCGGGCGAGCCGAGCCGACCGAGTCGAACGAGGTGACCGCGGCCGCACGCTCCACCCTCGTCGTGGTCTGCCTGGTCAGCGCGGTGATGGCACTCAACATGAGCTCGCTCAACGTGGCGCTTCCAACGCTGACCAGAGAGTTCGATGCGAGCTCGGTCGAGGGGAGCTGGCTCCTGCTCTCCTACATGGTCGCGAACACCGCCTGCCTGCTCCTCTTCGGTCGGCTGAGCGACGTCTGGGGACAACGGAGTCTCTACCTGGGTGGCCTGGTCGTCTTCACCGCGGCGAGCCTGCTCGCCGGTTTCGCCCCGAACGTCGAGGTGCTGATCGGTCTACGGGTGGTCTCCGCCATCGGCGGTGCGGTGCTCATCGGCAACGGTGCGACCCTGATCCACCAGGCATTCCCGCGCGCGGCGATGGGAGGAGCGATGGGTCTGTACGCCGCGTCGTTCCCCACCGCCAACCTGATCGGACCCACCCTCGGCGGCCTGATCGTCGACCACATCGGCTGGCAGTGGGTGTTCTGGTTCAACGTGCCGGTCTGCCTGGTCGCCCTCGCGGCAGGTCACCTGCTGCTGCCGCGCCCCAGCGCGCAGAGGCGTGCCGGCGGTCTCGACCTCCCCGGCAACCTGCTGATCATGACCGGCGTCGTGCTGCTGACTCTCGGGATCACCTCGCTGACGGACCTCGGCTGGCTCCATCCGCTGGTGATCGGGTGCGTCGTGGGTTCGGCTCTCGTCGTCCCGATGCTGCTGCTCGTCGAGCGGCGCGCGACGGCCCCGGTGCTCGACGTGACCGTCATCCGTCGGGTGGGCAGGCTCTTTCTCGCCGGCTTCTTTACCGGTGCCGGGCGGTTCCCGCTGATCGTGCTCGCCAGCCTCTACTTCCAGGGTGTGGTGGGCGTGGCTCCTGGCACGGCCGGGATGATGCTGTTGCCGATGCCGGTCGGGATGATCCTCGCCTCGCTGACCCTCGGCCGGCTCTCACGTCGCTGGACGCCGCACCAGATCATGTCCGGGGGATCGATCGTGGGCACCTGCGGCGTAGCCCTGGTCGTGCTCGCGATCCATGTCGAGCTGCCCTGGCTGGTGATGGCGACGCTCGCGATCGTCGGCCTGGCGACCGGTCTCTTCATCGGGACCAACGCGACGGTCCTCCTCGAACGTGCTCCCGAGGAGGCGCTCGGCGTCGTCAATGCCACGCGCCTCATGCTGCAGAACACCGGCAACGTGCTCAGCCTGGCGATCGCGCTCACGCTTCTCACCGCACTCCTGCCGCTCGGGCTCGGTGCGGACGTGCTCGCCGCCAGCGTCCCGGCGGACGGTGTCGGTGCCGTCAACTCTGCGTTCACGCTGGTCTGTCTCTTCCTGCTCACGCTCGGCGCTGTCGGGGCCTGGTACTCCTTCCCGCGCCGCAGGGATGCCGAGAGCGCACCGCCGGCCCGCCAGGAGGAGTCGCTCGGCCGCTGCCGGGAGATCGGGTTGCCGAAGGAGATGCTCGAGTGAGCTGTTGCCGGGGAGGTGCGGTCGAGACTGGTCGACCGGCACCTCCCGAGCGGCCGATCCTCAGGCCAGATCGAGTGGATCGCGATGCAGCACGACCTTGGTGGTGTGGGCGCCGCAGGCCTCGATGGCGTCGTCCCAGGGGGCGAGCAGGCTGGTGACGCGCTCGGCCTCGAATCCCGTGCGGCCGATGAAGTCGAGCAGCTCCGGCAGGTGGGGGCGGACGTGCGAGACCCCGACCTGGAGGGTCGCGCTGGTGGCGTACATGTCCATCACCGGGAGGAGGGTGTTGACGCCCAGGTAGTAGCCGTTGCCCGTGCAGATCCCGCCCGGACGCAGCGCGCGGAGGGCGTCGCGGAGGCCCTGTCCGGTCGAGGATGCCTCGACGGCGACGTCGTAGCGTTGCGTGATCCGAGGCAGGATCGACTTGCGGCGGGACTTGTCGATCCGGTGGACGGTCGCGCCGAAGCTCTCGGCGATGTCCAGCCGGTCGTCACGGTCGTCGAAGTAGTCGACCTGCTCGGCGCCGAGCAGCACGGCGAGGCCGGCGGAGTAGAGGCCGATGCTCTGTGCGCCGCCGCCGATGACGATGACGCGACCTCCCGGGCGCTGCTGGAGCGTCGGGGCGACTCCGCGCCAGGCATCGGTGAGGTTGTCGCCGGCCGAGGCGACGCGCAGCGGGTCGACGCCGTCGGGGACCTTGGCGAGCATGTGGTCGGCGAACGGGATGCGGAGTGTGTCGGAGATGACACCACCCCAGGATCCCGACATCGGCCCGAACCCGAAGCACGACAGTGTCGCGCCCGGACTGGTCGGCAGGAAGGTCGAGCACTTCGCGGTGAGGCCGAGACGGCACTCGTAGCACGTGCCGCAGGACACGGCCCACGGCACGACGACGATGTCGCCCACCCGCATCTCGGTCACGGCGTCACCGACGGCGGTGACCTGGGCGATCGCCTCGTGGCCGATGCCGAACGGGCCGGCGAACGGATCCCTTCCGATGATGTCGCCGACGACCGGGTCGATGGCGCCGGTCGTCATCGCGGCCTGCATGGCCCGGTGCTTGACCCCGTGAAGATGGAGGGGGAGGGCGTCTCCGTCGCAGCGGCTGGCGACGAACGGGCGGACGAGCACGTCGGTCGGGTCGACGAGCGCCGGATCGGGTTTCTCGACCCAGCCGATGTGGCCGGGCTTGATCAGGTTGAGCTCACGCATGCTGTCTCCTTGGTATGCTATGCAGCAGAGCATAGTTTCTGTGGAGGAGGAATGTGCAAGTGGGTTCGAGGACCGACACCAGGAAACGCATGGTCGCCAGCGCTGCCCTTCTGCTGCGCGAGCACGGCGTCGCCGGTACGTCGGTAGCCAAGGTGCTGACACACAGCAACGGCCCGCGCGGCTCGGTCGGCTTCCACTTCCCCGGGGGGCGCCAAGAGCTCATCGCCGACGCGCTCGCCTGGGCCGGCGGGGCGGTCACGAAGATCCTGCGCGCGTCCGTCGGCGATGATGCCGATCCGGCCGCTGTCTTCGCCGGCGTCTGCAACCACTACAGGGAACAGCTCATCGCCACCGACTTCGCCGCCGGATGTCCGATCGGCGCCGCGATGCAGGAGGTCCATCACGACGACGCTCTCGGCCCGGTGGTCAGCGGAATCGTCGGGGACTGGCACGCGGCGCTGGTCGATCTGCTCTCCGATGCCGGACACTCCGAGCACGAGGCGTCTGCGCTCGGAACCTTGGCGATCAGCTCCCTCGAAGGCGCCATCATGACGGCCCGTGTCACGAGGTCGGCGGCTCCTCTCGACGTGGTCGTCGACCGCATCGCACCGCTGCTCGCTCGGAGCAGCTGAGCGCCGGCCTCGAGGCCTACGGGACCCGTGTCCGGACCGTGGCCGGAGCCTCTGGCCGGGTCATGTGGTGACGTCGTGCGGCGTGGCGGGCCTGACCAGTCGTGATCGCGTGATGAGGATGCCGAAGAGCGTCGCGAGGACGTACATGACGATGCTGTAGACCGCGGCGGGGATGGCCACGGCGGTGTTGTCCAGAACGCTGAGTGCGATCGTGAGCGCGACGGTGGTGTTGTGGATCCCGACCTCCATCGAGGTGGCGACCGCCTGGGGCTGGCTCAGCCGGAACGCCCGCGCACCGAGGTAGCCCAGAGTGAGGCTCGCGCAGCAGAACAGCGTGACGACCACGCCGATCTCCTGGAGATAGTCGGCGATGTTCTCGCGCTCGCCGAGGATCGCGCCGACCGAGACCATGACCAGCACGAGGATCGAGAAGATCCGGACCGGACGGTCCGCCCGCGCCGCGAACGTCTCGGACCGGCGGCGCACCACCATGCCGACGCCGACCGGGACGAGCACGATGGCGATGACCTGGACGACCTTGCCGAACTGCAGGCCGAGAGTGTCTCCGGCGTCGAAGTAGCCGATCGCCGCGTTCGTGATCAACGGGATCGAGACGGCGGCGAGCACCGAGTTGACCGCCGTGAGTGTCACGTTGAGCGCGACGTCGCCACGGAACAGGTGGCTGAACAGGTTTGCCGTGGTCCCGCCGGGGGAGGCCGCCAGCAGCATGACCCCGACGGCGATCAGCGGGTCCACGTCAGCGACCACGACGAGCCCGAACGCGATCAGGGGCAGTACGAGGATCTGGAGCGTCAGCGCGACGAAGACGGCCCGCGGTGTGCGTACGACCCTGAGGAAGTCACCCGGCGTGAGCGACAGCCCCAGGCCGAACATGATGATCGCCAGCGCGATCGGGAGACCGACCGAGAGCAGGGCCGAATCGTTCACTGTGGGTTCCTCCAACATGCGGGGCGGGACGGCTACCCGAGAGACGTGCGTCACAGTGGACCACGCGCACGGGGCGCTCCACAGCCATGTGGAGAGATTGGGTCGCTATTTGATCAGGACGAGGTCCCTGGCGACTCCGCAACCGCTGCGGACTCGGGGCCGTCCTGCGAAGACAGCGCCGTCGACGTAAGCGCCGCGCGCTCCTCGGGTGGCGCCTCGCGGAGTTTCGGGGCTGCGGGCGACCATGCCCTTAGATGCTGTACGACATCGCCGTAGAACGCATCCACAAGGTCAATCACAGAATCGATGAACGCCCCGCGTCCACGACCCCGTTTGGTGCCCATCGGCGCGGACAATGCGACACGGAAGGACCTGATCTCCTTCTTGGGGTCTGTGATCAGGCAGGTTGGGTCCTCGCGCACCTTCCCGAGGAGCTCGGCTGCTCCTGCACCTCGTGAGTTCGCGACGAAGGATTCGACCCGGGTGGAATCCGGTGCGTGCTTGAGCTGTCGGATCATCCAGTTGACTCGTGTCGTCGGTCGCCCTTCGCGAGGCGCGTCCAGGTCGATGAAGCAGGTGATACGCCCCGCCCGTAGGTCGGCGACGATGTTGATCGGCGCAACTGCGTTCGGGATGCGGATGGAACCGGCGAGCTCGGCCTGGCTGACCATTCGCGCAAGTACTTCTTGTGCGCGCAGGCCAGGATCAGCCTGCTCCTTTCTTGTCAGGATAGGGAGCACGTCGGTTCCGAGCTTTTGGCCGAGGCGGAGGCTGACGTACTGGAGCAGTGCGTCGAATCGGGCCGCGACCTCCGGTGCGGCCTTGTCCGAGGCGCGAAGCGTGCCGGCGACGACGGCATCTCTGACTGAGACCCAGTTTGCTCCCATGTCCTCGAGCTCCATCGCGCCAGAGCGAGGGTGCTCGAGGTAACGGATCAACTCGCCGAGAATCCACGCCTGTTCCGGATCGGAGACGCCGCGGTGTTCCTTCTGCATCACGGCCGTCGAGAGGACGTACGACCACGACCAGTGGTGGATCGCGACCTTCTTCAGCTTCCGCTTGTCCACCTTGGTCGGGTGCTGTCCAGCCACGCCTGGGATCTCGTTGCTGATCGTGATCAACGCGTCGAAACCCGCGTCGCGTGCGATGTCGAGGTAGTTCTCCAGCTGCTCTGTCTGAAGCTCGTTCTTACCGGTCTTCACCTCGACCAATGCGGTCCACGTCTTGGCGCCACGACTCACTCGGACCAGACCGTCGGGATAACAACGCTTGTCACCCAACATGAACGGGACCTCGATATACGTCTCGACCTGTCCTGCGGGAGCGCCGCGCGGCCCCAGCAGTGCCCGGCCGAACTCCTTGACGACACTCATCACGGCCAGAACCGCAGAGGTTGCGCGACGCTCTTGTTCCTCCGCGCCACTGATCCCTGAGGTCGGGATCAACCGCGCCTCATGCCAGGTCTCCTCAGACATGCACAAGACGCTACGCCGGTGCTGGTCCTCTCACTCTCGAATCGGGGAAGCCGGCCGCTAGTTCGTTGAAACTCGCCAATTGGTGCCGAGGAGAGTCCTTGGATCCCTCACTCTGCACTGGAGAGGATGCTGAGGGCCGTTTGGGCCTGATCGCGAGCTACGCGATCCAGTGCCTGCCATGCTGAATGCGTTGGAGCCAAACGTTCGGCAAGTGTCGCGATGCGCCGCTTGTCCGAGCCGGCGAACTCGGCCCGCTCTGTGAATGGGTCATCGATGCAGGCGAGCAAGGCGGCGGCGTCGTAGAGATGACGGTCACGGTCTCGTGAGTCGGTGATGTATGCGGCAGCCTTGAGGACCAGTGCGCCGAATGGTCGCGGCACCGAGGTCGTGGTCGTCGTTGCGGGAGCGATCCTGATGCGGGCGTTGACAGTCCGCCGGAGGGCTTGGGTCCCGCCGTCGATCTGCACGATCTCCCGTCCGCGCAGCTTTCCGATCACTTTCGGGGCGGGATGGTCTGCGATGAGTACGTCGACCTGCTCGGGAGTTCCGGTGACCACGTCGACGGCTGAGTGCCCGCGTACGAACCGATGGGCTGTGTTGGCGTGCGGATCGATCGATATCTGTAGTTCGTAGCCGAGGCCTTCAAGGGCAGTCGCAGTTGCGTCCGGGACGCCGCGCCGGGTCTCGATATGGAGCACGATGTCGACGTCATTGGTAGGCCGAAGCACGCCGAGCCCGTGATGCATCGTGTGTAGCTGGGTCATCAGACCGCCGACGAGCGTCCAACTGTGTCGAGGCAGTGCCTCGGCGAGCTCGGCGACGTTCGGCCAGGGTGATGGCCACCCGCCGGCCACCGCAGACACGTCGATGGTCTGGCGTTCCTGCTGTGCGCTCACTTGTATGCCCGCAACGCGCTGCCCAACGCTCTTTCTCCCGCGCCGCGGATGCGAGGATCCATCGAGGTCGCAGCGTCCAGGGCGGCGACCACGGCACTCCCGGTGACGATGCTCTCGACGCGCGCGAAGTCGAACCTAGTCGCTCTCAGGGTCACATTGCCGGTCGCCGCCTGCTGGAGCGCGAGGTCACGAACGGTTGCCTCGAGTGCGTCGGCCGCGATGTATCCCTCAAGGCTGGATCCGTTCGCATCCACGATGCCGAGCATGGTCGGGTCGGAGACCGCGATGATCGCGCGAAGCCGGGAGAGTGCGGCCCGGTGAGCGGTGTAAGTCTGGGTGCTTGCGCGGTCACGCAGTCGCACGAGCAGGTCGGAGGGCTCGTCCAGATCGCGGAGAGTGCGGCGGATCCGGGAGGTCTGGCTGGGGCCCAGCCAATCGGTATCAGACCCAGCGAGCAGTGCGATGGCGCCCCAAGCGGTCTGTTCGGCCCAAGCTCGAGTGCGCCCGCGGCGCTGCGCGTTGAGGTATCGATCGAGCGAGGCGCGGTCGATGACGCCCCGCGCGACTCTTGCCAGGGCTCCTGAGTCGGCTAGGCGGCGTACGTGCTGGGGCGAGACGTCGAGCAGGCGTGATGCCTCCTCGACGCTGACCAGCTCGTCCTTGGTAGCCATGACAGATTATGTTCTTATGCGAACCTAATCTGTCAAGTGCCTTGAGGTGGCGACGGGTTGAGTACGTGTGGCATCCGGGCTCGCACTGTGGCGATGCGTGGGCTCTTGATCGGATGACCTATAGTCTAGTGAATTAAGTGACTACATCAAGTGGCTTCGGTCTCTCACATTAGGAGGTTCGCGTGGAGCGGCTTCTCATCTTCGCTCTCGTCGGCCTCGCGGCCCAGGCGGTCGACGGTTCGCTGGGCATGGCGTACGGCGTCACCTCGAGCACGCTGCTGGTGGCGACCGGCGTCGCGCCGGCGGTCGCGTCGGCGTCGGTGCACCTCGCGGAGGTCGGCACCACGCTGGCCTCGGGCGTCTCGCACTGGAAGCTCGGCAACGTCGACTGGAAGGTAGTGGCCAAGATCGCGATCCCCGGTGGCATCGGTGCGTTCGCCGGTGCGACGGTGCTCTCCAGCCTTTCGACCGAGGGCGCCACGCCGTGGGTGGCGGGCATCCTGCTGCTTCTGGGCGTCTACATCATCCTGCGCTTCGTCTTCGGCAAGCCGCCGGTCTTCATCCCGGGGCGCCGCCCCGGTCTCGGGCTGCTCGCGCCGCTGGGTCTCTTCGGCGGCTTCATCGACGCCACCGGTGGTGGCGGCTGGGGGCCGGTGACCACGCCGACCTTGATCTCCAGCGGGACGCTGCACCCCCGCAAGGTGATCGGCTCGGTCTCCACGGCCGAGTTCGTCACCACGGTCTCGGCGAGCGTCGGGTTCCTACTCGGCCTCGGGGGTGAGGCTCTCGACTGGCGCGTGATCGCCGGTCTGCTCGCCGGAGGCGTCATCGCAGCCCCGTTCGCGGCGTACCTCGTCAAGCATCTCTCGCTGCCGATCCTCGGTGGCCTGGTCGGCAGCATCATCCTGATCACCAACGGACGTACGTTGCTGCGCAACTTCGACGCCGAGTCCGTGGCCGCCTACGGCGTGCTCTTGGCCATCGCCGCGGTCATCGTCGCCATCGCGGTTCGCAAGGCCCGCGGCAAGGTCCCCGACGCCGCGGAACAGGAGCCGGAGCCCGCAAACCTCTGAAAGAAACCGCGCTGAGAAGAATCCTTTCGATGCCCGTGTCGAAGGAGCAGGATGCGATTCGACGCACGTGTGTCGGCCACCGACAAGCGGTTGGCCCAGATGTGAGGAGCACACCATGCCCCGTTTCATGGGTTTCGTGAGGATGGAAGAAGGAACCGGCTCAGCGCCGCAGGCCCTGTTCAAGGCGATGGACGACTACATCGGGGAGCAGGCCGCAGCCGGCCGTTTCCTCGACGGTGGCGGTCTCTACGGCACCGAGGACGCGGTGAACTTCGTCGTGGAGAAGGGCGAGGTCACCCGCGTCGACGGACCGTACGCCGAGGCCAAGGAGGTCGTCGGCGGGTGGGCGCTGCTGCGCTACGACAGCCTGGAGGAGGCG
Source organism: Nocardioides sp. (assembly GCF_050699375.1). GTDB lineage: Bacteria > Actinomycetota > Actinomycetes > Propionibacteriales > Nocardioidaceae > Nocardioides. The sequence continues at coordinate 5,716 of NZ_JBOHDN010000080.1, read as the reverse complement.
ATCGCCGGGCAGCAGGAGTTCGCGCAGCTGCACGCGACGTACTGGCCGGAGTGCAAGATCGTCGCCACCCTGCGTCAGGTCTCCGAAGCGGAATAGGCGCCGCCGCCCGCCAGAGGCTGATCCGGTCCGTCTCGGCCCGGATCAGCCTCCGCGAGATGCGGGATCGGCACCTATGACGTCTGCCGGGGCTGCGGAACGGCGGCGACGAGCTGTTGCGTGTAGGGGTGCTGCGCGGCGCGGAAGACGGTGGCGGGGTCGCCGTCCTCGACGATCTTCCCGGACTGCATGACGTAGACGTGATGGGCGACGAGATGGACCACGGCGAGGTCGTGGCTGATGAAGAGGTAGGACAGGCCCTGGTCCCGCTGGAGGGAGACCATCAGGTCGAGGATCTGCTCCTGGACGAGGACGTCGAGGGCACTGACGGCCTCGTCCATGACCACGAGCTCGGGGTCGAGGGCGAGAGCGCGGGCGATGGCTACGCGTTGGCGTTGGCCGCCGGAGAGCTCGTGCGGTCGGCGGTGTGCGTACGCCGTGGGCAGAGCCACCCGGTCGAGCAGCTCGGTCACGGCTTTGCGGCGGGTGGCCGCGTCGCCGATGCGGTGCACCCGTAGGGGCTCTTCGATGACCTGAGCGACGGTGTAGCGCGGGTCGAGGGAGGCGTACGGGTTCTGGAAGACCGGCTGCACGGCGCGCCGGTAGGCGAGGAGGTCCTTTCCCCGAAGACCGGCCAGGTCGGTGCCGCGGAAGCGGATCGTGCCGGCGTCGGCCCGCTCGAGGCGGAGGGCGAGGCGAGCGGCGGTGGACTTGCCGGACCCGGACTCACCGACGATGGCGACGGTACGTCCCTTGGGGATCCTCAGGTCGACCCCGTCGACGGCGTGGAGGTGCTCGCGTTGGCCACGGAGCCGGTAGCGGCGTACGGCCCCGGTCACCTCCAGGAGGGTCTCGGGCACTTCGTCGGCGACCGCCGCGTCGACCTTGGTCTCCGACATCGCGGGCGCGGCCGCGAGCAGCCGCTGCGTGTACTCGTGCTGCGGAGCCGAGATGAGCGTGGCGGCGTCACCGCTCTCGACGACCCGGCCGCGGTGCATGACGATGACCCGGTCGGCGCGCTCGGCGGCCAGGGCCAGGTCGTGGGTGATGAGGACGACGCCGGTGCCGAGCTCGGTGGTGAGCTCGGTCATCTGGTCGAGTACGAGGCGCTGCACCGTGACGTCGAGCGCGGAGGTGGGCTCGTCGGCGAGGAGCACCTCGGGGCGGCAGGCGAGCGCCATCGCGATCAGCACGCGTTGGCGCATCCCGCCGGAGAACTCGTGGGGATACTGGCGGAAGCGGGCGCCGGGACGGTCGATGCCGGCCTGGCCGAGCAGGTCGGTGGCGCGTTCGCGGGCGGTCTGCCCGGACGCGAGACCGTGGACCTCGAGCGCCTCGGCGATCTGGGCGCCGACCGTCATCACCGGGTTGAGGTTGGTCATCGGGTCCTGAGGCACCAGGCCGATGCGTCGCCCACGGATGGCGGTCATGGCCGTGTCGGGCGCTCGGGTGATCTCCTGGTCGCCGAGCGTGATCGTGCCTGCCGTGATCCGGCCGTTGTCGGCGAGCAGCCGATTGACGCAGGAGGCGAGCGTGGACTTGCCGGAGCCGGACTCGCCGACGACGGCGACCGTCTCGCCGGCGGCGAGCTCGAACGAGACGTCGTGCAGTGCCTGGACCGGTCCCTGGCTGGTGTCGAAGGTGACCGAGAGGCCGCTCACGGACAGGACGGGACTCATCGGTCCTCCAACAGATCGGCCGCGTCGAGCAGCACCGAGATGACCTCGGTGCCGGGCACGACGTCGGGGAGTCGGGTGGGGTTGCGGTCGAGTGGGCCGAGCGGACCGTGCAGTCGGGTCGCGCCGCCGGCGACGACGACGCCGGTGTCGGGAGCGATGGCGAGATAGGTGCCGGTGAAGCCGGGATGCTGCAGGTAGGTGACCTCACCGGCCTGGCCGAGGAAGGCGCCGAGCGCCTGCTCGGGATGATCCGGGTGTGGCCGCGCGAAGCGGTCGACCACCTCGCGCGGCACGAAGCTGCCCTCGCACAGGGCGGTCCCGTACGTCAGCAGGTCCTCGACGGTCGCGAACAGTCCGGCGTGCCCCGCGACGCCGTCGAGGGCGTGCGCGGCGTTGCCGTCGTCGACCTCGCCCCGGAGGGGATGGTCGCGCCATCCGGAGAAGTCGCCCGGTCGGAGGCCGACCAGATGCGGCTGGTCGGTGGCGAGCATGGCGAGCTCGTAGGCGTCGCTGTCCGCACTCGTGGCGGCGAGGTCCGGGTCGATCGGTCCGAAGCGGGCCGAGAGCCCCAAGGGACCGGCCACGAGCTGGTCGTACGCCTGGTCCAGCCGCAGCGTGGTGGACTGCTCGATCACCGCGCCGAGGAGGATCATGCCGAGGTCGGAGTAGGTCCAGCCGGTGCCGGGCCGGTAGGCCAGCGGGAGCTCCTGGACGCCCCGGATCGCCTCGTCGCGGCTGCCACCGGCCCCGGCGTAGAGGGGCCACCACGGTCGCAGGCCGGCGGTGTGGGTCAGCAGCTGCTCGAGCGTGATCCCGTCCTTGCCGTCCTGATGGAAGGCGGGCAGATACCTGTGCACGTGATCGTCGGTTCGCAGATCGCCGGAGGCGACCAGGCGCATGGTGATCGCCGTGGTCGCGGCGACCTTGGTGACCGAGGCGAGGTCGAGCAGGTGGTCGGGTCGCATCGGCACCCCGGGGCCGTCGGACGAGGGCAGCTGGGCCCAACCGGAGGCGACGACCTGCGACCCGTTCGGCGTACGCAGCCCGAGAACTGCGCCGGCCGGGTGGTTGTGGTCGCTGCCGACGGTCAGCAGCCGGTCGGCGTAGGCCAGGAGGGGTGTCAGGCCGGTCATCGTTCGAACACCAGGGTCGCGGGCCAGGCGTCGAGCGGAGCGGGAAGCGCGCCGGCGGGGCTGAACCGGCCGAGCACGCGGGGACCGGCCGCGCCGGTGCAGCTGGGCACGTTGCCGGCGAGCCCGTGGGCGCTCGCCCATCCGATGAGGGCGAAGGCGACGGCCTCCTTGTGGTCGGAGGGGACGCCGAGGGCATCGCTGGTGGAGACTCGTACGCCGGGGAGGAGCTCGCCGAGACGGCCCATCAGCACCGGGTTGCGTACGCCGCCGCCGGAGGCCACCAGCACCTCCACGCCCGCTCGGGTGACCGCCTGGGAGACGGAGACGGCGGTGAGCTCGGTGAGGGTCGCAGCCAGGTCGGGAAGCGACGGCTCCACCCCGGAGCGTTCGATCGCGGTGTGCACGTAGTCGAGGTTGAACAGCTCCTTCCCGGTGCTCTTCGGCGCCGGCTGCGCGAAGTAGGGCGAACCCAGCAGCGCGTCGAGCAGCACGGGGGCCACGGTGCCGCCGGCGGCGAGCTCCCCGTCGCGGTCGAAGGTCGCTGCTCCGGGGGCGTCGGTGACCACCGCGTCGATGAGCGCGTTGGCCGGCCCGATGTCCCACGCGACCGGATCGGCACCCGGCCGGCACACGGTCATGTTGGCGATGCCGCCGAGGTTGAGCGCGGCCGCGACGGCTCCCTCCTCGACCCGGGACGCCAGCAGCCGGACGTCCAGCAGCGGCACCAACGGGGCCCCCTGCCCGTCCGCGGCGAGGTCGGCGGAGCGTACGTCGGAGACGACGGTCGCGCCGGTCGCCTCGGCGATCCATGCGGGCTGCCCGATCTGAAGCGTGCCGAGCGCGCGGCCGCCGTCGACCCAGTGAAAGGCGGTCTGGCCGTGCGTACAGACGACATCGACGGCGCCGGCCGCCGCGACCGTCTGTCTCGCGGCGGTGGCGAAGGACTGCCCGATCCGGGTGTCGAGCTCGCAGACGACGTCGAAGCCGACCGGCGCCGGCGGCAGAGCCTCGATGAGCCGCCGGCGCAGATCGTCCGGATAGGGCATCGAGGTGTGGTGCACGATCCGTGCGCGCAACGCCTGCCGGTCGACGTCGAGGTCGAAGTCGACGACTGCGACGTCGATCCCGTCGTGGGAGGTTCCGGAGATCATCCCGAGCACCCGCATCAGCCGCGCTCCTCGATGACGGTCCGCAGCCGGCCGCCGGCCAGCTCCAGCGCCTGTGCCGCCTCGGCGGGGGAGAGGCCGGTCAGGATCGTCGCGATCGCCGGCTTGGCGTGCCAGCCCGTCGCCTCGAGCGCCCCGGTCGCGGTCTCGTCGTCGGCTCCGGTGGCCTCGATGACCATGCGGACCGCGCGGTGCCGCAGCTTGGCGTTGCCGGCTCGCATGTCCACCATCAGTGATCCGTACGTCCTACCGAGCTGCACCATGGTGGCGGTCGAGAGGATGTTGAGGACCATCTTGGTGGCGGTGCCGGCGCCGAGCCGGGTCGATCCGGAGACGATCTCGGGGCCGACCGGCACCTCGATCCCATGGGTGGCGACGCGGGTCAGCGGAGTGTCGATGTTGCAGGAGAGCCCGACCGTGAGCGCTCCGGCCTCGGTGGCATGCGAGAGAGCGCCGAGGACGTAGGGCGTACGTCCGCTGGAGGCGATCCCCACGACGGTGTCGAGCGGTCCGACGCCGAGTGCGGCCAGGTCGGCGGCGCCGGCATCGGTGTCGTCCTCGACCCCCTCCGCGGCGCTGACGAGCGCTGCCGGACCGCCGGCGATCACTCCGACGACGACGTCCTCGACGCCGAAGGTCGGTGGCACCTCGGAGGCGTCGAGCACCCCGAGCCGCCCCGATGTGCCCGCTCCCACGTAGATCAGCCGGCCGCCCTCCCGCATCCGCTCGGTCGCAGCGCTGACGGTCGCCGAGATCGTCGGCAGGGCCGCGCGTACGGAAGCCGCGATCGTCGCGTCGCGCTCGTTCATCCTCCCCACCAGGTCGGTGACCGAAAGCTGGTCGATCGCGGGCCCCTCGCTCGTGCCGCTCGAAGCCTCGGTGGTCAGCCCGTCGAGCATCGCGGCGTCCTCGGCCTTCATCGTGTGCCTCCTCGTGGATCGATCGCGGCGCGGAGGCCGTCGCCGAGCAGGTTCAGCCCGACCACGGCCAGGATCAGTGCGGCACCGGGCGCGTAGAGCATCCACGGAGCGACGCTGGTCAGCGACTGCGCCGCGTAGACCATGCCGCCGAGCGAGGCGGCCGGGGGAGGGGTGCCGAAACCGAGGAAGCTGAGCGCTGCCTCGGTCAGGATCGCCCAGGAGAGCGACAGGGTGACCTGGACGACCAGGATGCCGAGGATGTTGGGCAGCACGTGCGCGAAGAGGGTGGAGACCCGGCTGCGGCCGAGGGCGGTCGAGGCGAGGACGTACTCGGCATTCCGCAGCGTCAGCACCGGCCCGCGGGCCACCCGGGCGAAGATGGGCAGGTAGACCACCGCGATCGCGATCGCCACCGTCAACCAGCTGCGACGGAGGGTCGCGGCCAGGGCCAGGGCGAGCAGCAGCGAGGGGAACGCGAACAGCACGTTGGTGATCACCCCGACGACTCGGTCGATGCCCCCCTGGTAGTAGCCGGCCACGATCCCGAGCAGCACCCCGCCGAGCGCGGCCACGGCCACCGAGACGACGGCGACCCGCAGCGAGTTGGCCAGGCCCGAGCAGACCCGGGCGAAGATGTCGCGGCCGAACTGGTCGGTGCCGAACCAGTGGCTCCCGCTCGGCCCCTGCAGAGCCTCCTGTACGTCCTGGGCCGCCGGATCCGG
>NZ_JBOHDN010000079.1:0-25669 GCF_050699375.1 Nocardioides sp. | reverse complement strand
TGGCGCGACCTGGCCGGTCCGGTCTACCCGGCGATGGCGGGGATCGGCACCACGGCGCTGTGGCAGCCCGAGGCGATGATCGAGATCCTCGGCGTCGCCGTCATTCCCGACGAGCGGCTGGCGCGGCCGACAGGCTCATAGCTCCTGCCGTGCCGTTGACGCACCGCAGCCGCTCCGTGGAACGGAGCGGTGGGTGTGTGAACAGGTGGGTTCAGGAGGCTCGCTCGGGCACGACCCGATCGAGGGAGCGGACGCTCACGAGAGGGGTGGCGGAGGGGTCGATGGGGGTGCCGCCCGACCAGTACCGCCGGTCGTGGTGCAGGAGCGGGCCGGACCCGATCGGGTCGGCAGGTTCGCCGAGGTCGACCGAGTCGACCTCGAGCAGCACCAGCCAGGCCTCGCCGGCCGGGACCACGCGGCTCACGTGCCCGTAGAAGCTCGCCGCGACGTCCTCCAGAGCCGGTGGCTGCCCCGGCGTAAGCGTCCAGCCCTGTTCAGGAGTGAACCGTGGGGCCGTCCGGTCGGCGAAGGCGGCGGCCAGGTGAGCCTGGTCCTCGGTCAGGACGTGCACCGCCAGATGCCCGCTCCCCGCGAGCGCCGGACCGGACCGGCCGGAGCGTAAGACCGAGAACGAGAGCAGCGGCGGGCTCGCGCTCACCGAGGAGACGCTCGACACGGTGGCTCCGACGGGTCCTTCCTCGGTCGAGGCGGCAACGATGGCCACCCCTGTGGGATACCGGCGGAACCCGGTCTTGAACCGTTCGGCGAGAACGTTGGTCATGTAGCTCCTCTCTTCGCCGCGACCCTAGGACCTCAAGTCCAGTTGAGGTCTAGTCGCCGAGATCGTGATCTACGACTCACCAGGCCGTCTGTTGCCCTACGCCTATATCCGTGTCCGTCCTGATGCTGGCAGCCCTAGGGTGAGGGCATGACTGTGGCCGCCGCTCCGGGACCTCGCTGGCTCGGGGACGTGGGTCAGACCGCGCTCGCCGGAGGGCTCGCGCTGGTGCTGTTGCCGGTCGGCTGGGCGTCGGTGGTCGAGGGTGAGGTCGCGGTCGGCTGGGAGGTCGCGCTCCTGGTCGCACTGGTGGCCCTGCACGTCGCCGTCGGCGCCGCTCGACGCCGGCCGTTGTGGTCGTACGCCGTCGGCGCGGCGGCCGAGCTGGTGCTGGTCGCCGCACCAGACCTGGGCGGACCCACGGCAGCGGCGGCGGGGAGCGACTACGGCCCGGTGCTGCTGCCCAACAGCCTGTGCTTCTTCGTGCTCATCTATGCGGTCAGCGCGCAGGATCGGCGCCCGTGGCCGGGGGTCGCGCTCGGGATCGGGTTGGTGGGCTGCCTGCTCACCGTCGTACGCCTGTGGAACTTCGACGCCACCGGCCTGCAGGGGTGGACGTGGTGGCTGATGATCACCACCGCCACGGTGGCGGCGACGGTGGCGGCATGGGCGCTCGGCCGGTTCCGGGCGACCCGGGCCGCCTGGGTCGACCAGCTCGCTGACCGCGCGGCCGCCGAGGAGCGCCAGCGGATCGCGCGGGAGATGCACGACGTGGTGGCCCACTCGCTGGCGGTCGTGGTGAGTCACGCCGAGGCCGGCCGGATGGTCATCGGGCAGCAGCCGGAGCGCGCCCCGGCGATCCTCGACACCATCGCGACGACCGGACGGGAGGCACTCACGGAGATGCGCGGACTGCTCGGTGTGCTCGGCGGAGACAGGGAGTCACCGGCCGCACCACAACCCGGCCTTTCCGACCTCGAGGAGCTCGTCGGGCGCATGCGTGGGGCCGGGCTGACGATCCACTTCGAGGCGGCCGAGCCCGTCTCGGTCGCACCCGTGGTCGGGCTGACCGCCTACCGCGTCGTGCAGGAGGCGCTGACCAACGTCACCCGTCACGCCGGCGCCGGAGCCGTCGCGACCGTGTCGGTCAGTCGGGCCGCGCGCCGGCTGACCGTCGAGGTCAGCGACGACGGCATGGCGATCCAGCGCCCGCCCGGGCGGGGGCTCCGTGGGATGCGGGAGCGCGTCGAGGCGGTCGGCGGCACCCTCGAGGCAGGGCCGAGCGGCGAGGGCTGGCGCGTGCGCGCCATGATGCCGCTATGAGCGAGCCTCAGCGAGCGAGCAGCGTGAGCGAGCCAGAGACCCCGATCCGTGTCGCGATCGCCGATGACCAGGAGCTGATGCGCTCCGCGCTCCGGATGATGGTGGAGAGCCAGCCCGACCTCGACCTCGTCGGCGAGGCGGTCGACGGACACGAGGCGCTCGCGCTGGTGCGTACGAAGAAGGTCGACGTCGTCCTCATGGACCTGCGGATGCCCCGCCTGGACGGGATCCAGGCGACCGCCGCCATCACCACCGAGCTGCCGGCCACGCGGGTGGTGGCCCTGACGACGTTCGATCTCGACGACTACGCGTTCCCCGCGATCCGGGCCGGCGCCAGCGGCTTCCTCCTCAAGGATGCCCGTGCCGAGGAGATCGTCGAGGCGATCCGGACCGTTCACGCAGGTCACGCCGTGGTCGCACCGTCGACGACGCGCCGCCTGCTCGAGCACGTCGCGACCGCCCCGGCGCCCGACGGGGGCCGCGCCGCCGACATCCGCGCGGCCCTGACGCCTCGCGAGCTCGACATGCTGCTCGAGCTCGCCACCGGGGACAGCAATGCCGAGATCGCCCGCCGCATCCACCTCTCCGAGGCCACCGTGAAGACGCATGTCGGCCATGTGCTCGCCAAGCTGGGCCTGCGCGACCGGGTGCAGGCGGTCGTGCTGGCGTACGAGACCGGGCTGGTCGGCCGCAGGAGCTGAGTCCGGCTCATCCTGGAGGTTGAGAGGCCCGCGACCTGAGGGCGAAGAGCCGGCGTTCCGCGCGGACCAGTGTGGAGACATGACCACACACACCGCCCCCAGAGGGCACACACTGAGCTCGATCAGAAGGGGACCACTTCCCTCGGGCGCCTACTCCAGCCAGCCCTGGCGGATCCACGAGATCGCCGACGACTTCGATCTCGAGGACGTCTGGGCCCTGCCCGTGCAGGGTGGCGCCGACGACTTCCCGCGCTTCGTCGAGGCGTTGATGGACGGTGACGACCGCGACTTCCCCGCGGCCTACCGCCTGCTCTTCGCGGTCCGCTGGGCACTCGGCCGCGCGCTCGGCACCGACAAGGACGAGCACGGTCTGGAGCAGCGGGTCGAGCCGCTGGCCGGCCGGCTGCCTGACGACCTCCGCGACCACCCCGCACCCGAGCACGACTCGAGCCCGTTCCGCCCGCTCTATCTGACGGACCGGGAGTACGCCGCGGAGATCGCCAACCGCACCATGCACGGCGTCCTGCACATCGGCTGGGTCGAGGACGAAGCATCGCCCGATGGATTCAGCGCGCAGCTGAGCGTGCTGGTGCGGCCGAACGGGCTGCTGGGCGATGCCTACATGGCCTTCATCAAGCCGTTCCGCTACCTCTTCGTCTACCCGGCGCTGCTGCGTACGGCGGGGCGACGCTGGGATGCCGCCAGGAGCGTGGCCTGATGCGACGTAGCGAGCTTGTCGAGATGACCGCCCTGATGGACCGTACGCAGCACCGCTCCGTCGTGCTGCGCGCGGCGCCGTGGGTGGCCGGCGCTTGGGCCGTCGTGTTCGGCGCCCTGGTCGGTCTCGCTCTGCTGGGCAGGGCACCGGACCCGTGGATCCCCGATGCGGCCTCGCCGCTCGGCGCCCTGAGCGGCACCCAGATGTCCTGGGTGCTCGCGGTGCTGGCGCTCCTCGCCCTGGTTACCGGGGGCGCAGCCGCGAACGTGCGGACGCCGCGTACGACGAGAGCGACCGGGTGGCTCCAGGTCGTGCTCGGGCTCGTCGTCGCCGTGATCGTCTCCGACGTACGCGCGCTGATGTTCCTTGGTTATCTGCCTCAGGTCCTGCTAGCGACGGTCGGGCTCGGCCCGGGCGCCGGACAGCTCGAGTGGGGTCTCTTCGTCGACTCCGGAGTCGCTCTGGCGCATGCTGCTGGAGGGCTGGCCTTGGTTGTCGCCGGTGTCTCCCTGCTCGGACGAGCCGAGCCTGGTGGGCGTCTGGATTGGGGCCGCTGGGCGCGCTGGGGGCGTCCTGCGGTGGCGGTCGCTGTCGTCGTACCCATTCTCTACGCCGTCACCCGGATCGCCTGGACGCTGGACGTCCCGCTCGGGATCAGCCGCGAGATGCTGGACGACCTCGGCGAGGGGAAATGGGCGGGCTTCGGACTCGCGGCTTTCGCGGTGGTCGGGGCCGTTCTGACCTGCGGGCTGGTGGCGCGCTGGGGCGAGGTGTTCTGGTGCTGGGTGCCCGGCATCGGCGGGCGTCCGATCCCGGTCGCGATGGCGCTCGTACCAGGGATCCTGGTCGCCGGCGCGGTCACGTCTGCCGGGGTCTCCTTCTGGCGGATGGCGATCGCGGACGACCTCTGGACTGTCCCCGGCGCCACCTCGGACTGGGGCGCATGGGCCCCGGAGATGCTGTGGCCACTGTGGGGTGTCGCGCTGGCCGTCGCCTGCCTCGCCTACCTGGGGCGGCGGACCAGCCAGGCCCGTTAGCGCGTAGATCCCGCTTGGCCTGGAGAGACGCCGGGTCGAGCGGGATCTGCGCGGTTCATGGCGTAAGAAGTACGGCCCTCGGCCGTGGCCGGGCCAGTATGCAGCGAGAGATCGAACACTCGGCCAAGTCCAGGTTAAATCTTCAACCTCACCATGACGGGGCCGCTCTCGACCCCGGACCATAGTCCTATGCGCATCCGCCCCCCACGAGCTGGTCGCCCCCAATCGAACCAATCGGCCGGTCAGGGCGACCCGGCGCTGTCGACGGGTCCGACCCTTGCGACACGTCTGGCCCAGGAGAAACGGGTCGACCCCGAGGAAGCCTCCGACGTCATCGCGCAGGCGGCTCGAATTCTCGCCTCGGGCCACGCCACCGGACAGGTGCATGGCGACGTCCGGCCGGCCACGATCGGCTTCGGCCCGGACGGCCGCGTCGTGTTCGTAGGTGCGCCGGCGGCACGCCCCGGAGTGAGCCTGCCCTACCTGGCGCCCGAGCAGATCGAACGCCAGCGGCTCGGTCCGGCCAGCGACATCTACTCGCTCGGGGCGGTCTTCTTCGAGCTGCTCGCCGGGCGCCCACCGTACGCAGGTGGGGCCCCCGAACGCATCGGCTCGCTGGTGACGGTGCCTGGCCAGATCGACGGCATCGTCACTGCGATGCTCGCGGAGGACCCGGCCAAGCGTCCGCGGGCAGGGCAGGTCTCGACGGTGCTCGAGAGCGGGCTCGCCGCCCCGCCCAAGAAGGTCGTCATCCCCTCCCCGAGGAGCAGACGCCGGGGCAGAGTCTCGCCGGCCCTCCTCGGTGTGCTGATGCTGCTGCTCCTTCCGGGCCTGATCTTCGGCGGCTGGAGCACCCTCCGCTCGGGCGAGGCCATGTCGACCGTCGGCCGCGCCGAGCCGTTGGCAGAGATCCTGCCGACCAGCTTCGCGCTCGCCTTCGACCTCTCGATCGAGCGGGACGCGCTGCGCAGCAGCGGTCAGGTGCCGGAGGAGTTCCTCCAGGTCACCGATCAGTCCATCGAGGCCTGGAGAGACGAGGTCAAGGAGATCGATGCCAGCGGGGACCCCGGGCTGCAGCGGCGTACGGAGAGGACGGCAGCGGCGCTCGAGCGGCTCTCGGACTTCCGGACGGCGACCCGGCTGGGTGACGGCTCCGACGCGTCGGCGGACGTGGCGACGTACACGAATGCGGTCAACGGGCTCTTCGACCTGGCCGCCGAGCTGCCGTCGTTCGATGACGACGGACTCGCCAGGCAGGCGAGGAACCTGGAGTCGATCGGCCCGGTCTCGGAGGTGCTCGGGTTCGAGCGCGAGATCATGGCAGCCGCGCTGCGCAAGCGGAAGATCAGCGAGAAGGGTATCGCCGACCTCAGCTCGGCCCAGAGCTCCTGGGCGACGCACTCGGAGGCGATCTATGAGGACGCCGAGCCGGCGACGCGACAGGCGCTCGACTCCATCTCGGGAGGGTCGTTCGCCTTCGGGTCCTACGGGGTCTCGTCCCAGCGTGCCGTCATCCGCGTGATCAACGCCCGCGACGTCGAGGACGTGGTCAGGCAGCTGAAGGACGGCGCCGAGGCCGGCTCGGTGGCCCAGATCTGGCTCGCCGACGCCGCGACCTTCGTCCAGGACCTCAAGAACGTCGTCGTCGACGCTGCCCGGAAGCTCGCCGATGACATCGACAGCGAGCGCAGGGACGCACAGAACCAGACGATCGGCTGGGGCGGGTTCAGCCTGATCGTCGTCATCGTGCTCGCGGTGCTCGGTGCGGGCCTGCTTCGCGCCCGGCGGCAGTCAGTTGACGCGTAAACCGGCGAGAATGGCCAAGATCGGCGGCGCTCATCGGTGCGTAAACAAGACGCATGGGGTGTGAGTCAGACAACATATGCGCATGCGTACGCGTCCCCCGATCGCAGGCCGATACCGGCTGCACCGACTGCTTGGCCGCGGCGGGATGGGCGAGGTCTGGCAGGCAGCCGACATCCGGCTCGAACGCTGGGTGGCCGTCAAGGTCGTGGAGACCTCTGCCGATCCCAAGATAACCGAGCGGTTCCGGCGAGAGGCGCTCTCGACGACGGCGGCCAGCCACCCCGGGACGGTGCAGGTCCACGACGTCGGGGTGGAGCAGACGGAGTACGGCAGCATCGTCTATCTGGTCATGGAGCTGCTTCCGGGCCCGACGCTCGCCGACCGGCTCGAGAAGCAGGCGCGGTTCACCGTCGAGGAGGCGAGCGAGGCGGTCGTCCAGGTCGCGCGTACGCTCACCGCGGTTCACTCCTCGGGGATCATCCATCGCGACATCAAGCCCTCCAACCTCGTCTACGACGGCGACGGCCGGATCCGGGTGCTCGACTTCGGGATCGCTCAGCTCGCCAACCACAACGCTGAGCGACTCACCTCGACGCGTCACGTGATGGGGAGCCTGCCCTACATCTCGCCGGAGCAGGCCGCCGACAACGTGGTCGGTCCGCCCAGCGACATCTATGCGCTCGGCTGCGTCTTCTTCGAGCTGCTCACCGGGCGCGCGCCCTTCGCGGGCTCCGAGCCTGTCTCGATGATCTATCAGCACGTGACCGCGCCCGTTCCGCACGTCAACGACGTGGTGACGGTGCCGTCGTTCGTCGACGACTTCGTCGCCTCGATGATGGACAAGGACCCGTCCCGCCGGCCGACCGCGGGTGAGGTCGTCGCCTTCGCTCGCAGACCCGGGGTCGCGCCCGCGAACGGCTCCGCGAGCCGGGAGCTGGTCACCGTTGCCAGGCCGGCGGCCAAGCCGCTGGCGCTGGCGTCGTCCGCGACGGCGGTCGCCGGCGCGGTGGAGTCGGGGCAGCGTACGCCTCGGTCCCATGCCGCTCCGAAGCCGAGACTTCTGCGGACGCGCCTGCTCAGCGCGCTCATCGTCCCGGCGGTGATCGCCATGGTCCTGGGTGGCATGACGTTCGGCGATTCGGTCAAGGAGCGCGCCGTCTCCGGACCCGCGGTCACCATCGCGGAGGCGCTCCCGGAGAGCTATGAGCTCGGGATGGACCTCATCTTCGAGCGCGATGCGATGAGCGCTGACGGGGTCCCAGGTGCGGTCCAGCAGGCCTATCGCCGCGTGACCGACGACTCGATCGACGCCTGGCACGACGACATCACCAAGATCGATCTCGCGGCCACCCCGAGTCTTCGGGAGCGCGTCGAGAGCACCTACTCCGTGCTCAAGGGCATCGATGCCTATCGGGACGATCTCGAGCGGGGCGACAAGGCCAGCACGGAGGCGGCGCTCGCTGCCTACACCGACACCGCCTATGAGCTGCTCGACTTCGCCGCCGAGATGCCGAACATCCGCAACGAGAAGATCTACAAGCAGATCACCAACCTCAAGCACGTCGGGTCGGCGGCCGAGTCGCTCGGCATCGAGCGTGCGGTGATGGTGCCCGCGCTCGTGACCGGCCAGATCGATGAAGAGTCGCTGGACACGATGAGCAAGGCGCGTACGTCCTGGCAGCTCAACTCTCGGGCGTTCTACGCCGACACCCCGAAGGTGACCCAGAAGGCCCTCGACAAGATCTCGGGCGGCACCTTCGCGGACGGCTCCCGCGGCGTGGTGTCTCAGAACGCCGTCGTCAAGGTGATCAACGACGGGTCGGTCGCAGGTGTGCTCGCGGAGCTGGAGAAGGATGGCCCGGGGGTGCCGGCCGCGCAGGTGTGGACCGAGGACATGACCCGTTTCATCCAGCTCCTCAAGGACACCATCGTCACGATGACGCTGAGCTTCGTCGACGATGTCGATGCGGAGCATCGAGATGTCGAGACCAAGATGGTCCTGAGCGGTGTGCTCGCCCTGGCGGGGCTCCTCGCCGTCCTGGCGCTCCTGACCGGGATCTTCGTGGTCCGCCCGATCCGGGGACGCAGGCGGAACGCCGCGGCGTGATGCGTCAGAGCATCGCGGCGACGTTGTCGATCAGGACGTTCCAGCGGCTGTCGACGTCGAAGCCCATCTGGCTCAGCACCGCCGTACCGAAGCCGGCGATCGCGTAGAGGCTGATCGGGGTCATCACGACCCATTCCCGGATCGAGCCGGCGTCGCCGAGGATCGGGAGCGCGAAGTGGCCGCCGCGGGTCCACATGTTGTCGAAGGGGAGCCACCTGGCTCGTCGGATCCACCTCGGCGGTCTGGTCGGCATCGGCCAGAACAGCGGGATCCCCATCGTGGTCAGGAAGTCGCCGAGCAGATGCACCGTGCAGCCCAGTGCGACCGAGAACGGCATCCACCACCACTCCTCGGGAGCGAAGACGGCGATGATCGTCGCCAGGGAGACCGCGGCGATCCAGGGCCAGAGGAGACCCCTGCGGGTGAGCTTCAGCGCGTCCATCGCGAAGGCGACCAGCAGGACGCACAAGATGCCCGGGCCGATCAGTACGCTGCCGAAGTGCTCTGTCTCCAGCGAGAGCATGCCCGCGCCCCAGGCGAGGGCGGTGAAGACGAGGACGCCGAGGATCGAGTGCGTGCCGTTGCGATGGCCCCCGGAGATGTGTCCGACGAGCTTGGTCAGGCCCTCGGAGACCGGTGGCAGCGAGTTGGCGATCGTGCCGTTGTGGTGGTCCGCATCCGGGAGCAGCGCGGCACCGGCACACACCAGGGTTCCGGTCATCACGCCTATGTCGGAGACTCCTGGATACCACCCGAAAGCGATCGGTGCCGACGATGTCACTGCGATCCACGCCGCCGCGCCAGAGGCCGCGTGATGCCCACCCATCATGTGAAGTTTGTGTCCCTCTCCGCTGTTTCCCGCCGAATGACCGCGGACGAACGTACCCGGCCTCGGCCCTCCTCGTGCCCGCGGGGTCGGCGTGTCTTCGTGACGAGATTCGAATCACTGTTCGAGGGGTGAAAGGGATGCGATCCGGGCGCCAACCTGAATAAGATGCGCGGTCATGACGACTCCCGGTACCGACGGTGATGGCCGTCGTGCGCCGTGGACGTTCGAGACCAGCCGGTGCGCGGCGGCGGTGACGCCCGAGGCGATCGAGTTCCGGTTCATGGTCACCGCGCCCGACGGCTCGCTGAGCGAGATGATGCTCTCGGTGGGGCGTCACGACATGCCGGCGCTGCTCGAGGAGATCGCCTTCGAGATGCCGGAGGCGCTCGAGTGGATGTCGAGCGCGATCATGACGGCGGCCCGGGAGCGGCGGCTGGCCGACGAGGCCGGGCCGGTTCCACACCAGCGTGGGGCATAACCTCGGGGCGAGCAGGGTTGTGGTCTCGACAGGCTCGGGGCCACTGCGTTCAGACCCCGATGTCCGACGTTCCAAGGAGAGAGCTTTGACCACCACGCACGACTTCGAAGCGGCCGCGGCCGATGGCAGCACCGTCCAGCTCGGTGACTACCAGGGCAAGCTGCTGCTGATCGTCAACGTCGCGAGCAAGTGCGGTCTGACCGCGCAGTACGAGGGCCTGGAGGCGCTCTACCGTGCCACCAAGGACCAGGGCGTCGAGGTCCTCGGCTTCCCGACCAACCAGTTCCTGGGGCAGGAGCCGGGCACCGACGACGAGATCCAGGAGTTCTGCAGGACGACGTACGACGTCACGTTCCCGGTGTTGTCCAAGGTGGACGTCAACGGCGAGAACGCCGCACCGCTCTACGACTTCCTGCGGGCCGAGGCGCCCGGTGACTGGGGCCCTCACCTCGGGTCGTTCTACGACCACGTCAAGGACCTGACGCCGGCGACCGAGCCTGGTGACATCAAGTGGAACTTCACCAAGTTCCTCATCGGGCGCGACGGCGAGGTCGTCAAGCGCTACGAGCCGCCGGTGACGCCTGAGGAGATCCAGGCGGATCTGGCTCAGTATCTCTGAGAAGCCTCTTCGTCTGCGCCGTGTCGGCGCTCGGTCTCGATGTCTTCGGGCGAGCGCCGACACGGGATCGTTGGCTAGAAGATAGTTCGGTATCGGATGGTTCGGTAGGATCTGGTTCATGACCGGACCTCGCATCGACCTGCTGTTCCTGCTCAACCAGTCCGCCCATGCCTTCGCGGCCCAGGTCGGCGAGGCCCTGGCCGACCTGGAGATCTCGGTGCGGGAGTACTGCGTGCTGATGAAGGCCGCGGAGGGTGAATACACCCAGAACGCCGTGGCCGAGATGGCGATGCTGGACAAGACCACGATGGTCACCACGCTCGACAACCTGGAGCGCCGCGGTCTCGCCGAGCGACGCGTCTCGAGCACCGATCGCCGGGCCCGGATCGTCGCGCTGACCCCGGCCGGCGCGAAGATGCTCGAGCGGAGCTCGAAGGTCTACAACGAGACCGTCGCCAAGACGCTCGAGGCGCTTGCGCCGAGCGAGGGTGAGGCATTCATCCAGGCGCTGCAGCACCTGGTCGAAGGGCCGTGGGCGACGCCGTCGCACACGATGACGCTGCGTCGCCGGGTGCCGAACTCGTCTCGCTGAAGATAGGGCTACAACTGAATATTCCTAAATAGATTGTTTCATAACAAACAATCTTCTATGGTTGTATCTATGACGACCAAGACAGTCGCGCTCGCGACCCTCGCAGCAACTCAGCTGATGGTGATCCTCGACGGCACCGTGGTGACCGTCGCCCTTCCGGCGATCCGCGACGACCTGGGCTTCGGCGACGCAGCCCTGTCCTGGGTCGTCAACGGCTTCCTCCTCGCCTTCGCGCTCGTGCTCCTCCCGGCCGGCCGGGCCGGGGACGCGTTCGGCACCCGCCCCGTCTTCCTCGCCGGGCTGAGCATCTTCACGCTCGCCTCGGCCTGGTGCGGCCTGGCCTGGGATCCGGTCTCCCTGGTCCTCGCCCGGTTCGTCCAGGGCCTCGGCGGCGGCATCGCCTCGGCCGTGGTGCTCGGCATGATCGCCGGCCTCTATGCCGAGTCCCGCGACCGCCTGCGCGCCTTCGCCGTGCTCGCCTTCGTCGGCTCGATCGGCGCCTCGGTGGGCACGGTGCTGGGCGGCGTACTCACCGAGGTGGCCTCGTGGCGCTGGGCCTTCCTGATCAACGTGCCCCTTGGGATCATCGCCCTGGTCGTCGCGCTCCGCGCGGTCGAAGGTACGCAGCCGACCGGCGCCCGGGGCGGACTGCTGCCGCGCGGCCTCTTCGCCGAGCACCGCTTCGCGCTCGCCAACCTGGTCCTGCTCACCCTGACCTTCGCCGGGTTCACCTTCCAGTTCGTCACCACGCTCTACCTCCAAGACGTCCTCGGCTTCGGCGCGCTCGCGACCGGTCTGGCGTTCCTTCCGGTGAGCGTGGTGATCGCCGTGGCGACCCTCGGCTTCAGCGCCACGCTGGCCGAACGGTTCGGCTCCGAGCACATCCTGGTCGCCGGCATGCTCGCGTTCGTGGCCGGCACTCTCTATCTGGTGCGTCTCCCCGGCTCCGGCGGCTTTCCGTTCGACGTCCTTCCGGGCGCGGTCGTGATGGGCCTCGGCTTCGGGCTGGCGATGCCGCAGGTGACGGCGCTGGCGATGAGCGCGCTGGCGCCGGAGCACGCCGGGATCGGCTCCGGCCTGACCACGACCACCCAGCAGGTCGGCGGGTTCCTCGGCACCCTGATCGCTGCCGGCCTGGTCACGACCGTCGGCTACGGCGCGGCCTACGCCTCGGCTTCGGTCGCGCTCGCCGGCGGGGCGGTCATCGCGGCGTACCTGCTTCTGAACGCAGCACGCGCCCGGGACCCGAAGGCCACCGAGCGCGTGCCGGACGAGGCCGCCAGACTCTGACCTCTCGATGTCAGAGTCGATGTCAGAGTCTGGCCCCTCGGCGCTACCTCCGGACCGGGAGGACCAGCGTCGAGGGGTTCGTCTTCGTGTGGTGGACGGTCACCACGCCGGCTACGCCGCGGACCAGCTGCTTGACGTTGGGCAGCAGGTGCGGGACGTCGTAGGAGTGGACGGTGACCCGGAGACGGTGGCCCTTCTCGATCACCGCGCCGGTCGGGAAGACCTCGACGGGCACGCGGTAGACCTCCCCGGGGGTGACCGGCTGCTCGGCCTCGCGGGTGAACGGGTGCCAGGGCTGGACGACCTGACCGTTCAGCGTCCTCGACCTCGAGCTCGACACCGCGCGGTGGCGCAGCGTCTGCCAGCCGCCGGTGATCCGGTCGACGGCGCCGTCGGGTGCGACGTCCTCGACGGAGACCGAGACCAGGCCGTCGGTGCCGGTCGTGGAGATGGAGAGGTCCGCGTTGAGCGGACCGGAGATGGCCAGGTCGGAGGTGGCGGGGGAGGTCTCGTAGGAGATCCCGAGCGCGTCGTTGACACGGTTGTCGGTCGTGCAGCCGGGGATCGCGGCGGCGCCCGCGGTCCACTGCGCCGTGCTGCGCGAGCACAGCCCCTGCACCGGCAGCGGCGCGATGGAGTCGCCTCCGACCGGCTTCAACCTCGAGCCGAGGGCGTACGTCTCGGCCCTGACCTCCGAGCCGAGCCAGGAATCCATGGTGCGCCACTTCCCGGACCCGATCTCGTGGTAGGTCACCGGCGCGACATCGGCATCCAGAGCCGGATCGGGCACGTCCTTGATATGCGTGTCGAACCACCGCAGCGCCATCTCGTCGAGACTGTTGATCCCGCTGCCGTCCAGGCCCGCCCCGGTCGCCGCCTCGGTGTGCGTCCACGGCCCGATGAGCAGCTTCGTGTCGACGCCGTTCCTCTGCATCTCGTCGAAGAGCATGGGTGTCCCGCGCTGGAAGATGTCGTACTGCCCGGCGGTCACGAACGTCGGCACGTCGATCTCGTCGACCACGCTCAGCGGCGATCGCTTCGAGTAGAAGGGGCCGTCGTACGCGGCGTCGCTGGCCAGCACCGCGGTGGCGACCATCGGGACCTGGAACCCCAGAGCGCCGCCGACGTGCTGCAGCAGGGTGATCAGCGTCGCCTCGGGCCTGGTCTCGTTGACCGCCGGCGGCACCAGCCCGGCACCGGTGACCAGCCCGAGCCACAACGGGATGAACCCGGCGTCGATCTGGCCACCGGAGGCGACGACGTCGCGGTAGATGTCGCCCGCGGGCACGATCGGGAACATCGCCTTCAGCCCGCGCGGATGCCGGGCGGCGGTGAAGAACTGGTTGATCGCCATGTAGGAGGCGCCCCACAGCCCGAGCTCGCCGTTGCTCCACGGGCGCTCCTTCGAAGTCGCCCAGTTGGCTACCTCAAGGCCGTCCTTCTGCTCGCGGTCGCCGAAGGCGTCCCACTGGCCGGCGGAGGAGCCGGTGCCGCGTACGTCGGTCAGGACGTGGACGTAGCCCCGCTGCACCAGATAGCTGTTGCCGCCACCGCTGACGTTCTTGTTGTAGGGGTTCTGCGTCAGGAGCACCGGGAAGCGACCGGGAGCCGGGGTTCCGTCGGCCTCCGCCGGACGATGGATGTCGGCCCGGAGCACCACCCCGTCGGACATCGTGAGCTCGACGTCCTTCTCGACGACCACGCCGTACGTCGCGGGGCGAGGCTTCCACGCCCCGGTCCGCTCCTGGCGCGCCGGGTCAGCGGCGGCTTTCGGCGCCGCGAGGGGAGCGGTCGGGAGCGTACGTGCCAGGTCCTCCGCGTCTCCGACGAGCGAGCTCGGATCGGGTTCCGCTGGAGTGAGCGCTGGTGGCAGGAAAGTGGTGATGAGGGCCAGAAACGGAAAGAGGAACGCCAGAATGCCGAGATTCACGTCTCACTCCAGGGGTGTGGTGGGTGTCACACCTGAAACGATGAAGCGTAAACGCGAGTTACGTAGGAGCCCTCGGGTTTTTGATAGTGAGACTAAGAGATCGACGTCTTGTCGATGACGGGAGCTCCGGTCGCCGCCACGACCTCGTCGTACGTCACTCCCGGTGCGAGCTCGACGAGCTCGAAGCCGCTCCCGGCCACGTCGAGCACACCCAGGTCGGTGATGATCCGCTTCACGATCCCGCGACCGGTCAGCGGCAGGTCGCAGGTCTCCAGGAGCTTGGGGGCACCCTTCTTCGTCACGTGCTCCATCAGCACGATGACGCGTCCGGCGCCGGAGACCAGGTCCATCGCGCCGCCCATGCCCTTGACCATGTGGCCGGGCACCATCCAGTTGGCGATGTCACCGTTGGCAGCGACCTGCATCGCGCCCAGGACGGCGACGTCGATGTGGCCGCCGCGGATCATCGCGAAGGAGGTCGCTGAGTCGAAGTAGGAGGCGCCCTGCAGGACGGTCACGGTCTGCTTGCCGGCGTTGATCAGGTCGGGGTCGACCTCGTCCTCGTAGGGGAACGGGCCGACACCGAGGATGCCGTTCTCGGCGTGCAGCACGACCGTCGACGTCTCCGGGATGTAGTCCGGGATCAGCGTCGGCAGCCCGATGCCGAGGTTGACGTAGTCGCCGTCCTGCAGCTCCTGGGCGGCCCGTGCGGCCATCTGGTTGCGGTCCCAAGCCATGGCTCAGGCCTCCTTGCTCGATGTGGTCTGGGTGGGGCGCTCACCGCGGGTCGTACGCTTCTCGATGTCCTTGCGGGTTGCCTGCTCGGGCGTCAGCGCCACGATCCTCTTCACGAAGATCCCCGGAAGATGTACGTCGGAGGGATCGATCTCGCCGACCTCGACGACCTCCTCGGCCTCGACGATGGTCACCCGCCCCGACATCGCGGCGGGGACGTTGAAGTTGCGGGTCGAGGCGTTGAACTGGGCGTTGCCGGCGCGGTCGACCCGCGTCGCGCGCACCAGCGCGAAGTCGGTGATGATGCCCTCCTCGAGCACCATCTGCTTGCCGTGGAACTCACGGACCTCCTTCGGCTCGGAGGCTTCCGCGATCGTGCCGTCGGGGTGGTAGCGGTAGGGAAGGCCGCCGTCGGAGACCATGGTGCCGACACCGGTCGGCGTGAAGAACGCGCCGATCCCGCTGCCTCCGGCGCGCATCCGCTCGGCGAGCGTGCCCTGCGGGGTGAGCTCGAGGGTGATCTCGCCGGCGAGGTACTGGCGGCCGAACTCCTTGTTCTCGCCGATGTAGCTCGCGATCACGCGGGAGATGCGGTGGTCGTCGAGCAGCAGCCCGAGCCCGGCGCCGTCGACACCGCAGTTGTTGGAGACGACCATCAGGTCGTCCGCCCCCTGCTCCCGCAGCGCCTCGATCACGAACCACGGGATTCCCACCAGCCCGAAGCCACCGACGGCGAGGCTGGCCCCGCTGTGAATGTCGGCGACCGCCTCCGCGGCCGATCCGACCACCTTGTCCAGACCCATGTCTTCTCTACTCTCTGTGTTTCCGGTGGTCGAGCTTGTCGAGACCCACCGTCGGTTACGTCAGCCGGCGCCTCAGCGGACCGACTCGAACACCGCCGCGAGCCCCTGCCCGCCACCGATGCACATCGTCTCCAGGACGTACCTGGCCTTGCGTCGCTGCGCCTCGCGGGCGGCGGTGGCGAGGATCCGGGCGCCGGTGGCGCCGATGGGGTGGCCCAGCGAGATGCCCGAGCCGTTGGGGTTGAGACGCTCGTCGGTGGCGTCGACCTTCCACTCGCGCAAGACGGCGAGCGCCTGGGCCGCGAACGCCTCGTTGAGCTCGATCAGGTCGACCTCGTCGAGGGTGAGCCCGGCACGGTCCAGCGCCGCCTTGCTGGAGAGTACGGGGCCGATGCCCATCCGCTCGGGCTCGCAGCCGGTGACGGCCCATGACCTGAGTGTCAGCAGGGGAGTCAGGCCGCGCTTCTCGGCCTCGGCGCGGGTGGTCACGACGCACATCGCGGCGCCGTCGTTCTGGCCTGAGGCGTTGCCGGCGGTGACCGTCGACGCCTCGTCGACCTTCAGCCGGATCGGGCGCAGCGCGGCGAGCTTTTCGAGGGAGATGTCGGCACGCGGGTGCTCGTCGCGGTCGACGACGACGTCGGGTTTGCGGCGGCCGCCCGGGACCGTCACCGGGACCAGCTCGTCGGCGAACCTGCCGGCCTCGTGGGCGGCGACGGCACGCTGGTTGGAGCGCAGCGCCAGCTCGTCCTGCTCCTCGCGGGAGATGTCGTAGTCGCGCCGCAGGTTCTCGGCCGTCTCGATCATGCCGCCGGCGATCGGGTGGTCCTTGCCGCCTGCAGTGATCCGGGCGCGGTCGAGGCGGTCCTGCAGGTCGATCCCGCCCTGCTTGACCCCTCCGCGCAGGCCGAGCGCGTAGTGCTCGACGTTGGACATCGACTCCGCTCCGCCGGCCACGACGAGGTTCGCCGCGCCGGTGGCGACCGAGCCGGCTGCGTACAGGATCGCCTGAAGGCCGGAACCGCAGCGCCGGTCGATCTGGAGGCCGGGGACTCCGGTGCCGAGCCCGGCGTCGAGGGCCGCGATGCGGCCGATCGCGGGGTTCTCCCCGCTCGGGTAGCCGTTGCCGAGCACGACGTCGTCGACATCGCCCTCCTGCAGACCGGTGCGGGAGACCAGCTCCTTGAGCACCGTAGTGGCCAGCTCGGTCGAGGTCAGTGGAGCAAGGGCGCCGAGAAAGCGGCCGACCGGCGTACGGAGGGGCTCGCAGATGACGATGTCGGTGGGGGCGCTGCTCATGCTATCGAAGGTACGCGAGCAGTCATGACTTGAGAAGTATTCATTTATCTACCATTGACATACGTGAAGTCTTAATCCACTGTCCGACCGGAGAGTGCGCGAATGAGGCTATTGCGATAAATTCGCGTTTAGCAGTTCCCGTTGTCTCGGGCTCCGCTTCGACCGACCCCACGCAGATCCCAGAGGTGACCATGCACGTCCCAGACGGCTTTCTCGACGCTCCGACATCGATCGCCACCGGCGCAGTCGCTGTCGTCGCGGTCGGTGTCGCGTTGCGCGGCGCTCGCCGCGAGCTCGACGACAAGACCGCGCCGCTGGCGGGGCTCGTCGCCGCGTTCGTCTTCGCGACCCAGATGCTCAACTTCCCGGTCGGGGCAGGGACGAGCGGACACCTGATGGGCGGTGCCCTCGCTGCCGTGCTCGTGGGTCCGTGGACCGGGGTGCTGTGTGTCTCGGTCGTGCTGATCGTGCAGTCGCTGCTCTTCGCCGACGGCGGCATCACCGCGCTGGGCACCAACATCCTGCTCATGGCGGTCACCACCGTGGTCGTGGGCTGGTTCGTGAGCCGGGTGCTGATCAAGGTGCTGCCGAAGCGGGTCGGCGTCGTCGCGCCGGCGGCTGCGATCGGTGCCTTCATCTCCGTCCCGGCCGCGGCGGCCGTCTTCACCGCGCTCTACGCCGTCGGCGGCACCGCCGACATCTCGCTGACCACGCTGACCACCGCCATGCTCGGCTGGCACACGGTCATCGGGCTCGGCGAGGGCGTGATCACGTTCCTCGCGGTCGGCGCGATCCTGTCGGTGCGCCCCGACCTCGTCTACGCCGCGCGCGGCGTGATCGCCGAGCGCGACCTGGTCATCAAGCCGAAGGAGACGACCGGAGTGAGGTCGAGCGGCGAGACGACCGGAGCGAGGTCGAGCGGCGAGACGACCGGAGCGAGGTCGAGCGGCGAGCTTGCTCGTCCGCTCGCGCCGAGCGAGGGAGTAACCGCGCGAAGCGCGGAGCTTGCTCGTCCGCTCGCGCCGAGCGAGGGAGTAACCGAGCGGAGCGAGGAGACGGTGGCATGAGCACGGCCGAGAAGAAGCGCGTGCCTTTCAGGTGGGTCGCGGTCGGCATCGCTGTCGTCGCGCTGCTCCTGGCCGGAGTGGTCTCCTACTACGCCTCGGCGAACCCCGACGGCCTCGAGTACGTCGCCGGCAAGACCGGCTTCCTCGACAGCGCTTCGGACCATGGTGCGGCCGACGGCCCGCTGGCCGACTACGGCACCAGGGGCGTCGACAACGCTCGGCTCTCCGGAGGTCTCGCCGGCGTGATCGGCACTGTCGTCGTGCTGCTCCTCGCGGGCGGGCTGGCCCTGCTCGTACGTCGCCGGGCCTCCGCATCGACCGAGGAGTAGGCGTGTCTCGCGGCGTGCCGGCACATCTGAAGGTGCTGGCGCTGGTCGGTTTCATGCTCGTGGTGGTGGCTACGCCGCGCGAGTGGTTCGCTGCGTACGCGATCTTTCTGATGGTCCTCGTCGCCGTCGGCGTGGCGGCGCGGGTGCGCCCGGGGTGGGTGCTGAAGCGGATGGTGGTGGAGACGCCGTTCGTGGTCTTCGCGGTGCTGATGCCGTTCATCGCGCAGGGGCCGCGGGTCGACGTTCTCGGGCTGAGCCTGAGCGAGTCGGGGCTGCTCTCGGCCTGGGGACTGCTCGCCAAGGGCACCCTCGGAGTGATCGCGGGACTGCTGCTGGCCGCGACGACCACCCCTCAGGAGCTCGTTCGTGGTCTGGAGCGGTTGCGGCTGCCTCAGCAGCTGGTGCAGATCATGGCGTTCATGGTCCGCTATCTCGAGGTCGTCACCGACGAGATGCGCCGGATGGCGGTGGCGCGGGCCTCACGCGGCTTCGTCGCCCGCAACCCTCGCCACTGGCCGGTGCTGGCCCGGTCGGTCGGCGCGCTGTTCATCCGCTCGTTCGAACGTGGTGAGCGAGTGCACCTGGCGATGGTCTCGCGCGGCTATACGGGGAGAATGCCCAGCATGGACGGAGTGGAGCGAGGATGAGTACGCCGGTTCTCGATGTGCACGGCTTGGCCTTCGCCTACCCCGACGGCCATCAGGCGCTCTTCGGCGTGGACCTGCACGTTCATCGAGGTGAGCGGGTGGCGTTGCTGGGTCCGAACGGCGCCGGCAAGACCACGCTGGTCCTCCATCTGAACGGCATCCATCTCGCCGGCGCCGGATCGGTCGCGGTCTCCGGGCTCCCCGTGACCAAGGCCAACATCAAGGAGATCCGCCGCCGCGTCGGCATCGTCTTCCAGGACCCCGACGACCAGCTCTTCATGGGCACCGTCCGTGAGGACGTCGCCTTCGGCCCCGCCAACCTCGGGCTCCGCGGCGATGCCTTGGAGGCCAAGGTCACCGAGGCGCTGTCGAAGGTCGGCATGCAGGCGTACGCCGACCGGCCCCCGCACCACCTCTCCTTCGGCCAGCGCCGCCGGGTCGCGGTCGCCACGGTGCTGGCGATGGATCCCGAGATCCTGGTCCTGGACGAGCCCTCCTCCAATCTCGATCCCGCCTCCCGTCGCGAGCTCGCCGACATCATCCGCGACCTCGACGTCACCGTCTTGATGGTCACCCACGATCTGCCCTACGCCCTCGAGCTCTGCGATCGGTCGGTCATCCTCGACGGCGGTGTCGTCGCTGCTGAGGGCCGCACCGTGGACGTACTCTCCAACGCCGATCTCATGCGCGCCCACCGCCTCGAGCTCCCCTTCGGCTTCGACCCCGTCGCCGCAGCCGCCACCCTCAACCCCTAGCCGAGAAGTCACTTCTGCAGGCCGAGAAGTCACGAATGCAGGCCGAGAAGTCACGAATGCAGGCCGAGAGGTCACTCTCGTGCCAACTCGGTCTGCAGAACTGACCCCTCGGCCTGCAGAACTGACGTCTCGGCCTGCAGAGGTGACGCCTCGGCCTGCAGAGGTGACTGTTCGGCGGGCGGCGTCAGTCGGCGAGACGGCGGGAGCGGTAGTGGAGCTTGGCGGTGACGTAGCCGCGCCATCCGACCATGGTGAGGCCGAGGAAGAGGATCGAGACGACCAGGAAGGCGGGGGCGAGTCCCTCGCCGGTGAGGCCGCGCAGCCCCATCCCGATGACGTACGTCCCGAGCCAGACGACCACGCCCGCCGGCCAGGCGCGCGCGGCGGGCCAGCGGCGCCAGGCCAGAATCGCCCAGGCTACGACGAGCCCTACGAGGAAGGGCCAGGCGATGCGGAGCACGACGAGCGCGGGACCGGAGTCGTGGGACTGGCGGCCGGAGAAGGCGAAGAGGAGCACGAAGAAGACGTCGACGGCGAACGCGGCGAGAGCCCACCTGGGCACGAGCCCGGCGATGAGTGGCGAAGGAGCGTCGGGCTTCGTGGAGGACATGGTGCCCAGCCTACGAGCACAACCACGTGTACGGCCGGCGAGCACGGGCTAGGAGGTCAGCCAGGCCCCATGGCGCATCACCCGGGTCGGTCGCAGCGACTCGTCGGTGAGCACAAGATCCGCCCGGGCGCCCACATCGAGGCGCCCGGCGTCGAGGCCGGCGACCGTGGCGGGCCGCAGGCCGGCGGCCTTCATGAGCATCGCCAGGTCGATCCCGGCAGCGGCATGACGGCGCACCTGATCGATGAGCCGGGACGTGCCTCCCGCGATCGAGCCGTTGCCGGTGCCGTCGGCGACTCGAGCGACACCGGCGCGCACCTCAACAGAGAGCGGCCCGAGCTGGTAGTCGCCGTCGGCCATCCCGGCAGCGGCCATCGCGTCGGTGACGAGTACGACCGACCCGGGCACCATGGACATCACCGCCCGGACCGTCTCGTCGTCGAGATGGACGCCGTCGGCGATCAGCTCCACACACGCATCGCCGACGCCGGCGGCTCCGAGCGAGCCGAGCACGGGGCCGGGGTCGCGATGGTGCGCGGGCGGCATCCCGTTGAACAGATGCGTGACCAGACTTCCCGGTCCGGCGAGGAACGAGCGGGTCAGCGCGGCGCTGGCCGCGGTATGTCCCAGGGCCACCACCGCCCCGGCCTCGGCGAGCACCGCGGCGACATCGTCGGCCCCGGGCAGCTCGGCGGCCAGCGTCATCATCCGCAGATGACCTCGCCCGGCGGCGACCAGCTCTCGCGTGAGCCCGACGTCGGGGGAGATCAGCAGCGACGGATCGTGCGCACCCCGACACGAATGCGCCAGGAACGGCCCTTCCAGGTGGATCCCGGCGATCAGACCGGTCTCCGCGGCGGTTGCCAGCGCCGAGACGACCTCGAGCAGGCGAGCGGGTGCGTCGGTGACGGTCGAGGCGAGCAGGGTGGTCGTACCCGCGGCGTGGTGGACTCCGGCCGCCGTCGCGATCTCGTCCAAGGAGGTGGAGTGGAACGACGCGCCGCCACCGCCATGGTTGTGGAGGTCGACCAGCCCGGGCAGCAGGATCCCCGTTGACTCGGGGTCGCCTTCGATGGCAGCCCGAATATCCGAGATGGCCCCCGCGGAGACCGTGACCACGAGATCGTCGAAGCCGCCCGGCCGGGGCACCCGGCCGCGTACGACATGGTCTAGATCCATCGCTTGAACCAGATTCTCGTCAGCCATTCTTGTCGGGTGAGCATCTCATCGGTGTAGATCGGCCAGAACCAGGCGAAGTTGCAGATCACCAGCACGACGAAGATCCCCGCGGCGATGGCACCACCCATCCGGCGCCGGTTCCCGGGGCTGCCAGGGGTGCCAGGGCTGCCGCCGACAGGAGGCGGCGGCCGGTCGAGCATCTTGCCCAGACACAGGCACAGCCCGAGCACCAGGAACGGCAGCGCGATGATCATGTAGAAGGAGAAGATCGGCCGGCCGGCGTACTGCAGCCAGGGCAGCCAGGTCGAGAACACCCCGACGACGGCGACCCCGAATCTCCAGTCGCGCGCGGCGACCCACATGAACGCCGAGACGATCAGTGCGAGGAACGCCGCCCACCACAGCACCGGGGTGCCGAGCAGCAGCACCTGCCGCAGGCACGTTCCCGCCTTCTGGGCGCCGTCGCCGTCGGGATCGGTCTTCGGCGTCGCCTCGCACATCTCGCCACGTGACTTCTCACCCGACAGGATCCCCGTGTCGGCGGCGACCCCGACCGGCCGGTTCAGGAGCAGCCATCCGGCCGGGTGCGATCCGTAGGTGTGCTCGGCGCACTCCAGGAAATGGGTGTGGAAGGTGAAGACGTCGCGGTGGTAGTACCACAGCGACCGCAGCGACTGGGTCGCCTCACCGACGCCAGAGGCGTCCGGCTCCGAGGCGGTCGGCCAGCGCTTCTCGTTGAGGTTCTCGGGGACGTACGACTTGTCCTCGCAGTGTCCCTCGCCGGTGTAGCGCGTGTACTGCGTCGCCGAGAGCGACTCCTCATAGACGTCGGCGTGAGTCATCCACGGGATCCACGTCATCACATAGACCGCGAGCGCGACGCCCACCAGGTGTACGAACGCCGTCGGCCCGTCGGCCACGCACGCGCGCAGCCAGGAGAGACGTACGCCGAAGGAGCGCCGCATCCCCGCGGACCAGGCCACATAGAGCAGTCCGAAGGCGGCCAGCGGGTAGAGCGCCTCCCACTTGCAGCCGATCGCCAGGCCCCACGCGATGCCCGAGCAGAGCAACCAGGGGCGGAACAGCAGCCGCCGGATCGGTCCCCAGGCACCGGGCTCGGAGAGCTGGGCGGGCACGAGAGACGCGAACCGACGCCGGCACCAGTCACGGTCCATCACCATCAGGTGCACGGCGAGCAGCAGGAAGAAGGCCACGAACAGATCGAGCAGGGCCAGTCGCGAGAGCACGAACGCGAGCCCGTCGAAGGTGACCAGGATGCCGCCGACGATGCCGAGCAGCATGGAGCCGGAGACGCGGCGTACGAACCGGATCGTCAGCAGCACCAGCAGCGAGCCCACCACGACCGACGCGATCCGCCAGCCGAATGGATCCATACCAAATAGTTTGATACCGACCGAAATGATCCACTTGCCGACATCCGGGTGGACGATCATCGACGGTCCGTCGGCGAACTGCCCCTCGAGCCGTCCGGCGAGGATGTTGTCGTCGGCGCCCTCGATGAAGTTGCGCGCGTAGCCGAACTCCAGCAGCGCCCAGGCGTCCTTGGCGTAGTAGGTCTCGTCGAAGGCGAAGACCTTCGGAGTGCCCAGATGCCACAACCGCAGCAGGAACGCGAGCGCAGTGATCCCGATCGTCGCCGCCCAGCCGGCCCTCGTCGAACCGCTGATGCGAAGCCAGGCACGCTCCCAGGCGCTGGGGAGCGGGTGACCCGAGGGAGTGCTGGCCAGTCCCTCCAGGGGCTCCGGCTCCTCGGTCACCGTCGTCGTCACGAGGGAACCATATAAGCCTGCAACAATATCGGTGTGGTAGATCCAGAGGACGGCGTGCTCGTACTTGCGGCAACCCCGATCGGACGGGTCGAGGATGCCCCACCCCGTTTGGCCTCGGAGCTCGCCACCGCGGACGTCATCGCTGCCGAGGACACCCGTCGCCTGCGTCGGCTGACGACTGATCTCGGCGTCGAGATCAAGGGCCGCATCGTGTCCTACTTCGAAGGCAACGAGAGCTCACGTACGCCGACGCTGCTCGCCGATCTCCTCGACGGCAACCGGGTGCTGCTGGTGACCGACGCCGGGATGCCTTCGGTCTCCGACCCCGGCTATCGCCTGGTCGCCGCCGCGGTCGAGGAGGACGTACGCGTCACCGCGGTGCCCGGCCCATCGGCGGTCCTGACCGCCCTGGCCGTCAGCGGCCTCCCCGTCGACCGGTTCTGCTTCGAGGGCTTCCTGCCTCGCAAGGCCGGCGAGCGCTCCCGCCGCCTCGCTGGCCTGGCCAAGGAGGAGCGCACCATGGTCTTCTTCGAGGCGCCCCACCGCACCCAGGCGGCGTTGGAAGCCATGCGCGCCGCCTTCGGTGACTCCCGCGCTGCCGCAGTGTGTCGCGAGCTGACCAAGACCCATGAAGAGGTACGCCGCGGGGGACTGGCCGAGCTCGTCGACTGGGCCGGGGAAGGCGTCCGGGGCGAGGTCACCATCGTCGTCACCGGCGCCGACCCATCGGCTGAGATCGGCAGCGACCCCGACAGCCTCCGCGCCGCGGTCGCCGACCTCGAAGAGGACGGGCGCACGAGGAAGGAGGCCATCGCCGAGGTCGCCAAGCTGGCCGGCGTACCCAAGCGCGAGGTCTACGACCTGGTCCACAAGAGCTAGCGCCGCCGCGTCTACGATTCTTGGGTGACCTTCGCCCCTGCCCCCGAGCCGCTGCCCGCACCGGTCGTCGACAACCACACCCACCTCGACATCGTCCGTGGAGACGAGAGCCTCCCGATCGAGGAGGCGCTCGCCCAAGCCGCCGCGGTGGGTGTGACCAGGGTCGTCCAGATCGGCTGCGACCTGCCCGGTGCGCGCTGGGCGGTAGAGGCGGCCGAGACGTACGACAACATGGTCGCCGGTGTCGCGCTGCACCCCAACGACGCGCCCCGACAGCCCGACCTCGAGGCCGCCCTAGACGAGATCGAGAAGCTCGCCGGGGCTCATGACAAGGTGCGCGTGGTGGGGGAGACCGGGATGGACTTCTTCCGCACCGACGAGGACGGCCGTGAGACCCAGGCCTACTCGTTCCGGCGCCACATCGACATCGCCAAGCGCCTCGACAAGACCCTGATGATCCACGACCGCGACGCCCACGACGCGGTGCTCGAGGTGATCGACAGCGTCGGCCCGCCCGAGCGCTGGGTGATGCACTGCTTCTCCGGTGACGCCGAGTTCGCCAGGCAGTGCCTCGACCGGGGGGCGTACCTCTCCTTCGCCGGCACCGTGACGTTCAAGAACGCTCAATATCTCCGCGACGCGCTCGCCATCACGCCCCAGGACCGCATCCTGGTCGAGACCGACGCCCCGTTCCTGACCCCCCATCCGCACCGTGGCGCCAACAACTCCTCGTACATGATCCCGCTGACCATGCGAGCGATGGCAGAGGTGCGCGGTGACGACCTCGAGGCGCTCTGCAACGCCGTGAACGCCAACACCGAGACCGCCTTCGGCGGCGCCTGGTAGCCGGTCAAGAGACGGGCAACAGACCAGGAAGGGCCCGAGGCGATCGCCTCGGACCCTTCCTGTCGCCCTGTCAAAGGGCTGGATCAGGTCAGGAGACGTTGATCTTCATCGTGCCCTTGCGCTCGTTGGACGAGAGCACCGTGATCTTCACGCCGCTGCCGGCCGTCTTGGTCGAGTGCGCGGGGTTCGACTCGTCGTAGTAGGCCGTCTCCGAGCTGTCGAAGAAGGTGCCCACGCTCTTGCGACGCGGCACGTCGAGGACGTTGCTCTCGGCGTCGGCGACCTCGCTCTCCAGGTGGAGCCGATCGGTGCGGTCGACGTCGAACGTCGAGTCGTAGCCCTGTATCCGGTTGCGCGACAGGGTGCCGTCCGACCACTTCTGGACGCCCGCGGTGGCGTCGACGACCAGCGCCTGCCCGCCACCGGGGTGCTGGGAGGTGTTGTTGTCGGTGTAGGCGCCGTTCTGGTACCAGACCAGCAGGCCGTCCTGGTAGGCGTAGTGGTCGACCTTGTCCGGCGCGG
>NZ_JBOHDN010000078.1:0-6129 GCF_050699375.1 Nocardioides sp. | reverse complement strand
GGTTGTCTGGGTGCCCCAGGCAAGAGTCGAACTTGCGACCTTTCGCTTAGGAGGCGGCTGCTCTATCCACTGAGCTACTGGGGCATACGGCGATATCTTGCCATGGCGTTGGGGGATACTACGGTTTGGGGTTCGATGCGGTGAGGGGCCAAACTTGGTGCTCTCGCGTAGGTTGAGTCACCGTCGATTCAACCCGATCCCCCATCAGACAAGCGACGAGTGACGGTGATCTATGCCTGACCCCATGCCTCCCCGACGCGGGGGCGAGGACTCAGGCTCGGGCGTGTCCGGATTCGAGTGGATGTACGGTGCCGACGAGCCGGAGCGCGAGGAGTCTGGGGGGACTCGCGCTGCTCGTGGTTCCCGGGCTGCTGACGTACCGACCGATCAGCCGTCGGCCGAGGCCGGTGGCGGGCGACGGGCGGCCCGCCCAGCTCCGTCCGAGTTCGTGTCGCCGCCACCCCCGGC
This sequence comes from Nocardioides sp., assembly GCF_050699375.1. Taxonomy (GTDB): domain Bacteria; phylum Actinomycetota; class Actinomycetes; order Propionibacteriales; family Nocardioidaceae; genus Nocardioides. Next base: position 5,661 of record NZ_JBOHDN010000078.1, on the reverse strand, counting down.
GCCCGCACCTGCCCCCGGTGGTCGTCGGGCCGCTCGGCCGGCCCCTTCTGAGAGGGCGCAGCCGGAACCGCCCCATGTTGAACAACCCCGTGTTGAACAGTCCCGTCTTGAGCAGCCGCGTGCCGAGCGTCCTCGCGCCGAGCGACCCCGTGCGGAGCAGCCGCGGCGCGAGCCGACCCGGGCCGAGCGCTTTCAGGCGATGGGCCGGGAGACCCCGGGCCCGTCGCCGATCCCCGCACCGCCCGCACCTCAGGAGTGGAGCGACCCGGACGCCACGGCGGTAGCCCCGCCGCTGCGGGGGACCCCGCGCCCGGGCCGTCATGTCCCTCCGCCGCCCGCGCCTTCTGCCGAGGAGACCGCGGTGGCGCCGGCGCAGGAGTGGTATCGCCAGGAGACCTATCCGCCTCCTCCGGCGCCCAGCGTTCCCGACCAGCAGCTGGCCCCGTCGGCGGCCCGGGAGTTCGACTGGAACGACCCGGGCGCGACCGCTGTCGTGCCGGGACCCGTCCCGGCGGAGCCTCGGGGGCGCACCGCTTCACGCGACGAGCTGCACGAGGCCCGCCACGAGCCCTATCCGCCCTCGGGGCACCGAGCCGCTGCGTACGACGGCGGTTACGACGACGAGCCGTATGACGACTATGGCCCCCAAGGGAGCTACCAGGAGCCGTACGCCCCCTACCCGCCGAGCGGGCCTGACGACCGTGACAAGCCGCGCGTCGGCGTCTGGCAGATCCTCGGCTCGTCGTTGCTCGTGCTGGCGCTGATCGTCGGGCTGTTCACCGTCTACACCTACCGGCATCTCAAGTCGAACATCAACACCGTCAGCCTCGGCGAAGGTGCGGGCGACCTCGGTCCCAAGGAACCGATCAACATCCTCGTGATGGGCTCGGACAGCCGTGACTGCAAGGGCTGTGGTCTCGATGACCAGAGTGGTGGCGGCTCGGACACCAGCATCCTGCTGCACCTCTCGGCTAACAGAAAGTTCGCGTACGGCGTCTCCATTCCTCGCGACACGATGGTCAACCGCCCCTCATGTAAGACCGATGACGGTGGCAAGTCCGAGTCGGCCGACTACGTGCAATGGAACGCTGCGTACGAAACCGGCGGCCCCACCTGTACGGCTGCCCAGCTGGAATCGGTGGCGACGGAGATGTGCGGCGAGAAATGTGACATCACCGTCAACCACGTCGTCGTCGTCGACTTCGGAAGTTTCAAGGGGATGGTCGACGCCATCGACGGGGTCGATGTCTGCCTTCCCGAGGCGGTCGAGGACTCGTACACGGGCGCCAAGTTCAAGAAGGGCCCCCAGACGCTCGACGGCAAGGAGGCCCTCCAGTACGTACGCATGCGACATGTGTTCAACGACGGGAGCGACCTGCTGCGGGCGAAGCGCCAACAGGCGTTCATCGGATCAATGGCCGCGAAGCTGCTTTCGGGCGACACGTTGTCGAGTCCGACGAAGGTGCTCAGCTTCTTGAACGCTGCCACCAAGGGTCTGACGATGGATGAGGGCCTCAAGGACAGCCTCGACACCATGGCGAAGATCGGCGCCGGGTTCCAGAGCATCGGCATGGAGAACATCAAGTTCCTGACCATCCCCGTTGGTGCCGACCCGGAGAACCCCAACCGCGTCGTTCTCGATGAGGAGCGCGCCAAGAACGTCTGGAAGGCCATCGCCAACGACAAGCCGCTGACCAAGAAGATAGCGGCCGGCTCGCTTGATGCCGGTCAGGCTTCGGGCAAGAAGAGCGAAGGCTCTGGCGACGAAGGCACCGACGGCGAGACCGCCGACCCGGCTCCCTCCGACGACGCGGCTTCCGACGGGTCCTCGGGCGATGCTTCCGGCGGTGCCAGCAGTGGGGCCAGCGAGGAGGAGCTCGCCGAGATCGCCGAGCAGGCGAAGGCGGACCGCGAGCGTGCGGGGTTGTGCTGATGGCTGAGGACGAGTCTTCCGACAAGGTCGGTTCGGACGAGGATGCCGAGGCGAAGGAATCGAAGGAGCCGGAGTGGAAGCGCAAGCAGCGGCTCGCGCGGATCTTCGGTGACGTACTTCCCGAGACGACCCAGGACGAGCGGGAGCCGTCCGCGGAGTCGGGAGAGTCCGCCTCGGACCGTTGGCTGAAATCGCAGGTGCCGCCCCACCACGGAGGATGAGGCGGCACCGACGGTGCTGCAGCTATCGGGGCTGGATCAGCGGGCGCCGAGGCTGTCGCGGATCTGCTTGAGGATGTCGACCTCGGTCTCGCCCGGCTCGGGGTCCGGGAAGTAGCGCTCCTTGGCGTGGGTGTAGGGCTTCACGATGAGGAAGTAGACGACCGCGGCCAGGATGATGAAGGCGATGAGGGCGGTCAACCATGCGCCGAGGCTGACGCCGCCCGGCTCGTAGTTCGAGAAGTCCGGCGTGCCGCCGGCCTTGCCGAGCAGATCCATGATGACGTCGACCGTTGCGGTCACGACGGTGGCGAACGCGCCGCCCATGATGAAGGCGACCGCCAGCTTGACCAGGTCACCCTGGAGCAGAAACTTCTTGAAACCGTCCATGTCTTGCTCTCCTGTTGCTCAGTGTGTGAGGTGAAGGAGGCTCCGGGATGCGGCGTAGGTTGGTGGTCAGTAGGCGAAGGTGAGAAATCCACCCACCCCTGCGGACGTGACCTCCTCGACACTGCTCGCGGAGACTCCGACGATGATCAGACGTCCCGTCGACGTGCTCGTTACGCCATACCCCTCGGTCCTTCCTTGTGTCAATGAATCATCGCCGCTCTTCGCGGCAGCCTGCGGGAGGCTGAGGATCAGCGTGTCGGTGGTGACCAGGGAAGTCTTGGCTGTGGCGGGGTCGGTGGCATACAGGTCCACGGTGTCGCCGACATGGAGCAGCCCGGCCATCTCGGCGTCGGGAAGCCGGACCGGCACCGCGACCAGGTCGGGGTAGCCCTCGGTCAGCTCCGGCCCCACGAGGCGTACGTCGGTGACGGGCTCGCCGCGACGCAACGGTGCGGCCAGCCGCTCGCCGACGGGTGTCTCGGCAAGGTCGGCGGGCATGCTGTTGGGGTCGGTCTCGACGTCGATCAGGTCGGCGGCGCCGAGAACCGTGCCGACCGGCAGATCTCGTGAAGCGACCGTCATCGTCGAGGTGTCGGGTGGGTGTGGCCGAGTGGCCGAGAGCCCGGTGGCGACCGCCGCGGCGGTCAGCAGGAACGCCAGCAGGCGTCGGTGGGCGAGAACCCCGCGGCGTACGCGGCGGGCGAAGGTCTTGAGTCGAGTGAACATGCGGGCACGCTAAGCCGCCCGTACGATCCCCGCATCTCGCTATCCACAGCCCCGACCCGCTTGTGCACAACCCTGTGGATAACCCCTCGCCGAGAAGTCACTTCTGCAGGCCGAGTTGGCACTGCAGTGACCTCTCGGCCTGCAGAACTGACTTCTCGGCCTGCAGAAGTGACGTCTCGGCGACGTGGTGGCTTCTCGGCGTCAGTCGGAGGAGCCGGAGGCGGCGGGGGCCGGCGAGGAGGTCGACGACGAGCCCGAGTCCGAGGAGGAGGTGGCGGGCGCCGAGGAGGGCGAGCCGGCCGACGAACCCGAGCGGGAGTCGGTGCGGTAGAAGCCTGAGCCCTTGAAGACGACGCCGGCGGCGCTGAAGACCTTGCGCAGCTTGCCGCGGCACTCGGGGCACTCGGTCAGCGAGGCCTCGCTGAAGCTCTGGAACTGGTCGAAGGCGTGGCCGCACTCGGTGCAGGCGTACTGATAGGTGGGCACGGGTCTCCTAGAACAGAATCTGGCACTCGACGGGCGCGACTGCCAATGTTAGCGAACGCCTAGTCGAACCGCCGCATTCCCTCCGCGCTCGCGGCCGCTCCCACGGCCCGGTCGTGCGCCTCGACGGGCACCGGGACGCCGACCTCCCACGGATAGAGGAGTACGCAGGTGAGCGCCTCGGCCGGCACCCGAGCGAGGACGCGGTCGTAGGAGCCGCCGCCGCGCCCCATCCGATACCCACGGGAGTCGACGGCCAGGCCCGGAACCAGCACGACGTCGGCGCGGGCGATCGCGGAGACGCCCAACCGCTCCCCGTCGGGTTCCAGGAGCCCACGAGGCGCTCGGACCAGAGCCCCGTCGTACTCGGCCCAGTCGAGGTCGTTGTCCGGCTGCAGGCACGGCAGCAGCACCCGTTTCCCTGCCGAGATCAGCTCGTCGAGCAGCAGCCCGGTACCAGGCTCACTGCCGATCGAGACGTAGACAGCGACGGTTTCGGCCCTGCGTACGTCCGGTATATCGACGACGACCTGCGTCAACGACCGGGCAAGCTCGCCGAGCCGCGCGACCTCGATGCGTCCCCGACTGGTGAGCAGCTGGTCGCGTAGGGCAGTCTTTCGCCCGACGACGTCAGCGGGGGCTGGACTATCAGAACCCGGAGGGGTGTGTGAACCCGACACGACGACAGCCTAGGCTTTCTCCTATGGGTAGCCCAGGTTTGGCCAAGGCAATGGCGAAGATGCGCGACGCCGGCGTGGACGACGTCGCGGTGCAGACGTTCGCACATTACTACCGCCAGCTCGAGCACGGTGAGACCGGGATGATCCCGGAGGAGGCGATCGAGCCGGTCGACATCCCGTCGATCAGCGACGCCGAGGTCACAGACGTCGAGGCCCACGAGGCGATCGCGAACACCGCGGTGATCAAGCTCAACGGCGGCCTGGGCACCTCGATGGGCATGGATCGGGCGAAGTCGCTGCTGTGCGTGCGCAAGGGCCTGAGCTTCCTGGACGTGATCGCGCGCCAGATCCTGCACATGCGCGAGAAGTACGACGTACGTCTCCCGTTGCTGCTGATGAACTCCTTCCGCACCTCCGAGGACAGTCTGGCCGCGCTCGAGCGCTACCAGGACCTGCCGGTCGAGGGTCTGCCGCTGGAGTTCCTGCAGAACCGCGAGCCGCGCCTGCTCGTCGACGACCTGACCCCGGTCGAGTGGCCCAAGGACCCCGAGCTCGAGTGGTGCCCGCCGGGCCACGGCGACATCTACACCGCCCTGCTCGACACCGGGCTCCTCGACCTGCTCATCGAGCAGGGCTACGAGCGGGTCTTCGTCTCCAACTCCGACAACCTCGGCGCGGTCCCCGACGAGAAGGTCGCCGGCTGGTTCGCCAAGTCCGGCGCTCCCTTCGCGATCGAGGCCGTACGCCGCACCCCGAGCGACCGCAAGGGCGGGCACTTCGCTCGCCGCAAGTCCGACGGCCGTCTCATCCTGCGCGAGACAGCGCAGACGCTGGACGAGGACAAGGTGGCGCTGCAGGACCTCAACCGCCACAAGTACTGCTCGACCAACAACATCTGGTTCGACCTCAAGGCGCTCAAGAGGGTGCTTTCCGAGCGTGACGGCATCCTCGGCCTGCCGATGATCCGCAACGAGAAGACCGTCGATCCCGCTGACCCGAAGACCCCCAAGGTCGTCCAGATCGAGACCGCCATGGGCTCCGCGATCGAGGTCTTCGAGGGCTCGCAGCTGATCGAGGTCGGGCGCGACCGGTTCGTCCCGGTCAAGACGACCAACGACCTCCTCGTCCTCCGCTCCGACGTCTACGACATCGCCGACAACTTCGTGCTCGACCAGGTTGCCGACGACGTGCCGTTCATCGATCTGGACGGCGACTACTACAAGTACGTCGC
>NZ_JBOHDN010000077.1:0-17571 GCF_050699375.1 Nocardioides sp. | reverse complement strand
CGAGGTCGACCCCGACACCGAGCACTACGCCAAGCTCGCCCTCCAGCGCATGCTCGATCTCCCCGGGCTGAGCTCAACGACTCTGGCTGAGAAAGACTGACCCCCGCCGAGAAGTCACTTTCGCAGGTCGAGAAGTCACTTGTGCAGGCCGAGAGGGCACTGGTGTGCCAACTCGGCGTGCGGGGGTGACTTCTCGGCTGGAGTCAGAGGGCGGGGAGGCGTACGGCGATGGTGGTGTCGCCCGGGACGCTGGTCAGGTTCACGGTGCCGCCGTGCGAGGTGACGATGGCGTGGACGAGGGCGAGGCCGAGGCCGGCGCCACCGTCGCGTCGGCGGGCCTCGTCGGCGCGGGTGAAGCGCTCGAACGCCGTTGAGACCAGACCCGGCGGGAAGCCGGGGCCGTCGTCGTGGACGTCGAAGCCGTCAGGACGTACGCGGACGGTGACCGTGGTCCCAGCAGGGGTGTGCCGCCGCGCGTTGGTGAGCAGGTTGCTGACCACCTGGTGGAGCCGCTGGTCGTCGCCGGTGACCATCACCTCGGCGTCGGCGGAGTCGGCGTCGGCGTCGGCGGGCAGCTCGAGCCGCCAGGTGTGCTCGGGGCCGACGACGCGGGCGTCGTCGACGGCCTCCAGGAGCAGCCGGGTCAGATCCACCGAGTCGCGCGCTAGCGGCCGGCCCTGGTCCAGCCGTGCGAGCAGGAGCAGGTCCTCGACCAGAGCGGTCATCCGTATCGACTCCTCCTCCACCTTGCCGAGAGCCGTCGGGACCGCCTCGGACCGCTGCTGGGCGAGCTCGGTGTAGCCGCGGATCGTTGTCAGCGGCGTACGCAGCTCGTGGGAGGCGTCGGCGACGAACTGGCGTACCTGCTGCTCGCTGCGATGGCGCTCGGCCAGAGATGTCTCGACGTGGTCGAGCAGCGAGTTGAGCGCGATACCGACCTGGCCGACCTCGGTGTCCTCGTCGGTGAGCCGGGCGGGGACCCGCTGAGCGACCTCGACCTCGCCCGACGACAACGGCAGGCCCGCCACGGTGTGCGCGGTCGCGGCCACCTCTCGCAGGGGCCGGAGCTGGCGGCGTACGACGACGTAGCCGACGCCCGCGGCCGCCAGCGTGCCCAGCAGGGTCAGCAGGGCCTCCCAGTAGACCAGGCTGTCGATGGTGTTATCGACCTCGTCGGTGGGCATCCCCATGACGAGCACAGCCCGCTCGCCGGTCGGATCGATGGCGATCGCCTGCGCGACCACACGGAAGGTCCCCGCGTCGGGCAGGTCGGCATCGTGGGTGCGCGCATCGACGCGTACGTCCTTCAACGCCTCCAGGTCCGTGTCGGAGAGCTCCTCCTCCGCGTCGCGGTCGAAGGTCCCGATCCCGCCCTGCTCCTCGCTGGTATCCGGGAAGACGGCCCAGACCGCACCTGGGGGTACGACGAGGCGGTTGCTCGCCGGCCCGGGGCCACCGTTCCGATGCGACATCTCCTCGACGTCACGGTCGAGACGGTCCATCAGCGTCTCGCGCAGCGCGAGCGTGGCAAAGGTCGCGATCAGGAGCGAGACGACCAGCACGAGCGCGACCGCGGTGATGACCAGGCGCGAGGCCAGCGGCGCGGCGAGCCGCCTCAGCCGGCTGCTCACTCAATCGCCTTCATCACATATCCCGCACCGCGCATCGTGTGGATCATCGGCTCCCGGCCGGCATCGACCTTCTTGCGCAGGTAGGAGATGTAGAGCTCGACGACGTTGGCCTGGCCACCGAAGTCGTAGGACCAGACCCGGTCGAGGATCTGGGCCTTGGACAGCACCCGGCGGGGGTTGCGCATCAGGAAGCGGAGCAGCTCGAACTCGGTCGCGGTGAGGGTGATCTCCTCCCCCGAGCGATGCACCTCACGCGAGTCCTCGTCCATCGTCAGGTCGCCCACCCGGATCACCGAGTGCTCCTCGACGCGGGTCGCGCCGGCCCGCCGCATCAGACCGCGCAGCCGCGCGACCAGCTCCTCGAGCGAGAACGGCTTGGTCACGTAGTCGTCACCGCCCGCGGTCAGACCGGCGACGCGATCCTCGACCGCGTCCTTGGCGGTGAGGAAGAGGACGGGGATGTCCGGGTTCGTGCTGCGTACGCGGCGGAGCACCTCCAGCCCGTCGAAGTCGGGCAGCATCCAGTCGAGCACGATCGCGTCGGGCGCGATCTCCTTCGCGGCGCTGACCGCCTTCACACCGGAGTGGGCCATGCTGACCGACCAGCCCTCGAACCGCAGCGCCATCGCGATCAGCTCGGCGATGTTCACCTCGTCGTCGACGACGAGCACCCGCAGCGGCGAGCCGTCAGAGCGGGTCAGGCTCTTGGATCCAGCGTTCATGGTTCCATCATGCGGCTCTTTGCTGTGCGGTTGCTGTGAGGTCCCTGTGGCGTGTCGATGTCACACGTCGGCCCGGATCGGCGGGCGATGTCAACCATCGGGTCCGCCCGCACCTCCACCTGCTCGGGAAGACCGCGGCCAGGTCGGCGAAGAGAGCGGCGCGGTCCGATGCCGGAAGGATCCGGAGGCCTCAGAGCCCCGGCGCGCCCCAGACCGCGAGCCAGCGGGAGAGGTCCTTCTCGACGGGCAGGTCGGCCTCGATCGCGGTGCGGACGTTGATCTCGAGCAGGTTGTCGCGCTGCTGGGGGCCGGTCGGCACGAACGGGTAGAAGGTGCCCTGCTTGTAGAGGTAGATCAGGGCGGCGCTGCGTCCGTCGGCGCCCTTGAAGGCGATCAGTGAGCACAGCAGCCCGGGCCCGAAGCCGTTCATCTCCAACGTGGTGTTCACGGCGTGGAGGTCGGTGACCAGACCGGTGATGTCGGGGTTGGCCGGGTCCAGCGGCTCATGGTCGACGCTGAGCCAGGTGAAGCCGAACTCGTCGACGTTCGTGCTGACCTGTGGTGCTCCCTCGGAGGCGCCCAGCAGTGCGACCACGTCGTTCTGCGTCCCAGCGAAACCTGCCCCCGCGGCGGCGCGGTAGCAGACCGCGCCGTCGCCGGTCGGGACCAGCCCGAGCGAGGTCTGCATCGTGATCGCGGCGGTCGGCACCGCGAACAGCGCGTCGAGATTGGCCTGCTTGGGCCGCGTACGACCGGTGATGACGTCCCAGATGCCCACGGAGGGAGCCTACTGGGTGGGTCGGCCGAGCTCGGCCTCGATGCGGGCCAGCTGCTCGAGGCGCTGCTCCAGCGAGGGGTGGGTCGAGGTCAGCGTACGCAGCGACTGGCCGCTGATGGCCGGAGCGATGAAGAACGCGTTCATCGCCTGCGATGACCGCAGGTCCCCGCTCGGGATCGCGGAGATCTCACCGGTGATCTTCTGCAGCGCGCTGGCCAGGGCACCCGGCTTCATGGTCAGCTGCGCGCCGGCCCGGTCCGCGGCCAGCTCGCGGTAGCGAGACAGCATCCGCAGCAACAGCCACGACACGGCATAGACCGCCAGCGAGACGAGCAGCACCACCAGCCACACCGGAGGCCCGTTGCTGTCGCGGCGGCCACCACCTGCGTACGCGCCGTACTGGGAGCCGCGCGAGAGCATCCCGGCCAGGATGCCGGCCGAGGAGGCGACGGTCATGACCAGCACGTCGCGGTGGGCGACGTGGGAGAGCTCGTGGGCGATCACGCCCTCCAGCTCCTCGGCGCTCAGCCGCTGCATGATGCCGGTGGTCACCACCACCACCGATCGTTTCGGTGAACGACCGGTGGCAAAGGCGTTCGGCATGTCGGTGTCCGCGATGCCCACTCGAGGCTTCGGCATGTCGGCCAGGGTGCACAGGCGGTCGATCATCGCGTGCAGCTCGGGCGCCTCCTCGGCGGACACCTCGCGTGCACGCATGGCGCGCATCGCGAGGGTGTCCGAGGAGAACCACTGCCACCAGGCGAGGCCGAGCCCGATGACGGCGATGATCGGCGCCCACTGCGGCGGCAGCACGAACATCAGCGCCACGATGAGCCCGACGAACAGGGCGCCGAGCAGGAACATCACCGACGTCATCCGGACGGTCAGCCCGGAATCGCCTTGGAAACGCGACATCAGAGTCGGTCTATCCGGGGATGAGGCCCTCGTCGCCGAGCATCTCCGAGACCTCCGCGAGCGTGGAGCCGGGGCCGGGAAGGATCAGGTCGGAGGAGTCGATCGAGTCGACCGGGTGCTCGGTGCCCGTCGAGCGCACGCCGTCGAGCAGGGCTGCGAGCGCGGCGTCGAAGACGGCCTCGTCGGTGCCCTTGCAGGCCGCCTCGACGGCAGCGTCGAGCTCGTTGAGCTTCTCCAGGGCGGCGTCGTCGACGTCGTACTGCCCCTCACCCAGAATGCGGACGATCACTGCTCTGCCTGCTTCTCGTTGGACTGCACATCGATGACCGGGGCGTCCGCCTCGGGCAGGGCCTGGGTCTGCTGCGGGGCGTTGATGCCCTTGAGTGCGGCCAGCTCTGCCTCGACGTCGCCGGCCGAGCTCAGCGCGTCGAGCTGGCGGGTGATGTCGTCGCTGGGACCGGCGGTGAGGTCCTCGAGCGCGCCGGAGGCGAGCAGCTCGTCGACGGCACCGGCGCGAGCCTGCATCTCGAGGGTCTTGTCCTCGGCACGCTGCATGGCCATGCCGACGTCGCCCATCTCCTCACCGATGCCGGAGACGGCCTCGTTGATGCGGGTCTGCGCCTCGGCGGCCGTGTAGGTCGCCTTGATGGTCTCCTTCTTGGTGCGGAAGGACTCCACCTTCGCCTGCAGCCGCTGCTGGGCGAGGGTGAGCTTCTCCTCCTCGCCCTGAAGGGTGGCGAGCTGGGTGTTGAGGTCGTTCACCTGCTGGGCGAGGCCCGACTTGCGGGTCAGCGCCTCGCGGGCGAGGTCCTCGCGGTTCATGTTGATGGCCTGCTGAGCCTGCTGGGTGAGCTTGTCGGACTGCTGCTTGAGACCATTGATCTGCAGCTCGACCCGCTTGCGGCTGGTCGCGACGTCCGCGACGCCCCGACGCACCTGCTGCAGCATCTGAAGCTGCTTCTGGTAGCTGTAGTCGAGCACCTCTCGTGGGTCCTCGGCCTTGTCGAGCGCCTTATTTGCCTTCGCCTTGAAGACCAGGCTCAGCCGCTTCATCACACTCATCGGTTCCCTTTACGCCTCTCATATGCGGCCGACCGCCGGCCGTCCCGCGTCGTCGCTTGCCGCTGGACTCACGTCGTCCTAGGACAAGTGTTGCCTCTCACCCTAGGCCGGGTCCACAAAACTCGCGGTCAGGGTCCTCCGGACTTGCTCGATGCGGCGTGTCTCACAGTTGCCGGATATCCTGTACGCATCCCGGCAGAGTCGAAATGTTTCCGGGCTCCGCTTTCCGGCAGTGCCCATTTGCTTCGAGCTCCGCTTCAGCAGCCACATAAGAGGTCCTTCCGTTGTTCGGTCGCAAGTCCAACGCCAGCCAGCAGGTCATCGAGCCCGAGACCCCCGCCAAGGGCGAGGGCAAGAACCGGCCGACTCCTTCGCGCAAGGAGGCCGAGGCGGCTCGCAAGGCGCGGCTCAAGCCGGCACGTACGCGCAAGGAGGTCAACGCCGCCAACCGCGCGCGCCGCTCGGAGCATGGCGACAAGATGCGCGAGGCGATGAAGACCGGCGACGAGCGCTACCTCCCCGTGCGCGACAAGGGCCCGGTCAAGCGCTTCATCCGCGACTGGATCGATGCCCGGTTCACCTTCGCCGAGATCGTGCTGCCGGTGCTGATCATCGCGCTGGTCGTGCCCTACGTCAGCATGGATCTGGCGATGTACTCCCAGCTGTTCACCCTCGTCGTGATGGCCACCGTGATCGTCAACCTGATCGCGCTGCGCTTCCTGCTCCGCAAGGAGCTCAGCCGCCGCTTCCCCGACGAGAGCCTCAAGGGCACGACCTACTACGCCATCATGCGGTCGATCCAGATCCGTCCGCTGCGCCTGCCCAAGCCGCAGGTCAAGATCGGCACCCGGCTCCCCGACAACTACCGCTGAGGAGCCACCGCTCGGGCAGGGGTCAGCCTGGCCTCAGCCTTCGTCCTCGACCAGGCAGACCAGCTTCGCGCCGGTCGCCGTCTTGGCGTAGTTCCACGAGGTCGCCAGGTCGCTGAACCTGTCCGCGACGTACGCCTCCGGCGGACGCGGCAGGAACGTGCCGAGCGTCCAGGTGATGGTGAGCTCGACACAGGTCGGCGTACGCCAGGCCATCTTGATGAGGATCTCGGCGGGCGTGTCGACGACGGCCACGTGCACCCCGAGCGCGGCCAGCACCTCCAGCATGCTCGCGGCGTGCTTGCCGACGACCCTGGAGCTGGTCCAGGAGTGGACCTGCGCCATCGCCTCCTCCGGGGTGAGCAGATGGGTGGACGGAGCGCCGTCGACGGCGGCGTCGGGGTGGAGACTCATGCTCGGGGGCCTTTCAGATGTGGGGTTGCGCCGGTCTGGATGTCCCAGACCGTGTCGAGCCCGGCACGGTGCAGCTGACCGGCCAGGGCATCGTCGGGATCGGTGAGCAGCAGGCGTACGCCGCGGCTCGTGCAGCGCCGCTTCGCCCAGAGCAGGGCGGCGACCGTGGCCGAGGAGAGCCGTGTGAGGCCGGAGACCTCGACGACGACGGCCTCCGGCCCGTCGGCGAGCATCTCCTCGGTGCGCCAGCGCAGGTCGTGGAGCGCCTCGCGGACGGTGCGGTCCGAGAGCGGGACCACCACCCAGTCCTCCCGCGGGTAGTAGACCGATCCGCGGTGGCGGCCGCTTGGCGTGCGAGAGCCATCCCCTGACGGGTGAGTGTGAGTGGGGATGGCTCTGCGCACACGACAGACGATGCCCCGTGAGTATGGAGAACCTTTGGCAGTTTCTTTGCAGTTTCATGAAGGTTTCGGCCGCCGGCCCTCGACGGCGTGGATCCTGCGCGATCGGATGAGACCATTCCTGGCGTGCAACAGGCGTCGAAGCGAGTGCTCCTCCTCGAGGACGACTACGGGCTGCGTACGTCGCTGCGGCTCTTCCTCGAGCAGGAGGGGTTCGTCGTGGGCGAGGCCGACGACGCCGAGAAGGCGCTCGAGCTCGACGCGGACGAGCCGTTCGACGTGATGCTCGTCGACCTGATGCTCGGCGGGATCGACGGATTCACCTTCATCCGCAACGTACGTCCGCAGACGGCGGCCCCGATCATCGTGATCAGCGCCCGAGACGGTGCCCGTGACGTCGTCGCGGCCCTGGAGGCCGGCGCCGACGACTACGTGCGCAAGCCGTTCGACGTCGCCGAGATCCGCGCCCGGATCCGGGCAGCGCTGCGACGCCCCGACCTGCCCACGACCCCTCACCCCGGTGGGTTCCCGACGACGACGGGCATCGTGCTCGACTCGGTCAACGACCTGGTCTTCAACCCGGCGGCCGCCACGCTCAGGCGCGGCGAGGAGGACCTTCACCTGACCAGCACCGAGTTCAAGGTGCTGCTGGCGCTGGTCACCAATGCCGGGCGGGTGATGTCGCGGACCAGCCTGCTCGACCAGGTCTGGCCCGACGGCCATCACGGCGACGTACGTGTCGTCGACGTGCACATGAGCAGGCTCCGCATCAAGATGGACCCCGACGCGAGCGTCCTGCTCACGGTGCGCGGCCTCGGCTACCGAGTGGTCCCGCGATGAGGATCCCGCGTCGCGGTCTGCGGGCCTCGGTGGTGACCGCCTTCGCCGGTGGTGCCCTGCTGATCAGTCTCATCCTGGCCATCGGGACCTATCTGCCCACGCGTCACTACCTGGTCGAGCAGCGCGAACGCAACGCGCTTCGGCAGGCTTTCACCGACGCGACCCTCGCCAAGGAGCGGCTGCGTACGGAGGGCGTCAACGTCGCCGACGTGCTCGCCGAGATCGACCAGCCGCGCCACACCACCGTCTACGTCCACCACGACGGCCAGTGGTACTCCTCCAGCCTCACCGAGCAGGACCACTCGGCCACCGACGACGTCGCGGCCCTGGTCGAGAAGGGCTCGGTGGCGGTGTCGTGGACCGAGAGCGGCGGCCGACCCAACGTCGTGGTCGGCATCCCACTGCGAGGAGTCGGGGCCAACTACTACGAGGTCACCTACGCCGAGGAGCTCGACGAGACGCTGCGGACCATGGGCAACGCACTGGCGATCTCGGCGGCGCTGACCACGGTCGCCGGCGGCCTGCTGGGCTGGTACGCCACCAGGCGGGTGCTCCGCCCGCTCAACCAGGTCGCTCTGGCCGCCGCCAGGATCTCGGCCGGCGAGCTCGACACCCGCCTCGAGGCCACCGACGACCCCGACCTCGCGACCCTGACCGGCTCGTTCAACACCATGGTCGACACCGTGGTGGAGAGGCTCGACCACGATGCCCGGTTCGCGGCCGATGTGAGCCACGAGCTGCGTACGCCGGTGGCAACCCTCACCACCAGCATCGGTGTCCTCCAGGGCGCCAAGGAGCTCTCGCCGAGCTCGACGACCGCGGTGCGGCTGATGGCCGGCGAGCTCGACCGGTTCCGCAACGCGTTGGAGGATCTCATCGCCCTGGGCCGGCTCGACGCCGGCGCGCCGGAGTCGGAGTGGGAGGTCCTGGGCGTCGACGAGCTGCTCGCCCAGGCCCTGGGCGACAGCGGGGCCAACGGCCACGTTCCCGAGGGAGACCCCGGGCTCGAGGTGTACGGCGACCGTCTCCAGCTCCACCGGGCGCTGACCAACCTGATCCGCAACGCCGAGACCCACGGCGGTGGTCTCACCGCCGTGCGGGCGCTCGCCAGAGGGCGCGCCGTCGAGATCCACGCCGAGGACTCCGGGCCGGGCGTACCGCCGGAAGAGCGAGAGCGGATCTTCGAGCGGTTCGCCCGCATCGGCGCCCGCGGCGCCACCACCGGCAGCGGGCTCGGGCTGAGCATCGTCGCTCAGACGGTGCTGCTGCACGGCGGGTCGGTCTGGTGCCGGGAGAGCAGCACCGGTGGCGCCGACCTCGTACTCACGCTCCCGACCGCGCCCGCGCCGGGCTCGGGCTCGGACTCGGCACGGGCAGATCGAGATGGTGAGCGATGAGGCCGTTCTCCGTCCGCGCACGGTCTCTGCTGGTGGTCCTGGGGCTCCTGGGTCTGGGTCTGGCCGCCTGTGGTGCGCCGACCGACGGCAAGCCTCGCGAGATCGAGGGCAGCGACATCCCGTACAACCTCCTCGAGGAGCCCAGCGCCGCCCCCTCCAGACCGGCCAGCGACGCGGCCAGCGGGCCACGGCTCTACTGGGTCGACGGGCGCGATCGGCTCGTCGCCCGGGCGCCCTCCCACTACTGCACCAAGGGGCTGGGCGGTCTGACCAGAACCATCCTCGGCCAGCTGGCCGAGGGACCATCGGAGCCCGACCTCAGCGCCGGCCTCGGCACGGCGCTCCCGCCGGAGTCCTGGTTGAGCCTGGTCGAGATCGACGGCCGCACCGCCCGGCTACGGATCACCAACGAGGAGACGGTCACCACCAGCCGGGTCGTGCTCGCCACCGCTCAGGCAGTCCTCACCGTCACCTCCATCCCAGGAGTGGACCAGGTCGAGGTGGAGTTCGACGGTGAGCCCCTGCAGATGCCGCTGCCCTCGGGCGACCTCGCCACCGGGCCGCTGCGCTACTCCGACTACGCCGGCATGCTCAGGCAGCCACGGAGCGAGCCGAAGCAGAACAACGCCGGCCCCGAGGTGCTCTGCCCGTCCTAGACGTGCCGGTCAGAGACCGAGCACGTCCTCGAGCCCGACCGTCAGTCCCGGGCGCGACCCGACGCCGCGGATCGCGGCGAGCACGCCGTGCGCGAACGAGGCGTGGGAGAGGGAGTCGTGGCGGATCGTCAACAGCTCGCCGACGCCACCGAGGATGACCTCCTGGTGGGCGACCGAGCCGGACATACGCAACGAGTGGACCGGGATGCCGTCCACCGAGGCTCCACGAGCGCCCTCGAGCGACGACGTCGTCGCGTCGGGCGCCGGATCCACGTCTGCCTCCTGGCGTGCCGCGGCGACGAGCTCGGCGGTCCTGCGCGCCGTCCCCGAGGGGGCGTCCGCCTTCCGCTCGTGGTGGGTCTCGACGATCTCCACGGACGGGAAGTGCGCGGCCGCGAGCTCGGCGAACCGCATCATCAGCACGGCGCCCACCGAGAAGTTGGGCACGACCATCGCGCCGACACCCGGTGCGTCTGCCAACCAGCCCTCGAGCCGCTCGACACGGTCCGGGCCGAAGCCCGAGGTGCCGATCACCGTGTGCACGCCGTGGGCCAGGCAGAACTCCGCGTTGCCCATGACCGCCTCGAGCGTGGTGACGTCCACGGCCACCTCGGCGCCGGCGTCGGTGATCGCGGACAGCTCGTCACCACGCCCGACCTTGGCGACGAGCTCCAGGTCCTCGGCAGACTCGACGGCCTCACAGACCGCCGAACCGAGCTTGCCACGCGCACCGAGAACAGCCACTTTCGTCATGAGGCCCAACCCTATAGAGGACGCTGTGACAACGAACTACCGCCATCCGGTGAACAATTCACGAGGCTTCTCATGAGCGTGTCGAAGGGGCTGTGAGCCGAACCGCAGACGTATCTGGCAGTCTTGGCCTCATGGTGGTGCAGACGATCCCTGCTCGGATCCGTTGGGCCGTTGACTTCATGGACGTTCAACCGAACGATCACATCCTTGAGGTCGGCTGTGGTCCGGGGGCTGGTGCCGAGCTGATCTGTAGCCGGCTGCAGACCGGCAAGCTGTTCGCGATCGATCGCTCGGAGTCGGGTGTCGATCGTACGAAGCGACGGTGCGTGAAGTACCTGGAGGCAGGACGCCTCACGGTCCGTCAGATCGACCTCGCGACACTGCGCGTGCCGGTCAAGCGGCTGACGAAGGTCTTCGCGTTCAACGTCAACCTGTTCTGGGTGCGCGACGCATCCGCCGAGCTCGCGCTGCTCCACGAGCGCGTCCTCCCCGGCGGCACCGTCAACCTCTTCTATGAGGCGACCCAGCGCGAGCAGGTGCCCGAGATCATCGAGAAGGCGAGCAAGGCCCTGACGGAGGCCGGCTTCCGGGTCAGCATCGTCGACTCCAAGGTCCCCGCCGCCGTAGGAATCATCGGCAAGCGCTGACCCCACAGCGTGCCGAGTCGGCGCAACTGTCCCACTCACAGACGCCGAGTCGGCGCAACTGCCCCACTCACAGACGCCGAGTTGGCGCAACTGTCTCAGAAAATGAGGCCGAGTCGGCGCATCTGTCCCACCGATCTGGGACAAACGCGCCGACTCGACCCGAATTCTTGAGTCAGATGCGCCGACTCGACCCCAATTCTTGAGTCAGATGCGCCGACTCGACCCTGTTCTCTGGGACAGACGCGCCGACTCGACCCCAGTTCTTGAGTCAGTTGCGCCGACTCGACCCTGTTTTTTGGGACAGACGCGCCGACTCGGCCCCAGTTTCTGGGGCAGACGCGCCGGGTCGGCGAGTGGGTCAGGCGGGGCCGACGATGGCGAGGATCTCGGGGCGGGTCAGGATCTCGGCAGCGACCTCGCGGCACTCCTCCACGGTGACCGCGTCGATGCGGGCCAGGACCTCGTCGATCGAGTAGAGCTCGCGATGGACGAGCTCGGCGCGGCCGATGCGGGACATCCGGGAGGCGGAGTCCTCCAGGCCGAGTACGAGGCCGCCCCGCAGCTGGCCCTTGCCGAGCTCGAGCTCCTCGGTGGTGATGCCGTCGCGGGCGACGGCGGCCAGCTCGGAGCGTACGACCTCGAGGACCTCGTCAGCCTTCGCCGGCAGGCAACCGACCTGAACACCGAAGAGACCGGTCTCGGCGTGGCTGTAGGCGTAGGAGAAGACCGAGTAGGCCAGGCCACGGTGCTCGCGGATCTCCTGGAAGAGCCGTGAGGACGTCGACCCACCGACGGCGGTGTTGACGACCTCGAAGGCGAAGCGCCGGTCGTCGCCGCGCTGCAGGCCCTCGCGGGCCACGATCAGGTTGACCTGCTCGAGCGGGCGCTGGGCGCTCGTCTCGCCGGGAGCGACCCCAAGCGGGGACCCGACGCGAGGGGGCACCGGGGTGGCCTCGCCGTTCAGGAAGCCGGGACCCTCGAACGCCTTCTCCACCATCTCGACGACCTCGTCGTGGTCGACGTTGCCGGCGACCGAGACGACGATCCGCGGCGCGACGTAGTGCTCGCGGTAGAAGTCGTGGATCTCCTCGCGCGTCAGCGCGGCGATCGATTCCTCGGTGCCGGCGATGCCGCGCCCGAGCGGTGTCTCGGGACCCCACGCCTGTGCGGCGACGAGGTTGTGGATCACATCGTCGGGATCGTCGTCGTGCATCGCGATCTCGTCGAGGATCACGTCACGCTCGGCCTCGACGTCCTCAGCGGTGAGCAACGACGCGGTCAGCATGTCGCCCATGACGTCGATCGCGAGCGGCAGGTCGGCATCCAGGACCCGAGCGTGGAAGCAGGTGTACTCCTTCGCCGTGTAGGCGTTGAACTCCCCGCCCACGCGGTCCATCGAGTTGGAGATCTCCAGAGCCGTACGCGACGGGGTGCCCTTGAACAGCAGGTGCTCGAGAAAGTGGGAGCAGCCGTGCTGACGCGTGGTCTCGTCCCGGGAGCCGACGCCGATGAAGACGCCGATCGCCGCGGAGCGTACGCCGGCCATCTGCTCGGTCACGATCCGTAGGCCCGAGGTGTGGACCGTGCGGCGTACCAACGAGGTCACCGCACCGTTGACCTCGGTCTGCTCGAGCGTGACGGTGGTGCCGGGCTCCTGGTCATAGCCGGAGGACCGGCCGGCGATCTCTCGCCGACCGGTCCCCACTGCCGGAGTGGAGCCAGAGGCATTCCACTCAGTGTTGCGTGACGCCAAGGTCACTCCTCGTCTGCGGCCTCGACAGTGGCCTCGGCGGGGGCCTCCTCGGAGGCCTCCTCCTCGAGCACCGGGGCGAGCGAGAGCTTGCCGCGGTCGTCGATCTCGGCGATCTCGACCTGGATCTTCTGGCCGACCTCGACGACGTCCTCGACCGACTCCACACGCTTGCCGCCGTTGAGGGCGCGCAGCTTGGTGATGTGGAGCAGGCCGTCCTTGCCCGGGAGCAGGGCGACGAACGCACCGAAGTTGGTCGTCTTCACGACCGTGCCGAGGTAGCGCTCGCCGACCTCAGGCATGGTCGGGTTGGCGATCGCGTTGACCGCCGCACGGGCGGCCTCGGCGGCGTTGCCGTCGGTCGCGCCGATGAGAACCGTGCCGTCGTCCTCGATGGAGATCTGGGCGCCGGTGTCCTCCTGGATCTGGTTGATCACCTTGCCCTTCGGGCCGATGACCTCGCCGATCTTGTCCACGGGGACCTTGACGGTGATGATCCGCGGCGCGGTCGGGGCCATCTCGTCCGGGGTCGAGATCGCCTCGGACATCACCTCGAGGATCGAGAGGCGGGCGTCCTTGGCCTGGTTGAGGGCCTGCGCGAGGACCTCGGCCGGGATGCCGTCGAGCTTGGTGTCGAGCTGCAGCGCGGTGACGAACTCGGAGGTGCCGGCGACCTTGAAGTCCATGTCGCCGAAGGCGTCCTCGGCACCGAGGATGTCGGTGATCGCGACGTACTTGGTCTCGCCGTCGATCTCACCGGAGATCAGGCCCATCGCGATGCCGGCGACCGGAGCCTTCAGCGGGACACCGGCCTGCAGCAGCGACATGGTCGAGGCGCAGACCGAGCCCATCGAGGTGGAGCCGTTGGAGCCCATGGCCTCGGAGAGCTGGCGGATCGCGTAGGGGAACTCCTCGCGGCCCGGGAGCACCGGCAGGAGCGCGCGGCGCGCCAGGGCGCCGTGGCCGACCTCGCGGCGCTTGGGCGAGCCCACGCGGCCGGTCTCGCCGGTGGAGAACGGCGGGAAGACGTACTTGTGCATGTAGCGACGGTGCTTCTCCGGGGAGAGCGTGTCGAGCTGCTGCTCCATCTTGAGCATGTCGAGGGTGGTGACACCCAGGATCTGGGTCTCGCCGCGCTCGAACAGCGCCGAGCCGTGGACCCGCGGGATCACGCCGACCTCGGCGTGCAGCGGACGGATGTCGGCCAGGCCGCGACCGTCGATGCGGATCTTGTCGCGCAGCACCTGGGTGCGGATGGCCTGCTTGGTGATCGCCTTGAAGGCGGCACCGATCTCGCCCTCGCGACCCTCGAACTGGGCGCCGAGCTTCTCGAGCAGAGCGAGCTTGATCTTGTCGCCCTCCTCGTCGCGCTCCTGCTTGGTCAGGGCGCGCTCACGCTTGCCGCCGACGGAGTAGAGCTCGGTCACGTCGGCGCCCGCGCTGGCCTCGACGGCCTCGTAGACGTCGTCCTGGAAGTCCAGGAAGATCGGGAAGTCCTGCACCGGCTTGGCGGCCTGCTTGGCCAGCTCGGCCTGAGCCTCGACGAGCTGCTTGATGAACGGCTTGGCGGCGTCGAGACCGCTGGCCACGATGGCCTCGTTCGGCGCCTGGGTGCCGGACTGGACGAGCTCCCAGGCGACCTCGGTCGCCTCGGCCTCGACCATCATGATGGCGACGTCACCGGTGTCGGTGACGCGGCCGGCGACGACCATGTCGAAGACGGCGTTCTCGAGCTGGCTGTGGGTCGGGAACGCGACCCACTGGCCCTCGATGAGCGCGACGCGGACGCCGCCGACCGGGCCGGAGAACGGCAGGCCGGAGAGCTGGGTGGAGATCGACGCGGCGTTGATCGCGAGCACGTCGTAGGGCTGGTCGGGGTCGAGCGCCATGACGGTGATGACGACCTGGACCTCGTTGCGCAGACCCTTCTTGAAGGTCGGGCGCAGCGGGCGGTCGATCAGGCGGCAGGTGAGGATCGCGTCCTCGCCCGGGCGCCCCTCGGAACGGAAGAAGGAGCCGGGGATCTTGCCCGCGGCGTACATCCGCTCCTCGACGTCGATGGTGAGCGGGAAGAAGTCGAAGTGGTCCTTCGGGGTCTTGCCGGCGGTGGTCGCCGACAGGAGCATCGTCTCGTCGTCGAGGTAGGCGGTCACGGAGCCCGCGGCCTGCCGGGCGAGCAGCCCGGTCTCGAACTTGACGGTGCGGGTGCCGAACTTGCCGTTGTCGATGGTCGTCTCGACGGCAGTGATGACTGGTTCAGTCAAGGATTCGTCCTTGTCTTGGTCTCGGAGCGCCCCCGCGCCGGGCATGTGCGCTCGTTGCGCACGGGGCCGGTCTTCGATCGAGACCCTCAGGACCGCATGAACAGGACCTGGGAATCACTACCGAGGACCGAGCCGGACGGGCGGGCCGCTCCTGATGATGTGTTTCGTTTTCCGAGCACGCGCGCGCTTGCGCTAGCACTCGCTGCTCAGCCTATCCGCCCCCTGCCCGAAATGCGGAACGGAGGGCTCCGCGTGCCGCCCGCTCACCCCTCAGACGAAGCTTCCCGCGATCGTCGGGAGCGTCGACATCGCGACCAGGATCGGCGGCGTGGTCGCACTACGGAGCACTGCTGCGGCGCACGGGTGGCCGCTGAAGACCGATCCGGCCCAGCCCGAGATCGCGGTCCGTCGAGGCACGCGCGTCCGCTGCCAGAGTCTCGCGCTGATCTTCAGTCTGAAACGTCGACTTCGGACGGCGACATGGTCGGGTCGACGCAGCGGGAAAAGCGATCGGGCCGCCTCCCTGATGGGAGGCGGCCCGATGCGTACGCGTATGAGAAACCAGATCAGCGGCGAAGGCCGAGCTTCTCGATGATCGCGCGGTAGCGCGCGATGTCCTTCTTCTGAAGGTAGTTGAGAAGGCGGCGACGCTGGCCGACGAGCAGCAGCAGACCACGACGGCTGTGGTGGTCGTGCTTGTGCTCCTTGAGGTGGTCGGTCAGGTGGGAGATGCGGTGCGACAGCAGCGCGATCTGCACCTCCGGCGAGCCGGTGTCACCCTCGACCGTGGCGTACTCGGCGATGATCTTCTTCTTGGTCTCCGCGTCAGTTCCTACTGCCATGCGAAGGCTCCCTTCCGGCCAGAGGCCCGTCGTTGCGCGGCGCGCCCGGGCCTGTTCACCGGGGCACTACGATCCGCGGCCGATCTAACGGCATGTCGCCCCACCTGGGGCAACCAGGCAAGACTAGCCCGTACGCCGCGCCCGACCCGAATCGTCACCGGCCTCAGGGCGTGACATACGGGCTCGGGGATGCGGTAGCCGCCTTGTCCGGCGCCGATACCTCGGGCACCGTCGCCATCCGCGGCACCTGGATCGCAGGTGCGTCCTCGCCGTCGAAGGCGTTCGGGTCGAGCTCGGCATCGGGCTGGACCCGGCTGGGCAGCGGGAAGACGTTGTAGAGCTGCACGGCGCCGTTGGTCCACGGGTAGAAGACCCGCGGCTCGAACGTCTCGCCGGTGTCAGGATCGATGCACTCGTAGGTCTCCTCGCCGTCCGCCCCCAGATAGCTCTCCCCCGTACCCCTCTTCCCCTCGGCCGTGACGCATTCCGGCCGGGTGCCGGCCTTGATCGGCCGACCGTCCTGGTCGAAGAGCTGCACACCAGTCAGCGGCTTTCCCGAGGCGTCGTAGGGGTAGATGTTGCTGACCTCACGGCCGCTGGAGAGGACCCCGTCGATCTCGTCGAGCGGCTCGCCGTTCGGACTGACGGCATGGCTGTAGCCGTCGTCCCAGCCTTGGCTGTAGTCGGTCGAGGCACCGCTCGTGGCCCAGGCCGCGAACAGCACGGCGACGGCGATCATGTTCATCGCCAGCGCCACGACACGAGCCCCCGTCCTGCGCGCACCACCGGGCCAGATCCGCCCAAGACCGATGAACACGCTGACCGCGACCGCCGGAACCATGAGCAGCAACGTCGCGGGGACGCTCATGCTCCAGCCGAAGAACCCGCCGACCAGCCACACAGCCGCCCAGGCCCGCGCGATCCACCATGCCGGCCGCAGCCACGCGACCACCGGCGCCAGATCGGTGCGCAGCACGCCGCCCAGCCGCTCGACGGCCCGGTCGAAGACGTCGTGACCGGCGTCCAGCTGCCCATCGACGCGCTCGGCGAAGCCGCGGCGAGCCTTCTTGCCCGCAGGGATTCCCGCGGCGGCCCGCAGCTCCTTGGCGTACTCGACCGGGTCACCGAGCGCATCGGGCCCACGCTCCCCCACCAGCTCGGCGAAGTCGGCCTCGAGCCCATCGGTGATGTCGGCCACCGCCTCCGGGTCGAGATCGGCGAGCTCGCGGCGTACCCGAGCCAGGAAGAGCCGCACCTCCGGTGCGACGGTCGCTTCTGCATCTGTCGTCGTCATGCGCTTGCCCCTTGGAGGATGTCGGTGACCGTGGTTGAGAAGTGGGTCCAGTCCTCGCTCTGCTGCTTGAGCTGACCTTTCCCGGCAGGCGTGATGCCGTAGTACTTGCGGTGCGGACCCGACTCCGACGGCACGACGTAGGAGGTCAGGGCGCCCGCGGCATACAGCCGCCGCAGGGTGCCGTAGACCGATGCGTCCCCCACGTCCGTGAGTCCGCTGTCGCGAAGCTTGCGGACGATGTCATAGCCGTACGCGTCCTCGCCGTCGACAACGGCCAGGACGGTCAGATCGAGCACCCCTTTGAGCAGCTGGGTGGTATCCATGCTTGGCACACTA
>NZ_JBOHDN010000076.1:0-11502 GCF_050699375.1 Nocardioides sp. | reverse complement strand
CGCGCCGACTCGGCGGGGATGGCGGTCAGGACGCGCCGACTCGGCGGGATGCTACTGCGCGTCGCGCTCCTGAGCGGCCAGGGCGCGGGCGACCTCGTCGCGTCCCTCGCGGACGTACCGCTTGGCGGCGGGGGCAGCGGGGGAGGTCTCGAGCCACGTGTCGGCCTTGGCGAGCAGCTCGGGGGAGGCGGCCGGCTTCGGGAAGATGTGCTCGAGCACCACCGAGGCGCGGTGGGTGCCGAGGTGGTCCCAGAGAGTGTCGGCGGCCTCGAAGTAACGGTCGACGAACGGCGCCAGCGCCTCGTCCTGACCGCCGCGCTGGAACGAGAACACGATCGAGCGAGCGGTCTCGTTGGCGACGTCGGTGCGGACGACCACCGAGTCCCAGGCGGCCTCCTTGGCCTCGGCAGAGGGCTGGGCGGCGCGGGCCGCGGCGGCCTTCTCCTTGCCGGAGATGGTGTTGTCGCGTCCGAGCTCGGCGTCGATCTCGGCCTCGCCGAAGGTGCCCGAGGCGGCGAGCCCGGTCACGAGCGCCCAGCGCAGGTCCTGGTCGATGTCGAGACCGTCGTAGGTCACCTCGCCGGCGAGCAGCGCCTGAAGATCGGCGATCGCGGCCTCGGAGCGGGCCGCGGAGGCGTACGTCCGGGCAAAGGTCAGCTGGTGGTCGCTGCTGGGGGCGGCAGCCTCCAGCAGAGCCTTGAGCCCGGACTCCCAGCGTGCCTTGAGCGCGTCGCGGTTGGCCGGGGCCGAGAAGGACCCGACCGCCTGGGCGGCGAAGACCGGGATCCGGGTGACACCCCAGGAGTCGGTCTCCTGGCCGATGTTGGCGAGCACGAGCTCGACGAAGTCGCTCGCACGCATCTCCGCATCTCGGGTCATGTCCCAGGCCGCGCCCCAGATCAGCGCGCGTGAGAGCGAGTCGTCCAGCGCGGAGAGGCTCTCGAGCGCGGTGGCGAGCGAGCGCTCGTCGAGCCGGATCTTGGCGTACGTCAGGTCGCCCTCGTTGAGCAGCAGCAGGTCGGGCTGCTTGACGCCGGCCAGCTTGGCAACGTCGGTCAGCTCGCCGGTGACGTCGATCTCGAACGCGTCGCGACGGACGAGTGCACCATCAACGAGGTCGTAGAGGCCGAGGCCGATGCGGTGACGACGGAGCGTCGGATAGTCGGCGGCCGCCGACTGGCGCACGGCGAACGAGGCGTACGTCCCGTCCTCGGCGAGCGTGAACTCGGGCGCGAGGGTGTTGACGCCGGAGGTCTGCAGCCACTCCTGGGCCCAGCCCTGGAGCTCGCGGCCGGAGGCGGCCTCGAGGTGGCGCAGCAGGTCCTTGAACTCGGAGTTCCCGAAGGCGAACTCCTTGAAGTAGGCCTTCAGCCCCTCCAGGAACGGCTCCAGGCCCACCCACGCGACGAGCTGCTTGAGGACCGAGGCGCCCTTGGCGTACGTGATCATGTCGAAGTTGACCTCGACGGCCTGCAGGTCGTAGTTGTCCGCGGCGATCGGGTGCGTGGTGGGCAGCTGGTCCTGGCGGTAGCCGGTCTGCTTGCGCGCGTTGGTGAAGCCGGTCCAGGCGTCGGTGAACTCGGTCGCGTTGGCCTGGGCGTGGTAGCAGGCCCACTCGGCGAAGGACTCGTTGAGCCACAGGTCGTCCCACCACCTCATGGTGACCAGGTCGCCGAACCACATGTGCGCCATCTCGTGCAGGATCACCGAGGCGCGGAAGTCGTAGAACGAGCGCGGCTGCTTGGAACGCGGGAGGTACTCGTCGCGCAGCGTGATGGCACCGGCGTTCTCCATCGCGCCCATGTTGTATTCCGGCACGTAGAGCTGGTCGTACTTCCCGAAGGGGTAGGGGAAGTCGAAGGCGTCCTCGAAGAACTCGAAGCCCTGCTTGGTGATCTTCACGACCTCGTCGCGGTCGAGGTAGGGCACCAGCGACTGGCGGCAGTAGTGGCCCAGCGGGATCGTGCCGAACTTGCCCTCGTAGACGTCTTGGACCTCGTGGTACTCACCGGCGATCAGCGCGGTGATGTAGGTCGACATCTTCTTGGTGGGCTCGAAGTCCCAGGTCGCGCGCGCGTCGTCGAGCGCCTTCGGCTCGGGGGAGGGGGAGTTGGAGACGACCTTCCAGCTCTCGGGCGCGGTGACGTGGAAGGTGAAGACGGACTTGAGGTCGGGCTGCTCGAAGGTGGTGTAGACGCGGCGCGCGTCGGGGACCTCGAACTGGGAGTAGAGGTAGACGCGGTCGTCGGCCGGGTCGACGAAGCGGTGCAGCCCCTCGCCGGTGTGGGAGTAGGTGCAGTCGGCCTTGACCACCAGCACGTTCTCGGCGGCGAGGTCGTCGAGCTGGATCCGGGAGTCCGCGTACGCCACCGCGGGGTCGAGCGAGACCCCGTTGAGCGTGATCTCGTGGACCGTCGCGTCGACCAGGTCAGCGAAGGTCGAGGCGCCGGGCTCGGCGGAGGTGAACGTGATCGTCGTCGTCGAACCGAAGGTCTCAGAACCCGTGGTGAGGTCGAGATCGATGTCGTACGAGAGGACGTCGAGTATCGCGGCCCTAGCGGTGGCTTCGGCACGCGTCAGATTGGTTCCAGGCATGTCTGGATCCTCTCATTCTGCCCGGATTTCGAGACATTTATGGCCCGCTTGTTGCCCGTTCTTGGGAGTCGCTGAGCGTGAAAAGTAAAAATACACTGTTGTAATTCCGACACACCGGTATCAATGATTGACAACTTTCCCTAAAGTGCACACGTGCCCCTTACGTCACAGGAACATCAGTATTCACAGGAGTCGCGCCGGGTGGGGAAGCCCGGCGGGGCGCTGCGTCGGACCTTGGTTGCCGGCGCGGTTCTGCTGCTCGTCGGGCTCGGTGTACAGGTCATCCCCAAGTTGGCCTCACCGGCGCACGCGGGCACGATCACGCTCTGCTCAGGCTTCTCGGACTGCCGCAGCAAGGGCTACTCCACCGCTGGCTATGAGAACGCCTGGGGCAGCATGTACTGGCGCATGTACGCCGGTCGCAACTGCACCAACTACGCCGCGTACCGGATGATCCAGACCGGTCTGCCGAACGCCCGCCCCTGGTCGGGCGAGGGCAACGCGACCAACTGGGGCGTTGCGCTGAGCAGGCTGACGAACCGTACGCCGACCGTCGGCTCGATCGCCTGGTGGCACTCCTCGCACCCGAGCGCGAGCCGGTTCGGCCACGTCGCGTACGTCGAGCGGGTCTCGTCCAGCTCGGTCACGATCTCGGAGTCCAACTACGGCAGCGACCTCAGCTGGCGCAAGATCACCAAGGGCTCCTCGAACTACCCGACCGGGTTCATCCACTTCAACGACCAGCGGCTCTCGGTCACCAAGCGGCCGACGGTCGAGGGGACGGCCCAGGTCGGCAAGTCGGTCACGGTCAACACCGGCTCGTGGAGCCCGAACCCGAACAAGATCCGCTACCAGTGGATCGTCAACAAGAAGCCCATCCCGGGCGCGACCAACAAGACCTTCCGCATCCCCGCACGGCTGGCGGGCAAGCAGATCGCGGCCGTCCTCACCGGCACGCGCCGGGACTACCGCGACGCCAAGACGATGAGCGAGATCCTGCCGCCGATCAAGCAGGGAACTCTCTCGGTGCGCAAGCAGCCGAGGATCACCGGCGCGCAGAAGGTGGGCTCGACGATCGCTCTCGGCGGCGCGTACTACTCGCCCGGGGCTCGGATCGGCGAGATCCGGTGGTACGCGGACAAGAAGCTGATCGCGCGCGGCAAGTCCCGCTTCCTGAAGGTGCCCGCAGCGGCCTCCGGGAAGAGGATCGGAGCCGTCCTGGTCGGGGTGAAGACGGGCTACCGGCCGAAGCAGTCCTACGCCTTCGCGAGCTCCCTGGTCGGCGGTGGACAGGCGCCGAAGCCTCCCAAGCCTCCCGAGACCCCCGACGGTCTGGAACAGACCGAGGCCGGTTTCGTCAAGGGTGGAACTCGCCTCGGTGGCCTGATGCAGGTCGACCCGGGCAGCTTCAGTCAGCAGGTGGACCTCTCCTACCAGTGGACGCGTGAGGACACGCCGATCTCCGGGGCGACGACCGAGAAGTACTACCCCACCGAGGCCGACGTGGGTCACCGGCTCAGCGTCACGGTGGTCGCCAAGTCCCGCACCGGAGGGACCCTGACCAAGACGTACGGCCCCAGCGGCCGGGTGCGCGTCAAGCCGTCCGTCCGGGTGATCGCGAACGGTGGGTCGAAGCAGGCCGACGTCGTCGTCAAGGTCACCGCGCCGGGCTACGTCCCGACCGGTTCGGTGAAGATCACCACCGACGGCGGACGTACGGTCACCAAGACACTCAGCAGAGGGGCTGCCGGCGTCACCTTCGTCAAGCTCCCGCCGGGCGAGTACGCGGTCAAGGCCTCCTACTGGGGTGACGAGGTCGCCTACTGGGCGAGCGGGGGTGACTTCACCACCGTCGACTGAAGCCCGGAACAGATCCGTGGGCCGGAACAGATCCGTGGCGGGAGTGGTTCAGTGTTGATATGACACAGACCACTCCCGCTGCGCCGTCCGAGAGCACTGCCGAGCAGGCTGCCAAGAAGACCGAGGCCGACTTCTGGTTCGACCCCGCCTGTCCCTTCGCCTGGATCACCTCGCGCTGGATCCTCGAGGTCGAGAAGGTGCGCGACGTCGAGGTGACGTGGCGCATCATGAGCCTGGCGTACCTCAACCAGGACAAGGACATCCCGGACGACTACCGGGAGATGCTGAAGACCGCGTGGGGTCCGGTGCGGGTCTGCATGGCCGTGCAGAACGAGTACGGCCAGACTCAGCTCGCCGAGCTCTACACCGCTCTCGGCACCCGCCGCCACGTCGAGGGTCGCGACTTCGACCGGGCCATGATCGAGGAGGCGCTGACCTCGGTCGGGCTGCCCGCCGAGCTCGCCGACGCGATGGACGACTCCTCGTTCGACGAGGCCATCGCGAAGTCGCACCACGAGGGCATGGACCAGGTCGGCAACGACGTCGGCACCCCGACGATCGCGATGAACGGCTCGGCCTTCTTCGGCCCGGTCATCTCCAAGGCGCCCAAGGGTGAGGAGGCCGGCAAGCTCTGGGACGGGTTCCAGCTGATCACCGCCTACCCCTACGTCTACGAGCTCAAGCGCGCCCGGGTCCACGACCTCGACTTCAGCTGAATCTCGACACGCGGTCACGTCCTCGCAGGCTCAGACGTGCGCTCGCTCGATCTCGTCTCCGTCTCGTCTCCGTCTCGTCTCCGTCTCGTCTCCGCTCGTGCCTCGCGGTGACGAGGTCGCTTGATTATGACGGTGACGCCGCCGCGAAGCAGTCGTACGTTGGCGGGGTGACTATTACAGACGACGCAGGAATCCTCTCGCGGGCGCTGGACCAGACCGGCGACCTGCTCGACCGGGTGCGGCCCGAGACCGCTTCGCGGCCGACGCCGTGCGAGGAGTGGGACGTGGCGGCTCTGGCCGACCACGTGATTCAGGACGGGGCCAACTTCGTCACGATGCTCCAGGGCGGGGAGCCCGACTGGGGCGCGCCGACACCGCACGTCGAGGAGGGGTGGGGGCCGGTGTTCAAGGTCGGTGCCGACGACGTGCTTCATACGCTCGCGCAGGGACCCGGCGGGGACGGCTGGGAGGGTGGAGCGGTGGTGCCGGTCGGCATGCTCGTCGCCGAGTACGCAGTGCACTCCTGGGATCTCGCGCAGGCTCTCGACGTGCCCTCCTCCGAGCTCGATCCCGAGCTGGCCGAGGTCGGGCTCGGCTTCATGCAGGCGACCCTGAAGCCGGAGATGCGCGCCGGTGCCTTCGGCGCCGAGGTGGTGGCGCCGGAAGGCGCCGGGGCGTACGAGCGGCTGGCTGCTTTCGCCGGCCGGAAGGTCGCCTGAGATCATGGTCGTGTGGTTGATCAGATGGGAGTGTTCGCGCTGCAGCGCGCACTGACACAGGCAGCAGACCTTCTCGACTCCGTCACGGCGGAGGATCTGGCACGGCCGACGCCGTGCCCCGACTGGGACCTGCGCAAGCTGGCCAACCACATGATCGCCCAGCCCCGCGTCTTCGTGACCATGCTGCAGGGATCGCCTCCGGGATGGGCCGGGCGCGAGGACTACGCGATCAACCTGGGCGAGGAGCTGCGTACGCGGGGCAACGCGCTGATCAACCTGTGGCGCGAGGTCGGCGCCGACGACATGGTGATGGTCGACCCCGACTGGCAGTCGGCCGAGATCGCGGTGCACACCTGGGACCTGTGTGCCGCGCTCGGACGCCCTAGCGATGGCCTGGACGAGGCCGTCGCCCAGCGGGCGGTCGTCTCGATGGACCGCATCCTCGGGCCGGAGCGCAAGGGCCGTGCGTTCGCGAACGCGGTCGCCGCGCCGGAGGGTTCGGGTGCTTATGAGCACCTGGCTGCGTACGCGGGTCGGCCGGTGCCGTTCAGCGGCAGCGCTCGATGAACGGCTCTCGATAACCCCGCCTCAGTGGCCACAGAAGTCTCAAACGACACACCGAACACATGCGTTTGCGGCATGTCGGGCCGTTGACTCCGCAAAATCAGAGGTATGGCCCGTTTCCCCCGCGTCATCACCGTGACCCTGACCGCTGTTGTCCTTGGCGCGTCCATGCTTGTCCCCGCCATCGGATCATCGATCGATCCGGCGGTAGCCGGGAGCAGCTTCCTGACCAGGTCGGCCGCTGCCGACGACGATGGCCAGGTGATCAAGCTGCCGCGTCTCGAGGACGGCATCGCCACGCGCGACGTGAAGCTGGCCTCGAGGCTGACCGAGCGCTCGGCCGGCGCGGCCTCGACCGAGAAGCTGGGTACGACGACGTTCTCGATGGTCGGTGTCTCCTGGACCGGCGAGGAGACTCCCCAGGTCGAGGTGCGGGTGCGCAAGTCCGACGAGTGGCGCAAGTGGCAGGTGATGCCCCTGCAGGAGGACCTGCCCGACGGCGCCGAGTCGCTCGTCGCCGCGCGAGGCAAGGCCAAGCGCCGGGGCACCCAGCCGGTGTGGACCGGCCGTGCCAGCGGCGTACAGGTCCGGGTCAAGGGGGCCCAGCCGAAGGATCTGCTGCTGACCCTGATCAACACCGGGCCGCAGGAAGACGTCAAGGAGCCCGAGGAGCAGGCGGCTGACGACGACCTGGGCTACGGAGCCAGCGGCCGCACCGCGCGGAAGAAGCCGCGGTGGGCGCCGCAGCCGGCGATCTTCTCCCGGAAGCAGTGGGGAGCCAACAACTCCTGGCGCAACGGCCGCCCGGAGTTCAACTCCTCGCTCAAGCAGGTCCACATCCACCACACCGCCACGAGCAACAACTACGCCAGGGGCGACGTACCGGGGATCATCCGCGGCATCTACAGCTATCACACCAGGTCACTGGGGTGGTTCGACATCGCGTACAACTTCCTCATCGACAAGTACGGCCGTGCCTGGGAGGGCCGCTCCGGCGGCGTCAACCGGCTCGTCAAGGGCGCGCACACGCTGGGCTTCAACCACCAGTCGATGGGCATCGCCCTGATCGGGAGCTTCGAGAACGTACGCCCCTCCGACGACGCGCTCATCAAGACCGAGCGGATGGCGGCCTGGAAGCTCGACATGGCCGGGCGTGACGAACGCGGCAAGCTGGTCACGATCTCCAAGGGCAGCGACCGGTTCCCCCCGGGCCGTCGTGTGCGGGTCTGGGTCATCGACGGTCACTTCCACACCAACGAGACCTCCTGCCCCGGCGCCCAGCTCGCCAAGTGGCTGCCGTGGATCCGGAAGTACGCCTACAAGCGGGACCAGATGTTCAACGGCTGATCCGGGTTGCGCGTGGCGAATGCTGGTGTCGATCAGAAGCCGGTGGCGCCCCGTCCCTAGGATGGGGGCATGAGCAAAGTTCTGTCCGCAGTCGCCTGGCCGTACGCGAACGGCCCGCGCCATATCGGCCATGTCGCCGGTTTCGGTGTGCCCTCCGACGTCTTCAGTCGGTACATGCGGATGGCCGGCCACGACGTGCTCATGGTCTCCGGCTCCGACGAGCACGGCACCCCGATCCTGATCGCCGCCGACGAGGCGGGCGTGACGCCCCAGGAGCTCGTCGACAAGAACCACCGGATCATCGTCGAGGACCTGGTCTCTCTCGGCCTGACGTACGACCTCTACACCCGCACCACCTCGGCCAACCACCACTCGGTGGTGCAGGAGCTGTTCCTCGGTGTGTGGAACAACGGCTACTTCGTCGAGAAGACCACGAAGGGCGCGATCTCCCCGTCGACCGGGCGGACCCTGCCCGACCGCTACATCGAGGGTGAGTGCCCGATCTGTCACGCGCCGGGCGCCCGCGGCGACCAGTGCGACAACTGTGGCAACCAGCTCGACCCCGACCAGCTGATCAACCCGGTCTCCAAGATCAACGGTGAGACGCCGGAGTTCATCGAGACCCAGCACATGTTCCTCGATCTCCCGGCCCTGGCCGACGCGCTGAGCGAGTGGCTGGCCGAGCGCGAGCGCACCGGTCTGTGGCGGCCCAACGTGATCGGCTTCTCGCGCAACATCCTCAACGAGATCCGCCCGCGGGCGATGACCCGCGACATCGACTGGGGGATCGCGGTGCCTCTGGACGAGTGGCGCGAGAACCCGACGAAGAAGCTGTACGTCTGGTTCGACGCGGTCATCGGCTATCTGTCCGCGTCGATCGAGTGGGCGCGGCGATCAGGGGATCCCGAGGCCTGGCGGCAGTGGTGGAACCCGCCCGGGACGCTCGAGGGAGCCACCGCGACCGAGCTCGCTGCGGCCGAGCCGCTGGCCTACTACTTCATGGGCAAGGACAACATCACCTTCCACTCCCAGATCTGGCCGGCCGAGCTGCTCGCCTACAACGGTCGCGGGTCGAAGGGCGGTCAGCCGGGGGCGTACGGCACCCTCAACCTGCCCACCGAGGTCGTCTCCAGCGAATACCTGACGATGGAGGGCAAGAAGTTCTCCTCCTCGAAGAAGATCGTGATCTACGTACGCGACCTGCTCTCGCGCTACCAGCCCGACGCGTTCCGCTACTTCGTGGCCGCCGCCGGCCCGGAGTCGAACGACTCCGACTTCACCTGGGCGGAGTTCGTGCGGCGTACGAACGACGAGCTCGTCGCCGGCTGGGGCAACCTGGTCAACCGCACCGCCACCCTGATCGCCAAGAACTTCGGTGAGCTGCC
Organism: Nocardioides sp.; assembly: GCF_050699375.1. Classification (GTDB taxonomy): domain Bacteria; phylum Actinomycetota; class Actinomycetes; order Propionibacteriales; family Nocardioidaceae; genus Nocardioides. Next base: position 2,316 of record NZ_JBOHDN010000076.1, on the reverse strand, counting down.
GCCCGCTGGGCCCTTGACGGAAGCGGACCAGGCGATCCTGGACACCGTCGGTGCTGCCTTCGGCACTGTCGGCGACCTGATCGGCCGCCACCGCCAGAAGCAGGCGATCGGCGAGGCGATGCGGGCCGTCGGCGAGGTCAACAAGTACGTCACCGACCTGGAACCGTGGAAGCTCGCCAAGGCCACCGAGGACCGAGAGCGTCTCGGCACCGTGCTGCACGTGATGGCACAGTGCGTCGCCGACCTCAACCTCATCCTGTCCCCGTTCCTGCCGTTCTCCGCCAACGAGATCGACAAGGCACTCGGCGGCAAGGGTGAGGTCGCCCCGATGCCCCGCATCGAGGAGACCGAGGACCTCGACAACGGCAGGCCCTACCCGATCATCACCGGCGACTACTCCGGCGCGCCCTCGTGGGAGCGCCACCCGATCCTCGTCGGCACCCCGGTCGCCAAGCCCACCCCGGTCTTCCGCAAGCTCGACCCGGCCGTGATCGACGAGGAGCTCGACCGGCTGGGCATCAAGCCGCAGGAGTGAGCCTTCCCGCCTGATGTCCACGTTGCCCACTCGGTGCCGGGTGGCGACGGGACGTCGGGCGGGATGGTGTCATCGAGGCCCGTGCAGGTCGCCCGCGGCCCAGTCGCCACCTCAGTCGCCACCTCCGCCGCCGTCCCCTCCGCCGTCCCCGAAGGTGCCGTCGCTGAAGCCTCCGTAGAAGCGGGACTCGACGCCGTCGTGGGCAGCGACGATGGCATCGCGAACGGCGCCCGCGGCCCAGTCGGCTCGGGCGATCCGCTGGGCACGCTTCTTCACGGCTCGTGGTGGCACCGACGGGGAGACGAAGAGCCGATGGGCCTGGTTGACGGCCGAGAGCAGGGCGATCAGGGTGCCGGTGCGCTGATCGGGAAGGTCGTCGTGGAGGAGCACGGAAGAGATCTGGTCGCGTAGCGGCTGCTTGGATCGTGAGTCGGCGACGGGCCAGACCGTCCTGGTGGAGAGGAACGCCCTGCGCCGCTCTCTTCGGAGCACGCCGCGCCCGGCCAGCACGCCTGCGAAGTAGTCGAACCTCTCGTGCCCGATCCGGCCGACCAGGGCGCGTGGGGTCCTCGGCCGTTCCCTGATGATCGTGATCGCCTGTTGCAGGCAGTAGTCCTCGGGCACGCCCACGGCCACCGGACGCACCTTGGGCGAGAGGAAGAATGCCTTCCTGCGTACGTCGATCGCACCGACGAGCGCGAGCTCGGTCAGCAGCGCGCCGCCGAGCAGGATGTCCCGCTTCGACATGTCGCGAAGTCCCTTGACGGGCTGTCCGGTGACGTCGTCCAGGGTCAGCAGCACGAGGTCTTCGGCGATCGTCACGACGCGACCGTAATGTGCGCTCGGCGGTCCCGACACCGAATTGCCCGGATCAGCACCGGCCGCATCCTCTGGCGCGGTTCGGACGGGGCATGATCAGTCGCCTCCGCCACCATCTCCGCCTCCACCGCCATCTCCAACGCCTCCGTCGCTGCCCCAGTCGTACCCACCACGTCGGCCACGACCGGCCAGGAACACACCCCGCACGGCGGCCGCGGCCCAATGGGCGCGGGCGATGTGGTCCGCGCGAGCCTTGACGTGCTGCGGGGTCGCGCCGGGTGAGGCGAAGATCCGGTGGGCCTGGTCGACGGCGGCTAGGTGAGCGATCAGAGCGGCTGTGCGCTGGCTCGGATGATCTCCGTGGACCAGGGTGGCGGCGAGATGGCGGCGTACGTCCTGCTTGTAGGCGGTATCAACCGTCGGCCAGACGGTCCGGGTGACGAGGAGACGCCGCCGCTGCTCCCGACCGAGCAGACCCTGGTGCCGGAGACGCTCGAGTAGATGGCCGGACATCGCGATGCCGCAGCTCCTGACCAGGGCGGGCGGACGCGCCTTCCCGCCCGCGAGCTCCAAGGCGCGCCGGAGACACGGATCCTGGGGCAGTCGGACGCCCGTCGGATGCACCTCCACCATGCGCGAGACCGGGTCGAGGTGAAGCCTGACCGCGCCGGCCAGCGCGAGCTCGGACAGGAGAGCTCCGCCCGCCAGCAGATCGAGCGTCCACGTGTCGATCCCGCCGAAGGGTCGTCCGGTGCGGTCGTCCAGGGTAAGCAGGACCAGGTCTTCGGCGATGAGCATGACGCCTCACTCGGTCCGACCGATGGCGGCGGCGTAGCGGGTCGCGAGGATCGCGAGGTGGTCGCGGAGCTCCGGGGGTGACTCCACGGTGAAGTCGAGGCCGAGCATGCCGATCCAGACCGCGACGACCTCGAGGCTGTCGCCGCCGGTGACCAGGACGCTGC
>NZ_JBOHDN010000075.1:0-11306 GCF_050699375.1 Nocardioides sp. | reverse complement strand
CCTCGTAGGTGAGGACGGACTCGAGGTTGTTGGCGTGGCGCATGATCGGGAACTCGAGGGTGACGCCGGCGGCGGCGAGGATGGTGCGGCACTCGCGGGCGATGGCGATCGCCTCGCGGACGTTGTTGAGCTTGCCGAGCGAGATCTGCTCGGAGCGGAGCGTGCCCGCGTCCTTGAGGCGGCCCAGGTGCAGCGCGAGAAGCATCGCCTTGCCGACCTCGAGGGTCATGTCGGCGAGCTTGGTCTGGGTGATCTGGTAGCCCGAGAGCGGCTTGTCGTAGATCTCTCGCGAGGCGGAGTACGCGATGGCGGACTCGAGGCAGTCGCGGGCCGCGCCGACGGCGCCGAAGACGATGCCGAAGCGGGCCTCGTTCAGGCAGGACAGCGGGCCCTTGAGGCCCCTGACCTCGGGAAGAGCGGCGGAGGCCGGGAGGCGTACGTCGTCCAGGACGATCTCACCGGTGACCGAGGCGCGCAGGGACAGCTTCTGCTTGATCACCGGCGCGGAGAAGCCCGGGGTGTCGGTGGGGACCACGAAACCTCGGATGCCCTTGCCGTCGGGGGCCTCGTCGGTCTGGGCCCACACGACCGCGACGTCGGCGACCGGGGAGTTGGTGATCCACATCTTGTTGCCGGTCAGGATCCAGTCACTGTTCTCGTCCCCCGGAGTGTCGCGCCGGGCCCGCGTGCGCATCCCGCCAGGGTTGGAGCCGAAGTCGGGCTCGGTCAGCCCGAAGCAGCCGATCGCCTCACCGGCCGCCATCCGCGGCAGCCACTCCTGCTTCTGCTCCTCGCTCCCCCACTTCCAGATGGCGTACATCGCCAGCGAGCCCTGCACGGAGACCAGCGAACGGATCCCGGAGTCGGCGGCCTCGAGCTCCATGCAGGCCAGGCCGTACGCCGTGGCGCTGGTGCCCGCACACCCATAGCCCTCCAGGTGCATGCCGAGGACGCCGAGCTTGCCGAGCTCGGGCGCGAGCTCACGGACCGGGACGTCACCGGCCTCGAACCAGTCGGCGAGGTGAGGCTTGATCTGCTTCTCCGCGAAGGACCTCACCGTGTCGCGGATCGCGCGCTCCTCATCGTTGATGAGGGCCTCGGTGCCGAAGAGCTCGAGAGGGGTCTGTGCCATGGGTGGACTCCTGAGGGGATCGTGTGGGGCGCTGCCGATTGTGTCACCCGCGACCGATTGAACCGTTCGCGGTCGTGCTCCGTAGTACGGGACGGAGGCCGGCATCGGGTCGGCTTGAGGCGAGAGGGTTCGACGTGCGTACACGGACGAAGGCAGCAATCGGGGTCGGTGCGGCAGTAGTGGTTCTCGGCGGTGTAGCGGTGATCTTCGGGCCCGGATGGTACGCCGACCGAGCAGAGGACGCGGCGGCGGACGAGCCCAGCCTGAGCGCGTCGGCAGTGCCCTCCGACACCGCGGCCGCCGGGGGCACGTGGAGTGTTTCGGAGGGGTCCTTCGCCGGCTATCGGGTCGACGAGGTGCTGCGGGGCGAGGACGTCACCGTCACCGGCCGCACCGAGGACGTCACCGGCCAGGTGAGCATCGCCGAGGGCGAGGTCACCGAGGCGAGCATCGAGGTGAAGGTCGCCACGATCGCGACCGACTCGAGCAACCGGGACGGCTACTTCCGCGAAAACGCGATCCAGGCCGAGGAGTTCCCCACGGCCAGCTTCGAGCTCACCGAGCCCGCAGCCCTGGAGGACGGTGCCACCGAGGTCGAGCTGACCGGCGACCTCACCGTGCACGGCGAGACGCAGCCGGTGACCGTGGCCGCGGAGGTCGGGTCCGACGGTGCGGACGCCATGCAGGTCGTCGGCAGCGTGCCGATCACCTTCGCCGACTTCGGTGTCGAGGCACCCAACCTCGGCTTCGTGAGCGTGGAGGACAGCGGTAGCGTCGAGTTCTCACTCGCGCTCACCCCGGCGTGATCCGGGCCCGTTGACGCAGGGAGGTGACATGGGTGCCGAGGACGACCTCCTGGTAGCTGTGCACGACGCCCACGCGGACGCGCTCTACCGCTATGTGGCGCGCCGCACCGGCGACGGGGAGGAAGCGCGGGACGTGGTCCAGGAGACACTGCTGCGCGCGTGGCGCCACCCGGAGGTGCTGCAGCGGTCCGAGGACGGCGTACGCGCCTGGCTGTTCACCACGGCCCGCAACCTCGTCATCGACGACCTGCGCAGCGCCCGACGCAAGCGGGAGTACGCCGCGGAGTCACCGCCCGAGCAGAGCCGGGCCGACGAGACCCAGGCGGTGCTCGACTCGTGGGTCGTCGCCGACGCGCTCACGTCGCTCTCCCCCGACCACCGCGCGATGGTGGTCGGGGCCTACTACGGCGGCCGGTCGGTCACCGAGCTCGCCCACGAGCACGGCGTCCCGATCGGCACCGCGAAGTCTCGGCTGCACTACGGCCTGCGAGCCCTGCGACTCGCGCTGCAAGAGAAGGGGGTCACCTCATGAGTGAGCGCCAGCGAACGACCACAGGATTCAGGCCGCCACGTCCGTACTGTTGCGCTTGCGCTACGGAGGTGGCGGCATGAGTGAGCGCCAGCGAACGACCATAGGGTTCAGGCCGCCACGTCCGTACTGTCGCGCTACGGAGGTGGCGGCATGAACGACGACCTGGACGCATCCGCACACGAGACGTTCGCCGACTGGGACGCCTCCTACGTGCTCGGAGCGCTGAGCCCGAGCGACCGGAGGACGTACGAGCGGCATCTGGGCGGCTGCGCCATCTGCCGCGACGCCGTCGCCGAGCTCGCCGGGATGCCGGGGCTGCTCGGTGTGCTCTCGCGGGAGGAGGCCGAGGAGCTCGTCGATGACGACGTCGCCGACCTCCCGGCGACCGCGCTGACCGAGCTGGCCGGGGCCGTACGCAGGTCGCGGCTGCGCCGCAACGCACTCGCCGCGGTGGCTGCCGTCGTGCTCCTCGCCGGTGGCGCCGCCTTCGGCGGCGTGATCCTGGGCCGCGACGGCGCGCAGGACCCGGCCGCGGCGCCTTCCGCCTCGGTCTCCCCGTCCGGCTCCGCCGGCACCGCCGAGCGGATCGTCGATCTGCAGCCGGTGGGCAGCGTCGACCTGTGGGCCCAGCTCGTCGTCACTCCGACCAACTGGGGCACCAAGCTGCAGTGGAGCTGCCACTACCCGCCCAAGCCCGGGCAGAGCCCGCCGGCGCAGGCTCCGCGTGGGCCGGTGACCTACGACCTGGTCCTGGTCGGCCGCGACGGTTCTCGCACGGTCGCGGGATCGTGGACCTGGTCCGGCGGGGAGACGCTCGGGCTCGACGCGTCCTCGGCGGTGCCGATCGACGATGTCGAGCGGGTCGAGATCACCCTCGTCGGCGAGGAGAAGGCGATCGCGGCGGCGGCGTTGACCTGAGCACGCCCGGTGCTCGGGTCAGAGCCCGAGCTCGGAGACGGTCTTCTCGCGCATCTCCACCTTGCGAACCTTGCCGGTCACGGTCATCGGGAACTCCTCGACGACCAGGACGTAGCGCGGGATCTTGTAGTGGGCGAGCTTGCCGGTGGCGTACTCCTTCAGGCTCTCGTTGGTCATCCGAGCGGCACCGGATCGCAGACGCACCCAGGCGCAGAGCTCCTCGCCGTACGTCTCGTCGGGCACGCCGATGACCTGGACGTCCTCGATGTCGGGGTGGGTGTAGAGGAACTCCTCGATCTCGCGGGGGTAGATGTTCTCGCCGCCACGGATGACCATGTCCTTGATCCGGCCGACGATGCTGCAGTAGCCGTCGGGGTTCATCACGGCGAGGTCGCCGGTGTGCATCCAGCCCTCGTCGTCGATCGCCGCCTTCGTCTTCGCCTCGTCGGCCCAGTACCCGAGCATCACCGAGTAGCCGCGGGTCTGCAGCTCGCCGGCCTCGCCACGCGGCAGCACGGCACCGGAGGTCGGGTCGACGACTCGCACCTCTACGTGCGGGTGGACCCGGCCGACGGTCGCGGTGCGGTGCTCGAGGTCGTCCTCCATCCGGGTCTGGGTCGAGACCGGCGAGGTCTCGGTCATGCCGTACGCGATCGAGACCTGGCTCATGTTCATCTCGTTGACGCACCGCTTCATCACCTCGACCGGGCACGGGCTGCCCGCCATGATGCCGGTGCGCAGCGTGCTCAGGTCGAAGCTCGCGAAGTCGGGGTGGCTCTGCATGGCGATGAACATCGTCGGTACGCCGTAGACGGCCGTGCAACGTTCGTCCTGGACGGCCTTCAGGGTGGTGGCCGGGTCGAAAGCCTGGCCCGGGATCACCATCGTGGCGCCGTGGGTGATGCAGCCGAGGTTGCCCATCACCATGCCGAAGCAGTGGTAGAAGGGCACCGGGATCGCCAGCCGGTCGTGCTCGGTGAGGTCGATCGTCTCGGTGGTGAAGAAGCCGTTGTTGAGGATGTTGCGATGGCTCAGGGTCGCGCCCTTGGGATAGCCGGTGGTGCCCGAGGTGTACTGGATGTTGATCGGGTCGGACGGGTCGAGCTCGTAGGTGACGTGGTCCTGGAGCTTCTCGCCGCGCCCGGCGTCGAGAAGGGCGGTCCACTCGGGGTCGCCGATGAAGACGGTCTGTTCGAGCTCGGGGCAGTCGCCGCCGACCTCGGCCACCATCGAGCGATAGTCGGAGGTCTTGAACTCGGGAGCGGAGACGAGCAGCTTGATGCCCGACTGGGTCAGCGCGTAGGCGAGCTCGTGGGTGCGGTAGGCCGGGTTGATGTTGACCAGGATCGCGCCGATCTTCGCGGTGGCGATCTGGGTCAGGGTCCACTCCGCGCAGTTGGGTGCCCAGATGCCGACCCGGTCGCCCTTCTCGATCCCGGCCTTGCGGAGCCCGACGGCCAGCGCGTCGACGTCACGGCTCATCTCGGCGTACGTCCAGCGGCGGGCGGTGGCCACCTCCACGAGCGCCTCCCGGTCGTCGAACCGCGCGACAGTGCGGTCGAAGCTGGCCCCGATCGTCTCCTCCAGCAGCGGGGTAGTGGTCTCTCCGGCAGCGTAGGAATCCGTCATGGGCCCAGTGTGACCCGAATCACGCGCGCGGTGGAAGTCTTGCCCTCAGCCCTTCTGGATGATCTCCGCGGCCCGCTCGCCGATCAGGATCGAGGGTGCGTTGGTGTGGCCGCGCACGATCCTGGGCATCACCGAGGCGTCGGCTACGCGGAGGCCGTCGACGCCACGTACGCGAAGCTGTGGGTCGACCACGCTGGCGCCGTCGCTGCCCATCCGGCAGGTGCCGGTGGGGTGGTAGAGCGTGTGGGCGTGGCGGGCCAGGACGGCGTCGGCGATCTCGGCAGGAGGAGCGTCGTTGGGCAGATCGGGCCGAACCAGCTTGCCGAGGATGCCTTTGAGCGCGGGCTGGGCGGCGATGTCCAGCGCCACCCGGACGCCGTCGACCATCGCGGCGCGATCGTGACCGTCGGGGTCGCTGAGATAGCGAGGATCGATGACCGCCTTGGCCGCCGGGTCCGCGGATCGCAACCGGATCTGGCCTCGGCTGGCTGGGTCGATCAGGATCGGTCCGAGGCCGACCGCATGGCCCTCGTAGGGAACGAGGCCCTCCTCGAAGAAGCCGACCGGGGCGAAGATCATCTCGATGTCGGGGCCGCTCAGGCCGGCGCGGGAGCGCAGGAAGCCGTACGCCTCGCCGACGTTGGAGGTGAGCATGCCGCGGCGCCTCAGCAGGTAGGAGACCAGCTGGAGCGGGGTCTCGGCTGTGCCGAGCGTGCCACCCTCGACCTCCCAGCCGAGCACGCCGACGAGGTGGTCGGAGAGATTCTCACCGACCTCGGGGAGGTCGTGGACGACGTCGACGCCGTGCTCGCGCAGGTGGGCCGCCGGTCCGATGCCGGAGAGCATCAGGAGCTGTGGCGAGTTGATCGCGCCGCCGGCGAGGATCACCTCGCGGCGTGCGTTGATGACCGTCCTGCGTCCGGCCACCATGGCTTCCACGCCGGTTGCCCGGGTGCCGTCGAAGAGCACCCGCGTGGCCGGGGCATCGGTCAGGGTGGTCAGGTTCATGCGCTTGCGGGCCGGCGTGAGATAGGCGTCCTTGGTGCTCCAGCGCGCCCCGCGCCGCTGCGTCACCATGGTCTCGACGTACGCCTCGGGGTTCGGGCCGTTCGCCCTCCCCCGCGGATATCCGGCCTCCTCGGCGGCCTGCAGGAACGAGTTCGTGTACGGCCTGGGGCTGCGCTGGCGCTCGACCCGGACCAGTCCACCGATCCCGTCGAGAGCGGTGGGATCCTCGACGTCCTCGAGCGCTGCGTACGTCTTCCGCACGGACTCCCAGCCCCATTCGGGGCCGGCGGCGTCTCCCCACTCCTCGTAGTCGGCCTGGAAGCCCTTGACCCACATCATCGCGTTCATGGAGGAGGAGCCGCCGAGCATCCGGCCACGCGGCCAGTAGATCTGACGCCCACCGAGGCTCGGTTGCGGCTCGGTCAGATAGTCCCAGTCGAGCTCGGAGCGGAAGAGCTTCGAGAAGGCCGCCGGCACCTGGACGTTGGTCTCCTTGCGACCCGGACCGGCCTCCAGGAGCAGCACCTGGTTGCTCGGGCTCTCGCTGAGCCGACTCGCGATCACTGCTCCGGCGGATCCTGCTCCGACCACTACGTAGTCGGTGGTCAGCTCCTGACTCATCTGGCTCATCCGAGGCTCCTCCATCAACGCTGATCGGGGTCCAACGAACCTACTGCTCCCGAGCCGCTTTGTCCCTAGGTCAGCGGTGCCGATCGTCAGCCGGTCAGGACCGGGGTCCGTCGCAGCCACCATTCGCCGATGGCCACGTGCATCGTGAAGGCGAGCCAGAATGCGACGCCGAACGTCGTCGGGCTCGGCGTGCTCGGTGAGGCACCTCCGGACAGCATCTGCTCGATACCCACGAAGATGCCGACCCAGATCCGGATGGTGCCGATACCGACACCGACCGCGAAGGCGCGGATCATCCAGCGTCGGTGCTGGGCTACGGCGCCACGGCGGATCGCCCGGTAGGCGAGCACCAGGGACAGGAGGAACCAGCTCCCGAACAGGACTGTCGCAGCCGCCTCGGGCGCGCCGCCCCAGGCGTGCGGAACGCCGAACAGCAGCGCAAACACCCCCGTGACGAGTGCGCAGACCAGCAGCACACGTCCGAAGCGCCGGTGGAACTGGTAGTGCCGGGTGCGGAACCGCCGGGACAGCTGCAGCGGCGCACCGATCAGATACACGACGCCCGGCGCGATGTGGAGGTAGGCGAGCCACGGGTGCTCGACGTACCGCATCGCGAAGTCGTCGTCAGGCGTCGTACCGGCAAGAATGTTCGGCCAGTCGATCATCACCCGCATGGCCGCGAAACCCAGCACGATCGCGATCAGGGCGCCGATCGCCAGTGCGGCAAGTCGTGCAGACCGCGGGCTCTCGACGCGCGCGGGGCCCGTCATGACGACGAGTGTCGCATGGCTTCCGTGCTGCGACTGAGCTTCGACTCAAGTTTGACCTCGACGGGCCATGGCGGCGAACCCGGGACGCTCAGGACGTACGCGCCGTGATCGTGACGCTCACGATCCTCCCCAACGCCTCGGTGAGGAACACCTGATCGTCCCGGTCGAAGGCGCCAGACATCTCAGGGACCGGATCGATCCCGACTGTTCGATGCCATCTGGGCCAGCACGCGGACGATGGTGCCGGGACGGAAGAGGCGCTCGGGCGGATCAATGAGCGCGGCCACCCGGACGAAGGTGGTGCCGAGCTTCGCGTCGCTCGCGGCGGCGGCGTGCAGACGCGGGATGTAGGCGTTGCCGATTCTGACCTTGGTGTTTCGGTCTCCCTCGACTGCCGGGAAGGCAAGGTCCCCGCCGGCTGCCATGTCCCAAGGCACGTCGATGGCCTTGGCCAGCGCGCGCATGACCTTGTGCGTATCGAGAGGACGCTCACCCTCGAGATGGCGCCGAAGGGTGAGGGCTTCGAGAGCGGCGACGCCGACTCCCTGCCCGTAGATCGGGTTGAAGCTGCACAGTGCGTCCCCCACCACCAACAGACCGTTGGGGAAGCGGGCCATGCGCTCGTAGCGGCAGCGCACGCTCGCTGGGAAGCGTGTCGCGACCGGATCGGTGAGCATCTCGGCGTCGTGGACGGCATCGTAGATGTCGGGAACCTGCAGAGATCTGGCGTAGTCGAGAAAGCCCTCCGGCGTCGTGGATGGACGCTCGCCGAGGAGCCCCATCAGGGTGAGGATGTGCCGATCGCCCTCGATCGCGGCAAGCCCGCCGCCACGGTGGTGCCCCGACTTGGGCGGGGCGATGACGGCGAGGTCGCTACCCAGTGCGTCGGGGCGAAGACGCAGGGTCGCGGTTGCGTACGCGATGTCGGCCGCGATCGTGTCCCGCGCCGGCCGCCCGTATCCCAGGTCGTCCAGCCAGCGGGGTGTTCGGGTGCCGCGTCCGGTGGCGTCGACGACGAGATCGGCGTCGAGTGTCTCTCCGGCGCTGCCGTCGGCGCGGCGGATCACCCGCACACCGGTGACATCACCGTCGGGCGTGGTGGCGAACCCGAGAGCGTCGCAATGATCGGCGAAGCCGACACCAGGCAGCGAACGGACCCGTTCCCGGAGGTATCCCTCGAGGCAGGGGCGGCTGGCGCTGAGCACTCGGACGCCGCTCACGGCCTGCTGCAGCCGATGTCCGCTCAGGTAGAGGCGGGCGTCGTTCAGCTGGTCGACCACCGGAACACCCTGCGCCACCAGGTCCGCGGTGAACCCCGGGAACAGCTCATCGAGGATCTGCTGACCGCGACCGCCCAGACCGTGGATGTGGCGGCCCTGCGGTACGCCACGCCGATGTGTCGCGGCCGTCGGCAGTTCGTCTCGTTCCACCACGACCACCTCGTCGTACGCCTCCGACAGCACGCGAGCGGCGAGCAGTCCGGCAATGCTGCCGCCGAGCACCACGGCTCGGTCGGCGATCTTCTCCATCATCTGCGGCCTCCTTGGTTTCACCAGCAGGCTGCGCGTGATCGTTGTTCAGTTGCCAGACCAGAAACTGCTCAGTTGTGCTCGCTCCGCGGCGGAGTCTCGAGGTTGCTGGGTTCGGAGTCGCCGTAGACCTCGCGCTCCCACAACCAGGCGACGACCCGCTCAACACCTTGTGTCAGGTGTCGTCGGTAGGTGCTGAACGGCAGCCCGAGCATCGCGGCCGCGGACTCCTGGGTCGCAGCAGGACGTAGGTAGGTCCGGTCGACAGCACACAGCAGCTTGTCGTCGCGGGGATCCCCGCGCAGGGTGTCGACGGCATCGTGCAACAGACCTGCCAACGCGTCGGCGCCCCGCTCCTCGTCGTGGTCGTCGTCGAGGACGAGTCGAGCTCGCAACAGGGTGCTGCGGGCCAGCAGATCGTGGCGATGCAGGTCGTGCAGTGCCTGTTTGACTGCCTGCTTGAACTCGGGCTGGGAAAGGACCAAGGGCTGAGGTCGTCCCGCCGCGGTCGGCTCGGGCGTCGCGTCACGGGCGAGGGCGCGCTCCGTCACGAGCTCCAGCCACGCGTCCACGGGAACCCGCCGGAAGTCGTGCGCGAACAGACCGTACCGGCGTCCCCCGACCTCGAAGTCCGCCCCTTCGGCCCGGGGCAGGTCGGCGACGGCGAAGTAGTCGTTCCAACGATCGGGTTCGGCGAGGGTCAGGAAGTCCCAGGACAGCTCTGCCGTGCACAGGTACTGCTGCAGGGTGAGCACGGGAACGGCGTTGAGCGTCGGGGACGGCTCCTGGTAGGCCTCTTGGTCGATGACGAACCGGGTCTGGGTCACGACCTCTCCGGGGCGGGAAGGTCCGCTACGTCGGGCAAACCTCCATGCCGCGTCGGCTCCGGGGTCGGCGGCGAGGTCCTCGGCAGAGGCGCGGGTCAGGTCGATCAGCGCGACGACGCCCCGGATGGAGCCTGAGTGATGGCGTAGGACGCGGAATCCTTCTGGCTGACGGTCCAGCCAGTGCTCGGCGATGGCCGCCGACGCGACTCCTTCGGCTGCTTGAACCAGGTTGATGATCGCCTCCCGGTCTCGGGGAGCTGCTGGTTCGGGGTAGAACCCGCCCCAGGATGCCCAGTCGACGGGTGAAAGGACGTCGGGGAGGTTGCGGAAGACGAACTTGAGGTCGAAGATCGCCTGCTGTTGGGCGCGGCCGGTCGTGCTCTGCAGCAACCGACGGATGTGGGTCCAGACCCCACGGAAAACCTGCTTGTAGGTTGCGGGGTCGCGCCAGCGGAGGTTCGCGTCCAGCAGGTCGCGCGCGAGGTCGTGCGGGTAGAGACCCTCGGCGCCGGCGTGGATGAACGAGAGCCCGTGCAACCACTCGAAGAGGTCGTGCGCGTCATCGACCTCCAGCGCATCCCGCAGCAGTGCTTCGGTCGTCACCCGTGCCAAGGCGCACACCTCGAGCGCGCGGCGGTGCAGCTCGGACGGGACGGCTTCGACCACGCGTTGCATCAGTGTCGCGACCAGGTCTGGTGGCATCGGGTCGACCACGGGCTCGCCACCCCTGGCGACATGATCTGTCAACAGGGCAAGCGCCAGCGGGTGGCCATGGGTGACCTGGAGGATCTCCTCATGCCTGGCGGGTTCGACCTTCTTCGCGAGCAGGTATTCGCGGCCTTCCGCCGGGGTCAGGTTGCGCACGGAAACGACTCTCAGCAGGTCGCCGAAGCCGGGGTCGGCGCGCCAGGACGCATCGGGAGGGGCGCGACCCGCGATCACGACCACGGCCGTGGCGGGGAGGCGCGGCAACAGCTTGGTTCGCACCCAGTCGTCCAATGGTGCAAGCCGCTCGTAGGTGTCGAGAACGATCACCGGCCGACCCGGGGTCGTGATCGCCGCGCCACCATCCGGGACATCGAGCGACTCCGCGAGCACTCCAAGCACTGCCGTTGGCTCAGGGGACACCTCGCGGCCGTCGACCCGAGCGATCGTGGCACCGGTCTCAGCAGCGAGATCAGCGATGACGTCGACCAGGCTCGACTTTCCGATCCCTCCTGGTCCATACATGTAGAGCACCGAGAATGGCGGCACAGCACGTGCGAGTGCGTCTCGCATCAGCTCCAGCTCCGCGTCGCGGCCGACGAACCCGCGTTTCCGCCGCGCCACCAGCAACTCGCTGAGCGGCCGCGGGGAAACGGAAGCATCTGCCACTCGGACAACGATAGTCCAGCGCTCGCTAGTGGTCATCGCCTCAAGTTCCTCCCCGGTCCGCCGCCATGGCACGCACTGGGCGGCGTTGCCCCCGCTCGAAAGACCCCGGTATGCCTTCGCGGGGAGGTCTGAACGAAGTGGCCTTTGCCCA
>NZ_JBOHDN010000074.1:0-28839 GCF_050699375.1 Nocardioides sp. | reverse complement strand
GGCACGCCCAGAACCTCGAGCCGAAGCTCGACCAGGTGCCCGCGATCAAGTCGGTCCACCCCTCGCCACTCTCGGCCCGCCGCGGGTTCTTCGGATCCCGGCCGTTCTCCCGCGCCAACGCGCTCCTCGCCGAGCAGGGTGCCTCGCCGATCGACTGGTCCCTTCCGGAGTGAACTGCCGGAGTGAACTGCCGGAGTGAACTGCCGGAGTGAACTGCCGGACCGAACTCGGGCTGACGTCCACCGACGCCGGTTAGGATCGGCCCATCGGCACTGAACGGGGGCCAGGTGGGCGAGAACAGGACTGGACCGACGCTGTCCGTCCCGCGCGGTGTCGCGGTCATCGGCACCATCGTCGCGGTCATCCTGGCCGTCTGGGCCGCCGCTCTCGGCGGCCGGCTCCTGCTGGACCGGGCGGGTCCGCCGGAGTTTCCCGACGGTGACGTACGTGACTGGGCGACCTTCGCCGACCACCTGATCCTCGGCACGGCGGCCGACGAGGACCGGTTCGACGTCGCGACGGTCCTGTGGACAAGGCAGGGGGCGCACCCGGTCGGCCGCCGGATCACGCTCGAGGCCGAGACGACCGAGGGCGAGGCGTACGCCGTGCCGATCGCCTGGCTCGATGACGGCGGCGACGACGGCCGCTGGGTGGCGCTGTCGGCCGATTCCGTCCTGCCGCTCCCCGGCGGGAAGATCATCGACTCCGGTGGCACCTGGGCCGCAGAGCATACCGGCGAGTCACCGCGAGCACTGGCGACCGAGCTCTACGAGACCGGCCCCCACCCGGCCGCCGTCCCCTATCTCTACGAGAGTCTCGAGCAACGGCTCGCCGCTGTGGAGTCGCGATAGGAGTGGTCGGCAGGAGCGGTCGGTAGGACGCTGTATGTAGGCTTTTGGGCGTGAGCCAGGCATCCCCCACGCGTACGCAACCCACCCACTGGCTCCGTGCCGGGCTCTGGGCCCTCGGTTTCGTCGCTCTGCTGTGGGTGCTCGAGGCCACCGACTACATCAGCGGACACCAGCTCGACACGCTCGGCATCGTGCCGCGCACCGACGCGGGGCTGCTCGGCATCGCCTTCGCCCCGGTGCTCCACTTCGGCTGGGCCCACCTCTACGGCAACACGCTGCCGGCGCTGATCCTCAGCTTCCTGGTGCTCGCCTCCGGGGTCGGCCGCGGGATCGTGGCGACGATCATCATCTGGGTGGTCGGAGGTGTGGGCGTCTGGCTGATGTCTCCCCCGGGCAGCATCACCGCCGGGACCTCGATGCTGATCTTCGGCTGGCTGGTCTACCTGATCCTGCGGGGCATGTTCAGCCATCGCGTCGGCCAGATCATCATCGGCGTGCTCATCTTCCTGGCCTACGGCAGCCTTCTTCTCGGCGTGCTTCCCGGGCAGGCCGGGGTCTCCTGGCAGGGCCACCTCTTCGGCGCCGTCGGTGGTGCGCTGGCCGCCTGGCTGCTCCACGACCCGTCCCAGAAGGCAGCGCAGAAGTCGCCCCCGAACAAGGCCCAGAAGAAGGCCGCCTGAGCCCGCGGGCGCAGAATAGGACCCATGCAGATCCTCTCCATCCAGTCGCATGTCGCCTTCGGCTACGTCGGCAACTCGGCGGCCGTCTTCCCGATCCAGCGGCTCGGTCACGAGGTCTGGCCGGTGCTCACGGTCAACTTCTCCAACCACACCGGCTACGGCGCGTGGCGCGGGCCCGTCGTCGCCGCCGACCAGGTCGCCGAGGTCATCGAAGGGATCTCGGAGCGTGACGGTCTCTCCACCGTCTCCGCCGTGCTGTCCGGCTACCAGGGCGATCCTGCCGTCGGCGCGATCATCCTCGACGCCGCCCGCCGGGTGAAGGCGCTCAACCCCCGCGCTCTCTACTGCTGCGACCCGGTGATGGGTGACGTCGGGCGTGGCATGTTCGTCCGCGAAGGCATCCCGGAGTTCATGCGGGACGAGGTCGTACCGGCCGCCGACGTGATCACCCCCAACCACTTCGAGCTCAACTTCCTGGCCGGCGTCGGGTCGACCGACACGCTCGAGGAGGTGCTCGCCGCCGTCGACGTGGTCCGTTCGAAGGGCCCCTCGAACGTCCTCGTCACCTCGGTGATCACCGAGGCCGACCCCACCCACCTCGACCTGGTCGCCGTCTCCGACGAGGGCGCCTGGTCGGTCACCACTCCCCTGCTGCCCATCTCGCCCAACGGTGGCGGCGACGTCACGGCGGCGGTCTACCTCTCCCACCTGCTCTCCACAGGATCGACCCCGACCGCCCTCGGCCACACCGCGAACACCCTCTTCGCGATCCTCGACCGCACCCTGAAGTCGGGTCGCCGAGAGCTCGAGCTGATCGCGAGCCAGGACGACATCGCCGACCCGCCGGCGACGTACGCGGTCACTCAGCTCCGCTGATCAGTAGGACTTGCCGTCGGCGTACCTCTGGCGACGCCAGGCGCGGCCCTTGCCGCGGTTCTTCGCTTTGTACGTCGGGAGCTGGCTGTCACAGTTCGGACAGAGAAGCCGGAGGTTCTCGCGCCTGTTGTTCGACGCGTCGCCGTCGATGTGGTCGAGCACGAAGGTCAACTCAAGGGCGTTCCATGACGCCGGACATGCGCATATCGCGCACAGACCTGCCTGGTCCTCCATCAGATGGAGCTTCACGTAGTGGCGCCGACTTCCGCTCAGCCTTGCCTCGCCGGTCGTCAACCATCGCTCGATCTTCTCGCGACGTTCCATCGCGCGCTGGCAAGCGTTGCTGCAGAACCTGAGTTGATGGCGCTTCAGAAGGGGCGCGCCACACCCCGTACAAACTCTCATGGCGGTGACACTAGATGTGACGACCGACAATCCTCGTGGAGCCGGTGACAGGACTCGAACCTGCGATCTTGGTCTTACAAGGACCCTGCTGTACCAACTCAGCTACACCGGCATGCCGCGCGTCTCCGAACGGCTGGACAATCGTAGCCAGTCGCGGACCGAAGTGCGCAGCCAGCGGGGCATCCGACCCGAGGAGAGCACCGTGTCGGTCTCACGAGAACCCCGCGACGTGACGTCGAGCACCCCTCGAAAACATTCGCCTGATCCAGGTCTGAGATGGTTCCCTTTCTTCCGATCGAACGGCACACGAAGGGAAAGCGGATGACGGACGTCTTGGGCGCGATCAGCGCGGTCATATGGAGTGACTGGCTCGTGTATCTCTGCCTCGCGGTGGGGGTGTTCTTCTCCATGAGGTCTCGGTTCCTGCAGGTGCGGCACTTCCCCGAGATGATCCACCTCCTGGCGCGCGGCGAGAAGTCGTCCTCCGGGGTCTCCTCGTTCCAGGCACTGGCGATGTCGCTCGCCGGGCGTGTCGGGACAGGCAACATCGCCGGTGTCGCGACCGCGATCGCGTTCGGCGGGCCCGGTGCGATGTTCTGGATGTGGGCGGTCGCGTTCCTGGGTGCCTCGACGTCGTTCGTGGAGAGCACGCTGGGTCAGGTCTACAAGACCCGCGACCCGCTGACCGGTGAATACCGCGGCGGTCCGGCCTACTACTTCAGCCAGGCGTTCGCGCACACCCGTGCCGGCCGCTACTTCACGATCTACGGGTTCATCTTCGCGGCCGTGACCGTGCTGGCGTGCGGCGTACTCCTGCCCGGAGTGCAGGCGAACTCGATGTCCGCCGCGATGACCAACGCCTGGGGAGTCCCGACCTGGGGCGTCGCGATCGCGACGGTCATCGTGCTCGCCTTCGTCGTGATCGGCGGGGTCAAGCGCATCGCGTCCTTCGCGACCCTGGTGGTGCCGTTCATGGCGGTCGCGTACGTCATCGTCGCCATGGTCGTCGTCATCGTGAACGCCGACCGGATCCCGGCGGTCCTCAGCGACGTCTTCTCGAGCGCCTTCGGCCTCCACTCCACGTTCGGCGCCGTGCTGGGTATGGCCGTGATGTGGGGCGTCAAGCGTGGCGTCTACTCCAACGAGGCCGGCCAGGGCACGGGCCCGCACGCGGCGGCCGCGGCCGAGGTCTCGCACCCCGCCAAGCAGGGTCTCGTGCAGGCGTTCGCCGTGTACGTCGACACCCTGTTCGTCTGCTCCGCGACCGGTTTCCTCATCCTCTCCACCGGTGCCTACCGCGTCTTCGAGGGCGGCAGCGAGAGCGGTGGCGTGCTCGCGGACGGTGGCGTTCTCGCCGCCGGGACCGAGGTCGGTCCGGCCTACACGCAGACGGCCTTCGACACCGTGTTCCCCGGCATCGGCGCGTCCTTCATCGCGGTCTCCCTGGCGTTCTTCTGCTTCACCACGATGGTGGCCTACTACTACATGGCCGAGACCAACCTGCGCTTCATCGTCGGCCGCTTCGCGACCGTACCGCTGGGCGGGCCGCGCGGCGTCTCGCTCGGGCGCTTGGTCACCCTGCTGCTGCAGGCGCTGATCCTCGCCGCCTCGGCCTACGGCTGCGTGTCGACGGCCAGCGACGCCTGGACGCTCGGCGACATCGGCGTCGGCCTGATGGCGTGGCTGAACATCATCGGGATCCTCGTCCTCCAGCAGCCCGCGTTCGCGGCGCTCCGAGACTACGAACGGCAGAAGAAGCAGGGGCTCGACCCGGTCTTCGACCCGCATGCGCTCGGCATCACCGGAGCCACCTTCTGGGAGACCTACGAGCACGACCGGTCTAGCCGTCAACGGGTCTAGCGGCTCGTCGGCGTGGGCTCGAGCGGAACGTACGTGTGAGCGGTGAGGGCACCGTTGGTCTCCAGCTCGACCGACTGGAGACCGACGGGGAGGCCGTCTGCGTACGTGATCAGGGTGACCTCGGCGGTGCGGCGGATCTTCCCCATCGCGAAGGCGTACGCAGCACCGCCGGTGGTGCCGTTGGTGTAGGTCCAGCCGATGTGGCCGTTCTCGCCCTCCACCTCGCCCGGGCCCAGGTGTACGTGGCGGTGACCACCGACGACGAGGGTCGCGCAGCCCCTGCGCAGCGTCTCCCGACCCAGCGAAGGGTCGTGGACGAGGAGGGTCGCGATCGGCGTACCGTCCTCCATCGAAGCGCAGGCGATGTCGGCGAGCTTCGAACCGGCCTCCTCGAAACCGATTCCCTGGTCATCGACCCAGTTGCCCAGGCCGCTGGTGCGCGGGTCGGGAACACCCAGGAGCGTCGAGTCACCGGGCCCGTCGACGACCTCGCCGTCGAGCACCGTCCAGCCCTTCTTAGCCAGGTAGTCGCCGACCGTCGGGCCGTGGTCGTGGTTGCCGGTGACCGCCCACTTGTCCAGGCCGTCGCTCGCGTCGGTGAGCGAGTCGAGGGAGAAGGTCTCCCAGTCGGAGCCGGTCGACGTGTCATCACCGGCGTCGAGGATCCCGGTCGCGCCACCCTCGTCGGCGACCGCGCGGACCACGGCGTCCATGCCGACGTTGTCGTGCCGGTCGGAGACGAGGATCGCCACCGTCTCGTCCGCGGACGGCTGGCGAAGGTCGAGGTCCGGCACCTCGGCGACCACCTTCTCGTAGAAGGTGCGGCTGGAGTTGTAGGTGTCGACGGCGCTGGCCACCAGGCGACGGGTCTGGTTCGCGTAGGCGTCGCCACGGACCTGCACGCCGCCCAGCTCGTCGGGTAGCGGGATCTCGGGACCGAGGAAGTCGGACAACGGGGTCCAGTCGCCGGCGACCGGGCCGGCCTCCTTGTCCGCGGCCGGGGGCCCCGGCTCGCCCCAGGGCTGCCAGACGGCGGCCACGAGCACGGCCACGGTGACCACGCCGACGCCTGCGGTGGTGAGGCCATGCCGCGTACGCGCGCTCTCCTTGACGCGTCCGACCAGGTCAGCACGGCGCCGTGAGCCGGGCAACCACCACACCAGCACTCCCCCGGCGACGATCGCCAAGGAGGCCGCGGCGCCACGGACCGCTGCCGCGACGAGCATCGACTCGACCTGTTCGACCACGACCGCACGCTGACCGTCGGGCGCCGACCCGAGGACCGCATAGCGCTCGAAGAGCTCGTCCATCGAGTTCAGCTCGGTCTTCCCGAGGGTCACGTCGACGCCGACCGGGCCGGAGACGTCGAGGCGTACGTCCGGCAGCACCGGTCCGGTATGGATGATCGCCTTGCCCGTCAGCGTCGGGCGCAGGACCGAGTCGTGGCCGGCCAGGACCACCTGCCGTTCGCTGGACAGGAAGAGCCACACGCTCGATCCCACGGCCAGCGCGAGCCACAGCACTCCTAGCCCCGCCCAGCAGGCGAGGCCACGAAGCAGGCTGCGGCGAGGTGTCAGCGGCGCGCCTCCGCAACCGCGTAGAGCACGACCGAGGCCGCGACCCCGGCGTTGAGCGACTCGACCGAGTTGGCCATCGGGATCGAGACGATCTGGTCGCAGGTCTCCTGCACCAGGCGGGAGAGCCCACCGCCCTCGGCGCCGACGACGATCACCAGCGGACCGTCGGCGAGGCCGTCGGGGGAGGCCAGACCGGGCAGGTCGACGTCGCCCTCCATGTCGAGCCCGACGACCATGCAGCCGGCGTCCTGGTAGGCCTTCAGCTGCCGGGTCAGGTTGACCGTCTGGGCGACCGGGATCCGCGCCGCGGCGCCCGCGCTCGTCTTCCAGGCGGCGGCCGTCACACCGGCCGCGCGCCGCTCCGGGATCACTACGCCGTGGGCGCCGAAAGCGGCGGCGCTGCGGACGATCGCTCCCAGGTTGCGCGGGTCGGTGACCTGGTCGAGCATCACGATCAGCGCCTGCTCACCCGTCTCGGCGGCACGGTCGAGCAGGTCGTCGGCGTGGGCGTACTCGTAGGCGGGGATCCGTGCTGCCAGGCCCTGGTGGCCGTTGAACCCGGTCAGCCGGTCGAGCTCGACCTTGGCCACCTCGAGCAGCGAGATGCCCTTCTCGGAGGCGAGCTGGAACGCCTCGCGCAGGCGGCCGTCACGCTCGGCTCCCTCGGCCACGTAGAGGCCGTTGACGGGCACGTTCTCGCGCAGCGCCTCGACCACGGAGTTGCGGCCGATGATCCACTCGGCCTCACCGGCGGCCCGCTTGCGCGGCTTGCCGCCTGCACGCTGCTCGGCGGCCTTCGCTGCCTTGTGAGCCTTGTGGTAGGGCCGGTCCTTCGCCTTCGGCGTCGGGCCCTTGCCCTCGAGCCCGCGGCGTACGTTGCCGCCCGTGCCAGCCGTGGCGCCCTTCTTGCGTCCCTTCGCGATCGCTCCGCGACGCTGGGAGTTGCCTGCCATCAGTGTTGTCCCGTCCGTTGTTCACCGAGGTAGCTCGGTGGGGTGTCACTTCCTTCGCGGAACTCCCCGAAGGAGGTGCGCGTTCGCCGAGTCACCTCGGTCAGCATCCAGGTCATCAGATGCTCCACTTCGGGCCGGCCGGAGTGTCCTCGATCTCGATCCCGGCGTCCTTGAGCCGGTCTCGCAGTGTGTCGGCCCGGGCCCAGTCCTTGGTCGCGCGAGCCTCGGCCCGCTCGTCGAGGAGGCCGCGTACGAGGACATCGACTGCTGAGGTCAACTTCTCGTCGTCGCCGCCGGTCGGACCCCAGGCCGGGTCGGCCGGGTCCAGCCCGAGCACGTCGAGCATGGTTCGTACGCTCGCGGCGACGCCACGCAGCGCGGGGGTGTCTCCACCACCGAGGAGCTTGTTGCCCTCGCGGACGACGTCGTGCAGGGCACCGACCGCAGCCGGGGTGCCGAGGTCGTCGTCCATCGCCTCGACGAACTCCGCGCAGGCGACGCCTTCGTCCGGGATCTCCCCGATCGTCTCGGCGGCCCGATCGAGGAAGTTCTCGATCCGCTGGAACGCCTGCGCCGCGTCGTCCAGCGCAGTGAAGGAGAACTCGACGTGGGACCGGTAGTGCGCCGCGACCAGGTAGTAGCGCAGCTCGATGCCGCGTACCTTCTTCAGGACCTCGGGGATGACCAGCGAGTTGCCCAGCGACTTCGACATCTTCTCGCCCGAGGTGGTGATCCAGGCGTTGTGCAGCCAGTAGCTCGCGAACGGCCGGCCGGCTGCTCGCGACTGCGCCTGCTCGTTCTCGTGGTGCGGGAAGCGCAGGTCGATGCCACCACCATGGAAGTCGAAGGCCGGACCGAGGTACTTCCCGGCCATCGCCGAGCACTCGATGTGCCAGCCGGGCCGCCCCGGACCCCACGGGGAGGGCCAGGAGGCCGTCTCGGGCTCGGAGACCTTCCGGCCCTTCCACAGCGCGAAGTCACGCGGGTCGCGCTTGCCCCGCGGATCGGCGTCGGCAGCGGCCTCCATGTCGTCGACCTTCTGCCCCGACAGCTCGCCGTAGGAGGGCCAGGAGCGGACGTCGAAGTAGACATCGGCGGAGCCGTCATCGGCGGCGTACGCATGCCCCTTCGCGATCAGCTCCTCGATCAGCGCGACGATCTCGGGGATGTGACCGGTGGCCAGCGGCTCGTACGTCGGCCGGGCGACGTTGAGCGAGGCGTAGGCGGCGTCGAGCTCGCGGTGCATGGTGTAGCCGAGGTTGTACCAGGGGCGTCCCTGCTCGGCCGACTTCGCCAGGATCTTGTCGTCGATGTCGGTCACGTTGCGGATGAACGTGGTCTCATACCCCGAGGCACGCAGCCACCGCTGCAGCACGTCGAAGTTCACCCCGCTCCGCACGTGTCCGACATGCGGCTCGCTCTGCACCGTCAGGCCACAGACATAGAGCGACGCCTTGCCGGACTGCAAGGGAGTGAAGTCACGTACTTCACGGGTCGCCGAGTCGTAGAGCCTGAGTGCCATACCCCAAGTCTAGGGACGTACGCGTGTTCCCTACCTATCGCGACGCACGGTGAGCGAGCGCCGGCGAGCGAACGATGGGTCTTTCATCGGGCCAAGTCGGTATCCTCGCGCTGCGCTACCGGCGTGGCACGATGAGCGCGGTGGCGATCGCGGCGACGCCCTCGCCGCGCCCGGTGAGCCCGAGGCCGTCGGAGGTCGTGGCGGTCACGGTGACCTGCGCGCCCGCCGCCGCCGAGAGCGCCTGGTTGGCCTCGTCCCGACGCGGACCGATCTTGGGCCGGTTCCCGATCACCTGGACGGCGACGTTCCCGATGTCGAAACCGGCATCGTGGACCCTTCGCGCTGCCTCGGCCAGGAGAACGACCCCGGCCGCGCCGGCCCACTCGGGCTCGGAGGTGCCGAAGTTGGACCCCAGGTCACCGAGACCGGCTGCGGAGAAGAGCGCGTCGCAGCAGGCGTGCGCGGCGACGTCGCCGTCGGAGTGCCCGGCCAGACCCTGCTTCTCTTCGGGGAACGCGAGGCCGGCCACGTGCATCGGAACACCGTCGGCGAGGCTGTGTACGTCGGTCCCGATGCCGATCAGAGGAAGCTGCACGCTCGCAGTCTCCCAGACGCGCGTCAGGCGACCTTCCGGTGCCCGACATGGATGAGCCCGTCGACGACCCGGACCTCGTAGGCGGGGATCGTGACGTGCGGGTCGTCCAGGCACTGTCCCGTACGCAGGTCGAAGCCGTGCCGATGAACAGGTGAGGCCACGAACGGCACGCCGTCGCGGACACCGACGATGCCCTTGGCGATCACCGACGCCCTGGCGAACGGGTCGTGGTTGCCCAGCGCGTAGACGACATCGTCGGGCATCCGGAAGATGGCGATGGCCTGCCCGTGGACCAGCGCCGTCGCGCCACGCTTCACCTCGAGCGCGGCGACCTGGCAGACGGGCTGCCAGTCCCCTCGGTCGTCTTGGTCGTCCCGCCGCGCGCCGGCGCTCATGACGTCGCCGGCCCGAGCCGCTTCGTCGGCATTCGTCGGGTCCTTCCTTCGGTGGATTTGAACCGTAGGGCGCGTGGTTGCTACCTCCTGTTTCGGTTTGTTACGGGTGCGTAAACACCAGCGCGCCACCCATCGGCCCCCACCGCGAGCGAGCCGATAGCCTCCAGGGGTGCCCGCTGCTCTCGTACTCCTGGCCGCCGGATCCGGTACGCGTGTCGGTGCCGCCACCAACAAGGTGCTGCTTCCGCTGGACGGCTCCGACGACCCCGCCTCCTCGGCTCTCGTCCTCTCGCTCCGGACCGCGCTCGAGGTGCCCGACGTGCGGCGCGTCGTCCTCGTCGTCCGCAGCGGCGACGAGGAAGCGGTCGCGACCGTCGCGCAGCCCCTGCTCGGCGAGCGCGAGGTCGCGATGGTCGCCGGCGGCGCCACCCGCCACGCATCCGAGCAGGCCGCGCTCGCGGTGCTCCGGGCCGACATCGAGGCGGGCATGATCGATGTCGTCGCCATCCACGACACCGCCCGGCCACTGGCCGGTCTCGAGCTCTACGGCGCGGTCATCGAAGCCGCCCGCGAGCACGGCGGCGCGATCCCGGCCGCGCCCCTCACCCATCTCTCGACGCGTGACCTGCGGCCGGTGGAGGGTGCTCTCGTCGGCGTACAGACTCCGCAGGCCTTCAAGGCGGCGACGCTGCTGGCGGCCTATACCCGGGCCGCGGCCGACGGCTTCGACGGCACCGACACCGGCGCCGTGCTGGAGAGGTACGACCCGGACGTACGCATCGTCGCCGTCCCCAGCACGCCGCTGAACCTCAAGGTGACCTTCGCCGACGACCTCCAGGCGGTCAAGGCGCTGCTGGCCTGAACGCCGCCCGTGCGAAGGTCACACTGCTGTCGAGTCGTCCTCCGACAACGCCTCCAGCAGACGTACGTCCTCGGGGGACCCGACCCGGCGACCGATCGAGGGCGCCTCGACCGTGACCACCGGGAACCGGCGGGCCAGCGAGCCCGCGATCTCGGCGAAGTCGCCGGACGGCCACTCGTCCAGGGCGGCGACGACCGCCGGCGGGAGCACGATCGGGGAGGCGACCGAGACCAGCGCCGACCGGTCGAGGGTCTCCCCGAGCACCGAGACGCCGTCCTCGTCGGTCGCCGTCTTGACCGTGTCTGTGACCGGACGTACGCCGATCACGACGGCCTTGCGCTCGAGCGCGGTCGAGACACAGTGGGCGATGAAGGCCGGTGGGGTCAGCGGGCACAGCGAGTCGTGGAGCACGAGCGGCTCCTCGGCGGCCACGGCCCCTTCCCACGACATCGTGAAGTCGACCGGGGTCACCCCGGACTCGCCGAGGGACCAGGTCGCGGCGGCGACCAGGGGCTCGCCATGGATGAGTGCGAACGGAAGGGACCCGCGGTCGGCCTCGGCGACAATCCCGAGAGCAGGCGGGACCCCGGCGTCCTCGTCGATCTGGTTGGTGCCGTAGGGGTCGTCCATGACGAACACGCTAGCCAACGACCCGAGCCGATCCCGAAAACGCGAAACAGGCCCCGGGATCACCCCGGAGCCTGTAACGCAGACCGAAACCAGCTTCAGCTGGCCAGCACCTCATCGAGGAGGACTTCAGCCTTGTCTTCGTTGGTGTGCTCGCACAGCGCGAGCTCCGAGACGAGGATCTGGCGTGCCTTGGCAAGCATGCGCTTCTCCCCGGCGGAGAGGCCGCGGTCACGTTCACGACGCCACAGGTCGCGGACAACCTCGGCGACCTTCATGACATCGCCGCTGTGCAGCTTCTCCAGGTTTGCCTTGTAACGACGTGACCAGTTGGTCGGCTCTTCGACGTGCTCCGCGCGAAGCACCTCGAAGACTCGATCAAGCCCGTCCTTGTCTACGACGTCTCGAACTCCGACGAGCTCGAGGTTGTTGGCCGGAACACGCACTACGAGGTCCTGCTGGGCAATGATGCGGAGGACCAGATACTGTCGCTCCTCACCCTTGATGGTGCGCATCTCGATGTCCTCGATGACGGCCGCGCCGTGGTTCGGGTAGACGACGGTCTCGCCGACGGTGAAAGTCATTTTTTTAGGTACCCCTTCCTAGGGCCATAAGTCTACCACGGATCTTAGAATTCGGATTCCGCGTTTCTGCAGGTCAGGGCCTCAATCTGGGGTTGACAGATCACTATGGCGTGTGTTCCGCGCGCGCAGATCGATCAACCGTGACATCATGGCCGATTTCGAAACGCCGAGAAATCCTGTCGTAGCCAGCCTGTTGTCCTGCACGGGTTGATCACGTATCGGATACTGCCGCCATGGCGAATGCATCGCAGAGCGCCCCCAAGACCATCTTCACCGTGTCGTCGCACGCCCAGGAGCAGGACCCGCCAGCGACGCAGGCCAGCGCGTCCGCCGTGCCGGCTGCCTCGGCGAGCCACCAGAGCGTCATGGACAAGATCGGCAACTGGGCCCCGCTCCTCCTCATCCGCACGGCTCATCCGCGCCAGGCGATCCTGACCGTCATCGGGATCGCGGTGGCTGCTGTCCTCACCGGGCTGTCGGCCCGCGAGGTCGCCCTGATCGCGGTCACCGTGCTGATCGGCCAGGCCGTCCTCGGCTGGCACAACGACCTCGTCGATCAGGCCGTCGACCGCCGCCACGAGCGCGCCGGCAAGCCGATCTCCGATGGCCGCCTCGACCCGGGCGGCGTCTGGTTCGCGCTGTGCTGCGGCGTACTCCTCGCCATCCCGCTCTCGGTCACCTCGAGCACCGTCGCGGGACTGTTCTATCTCGGCTCGCTGGTGATCGGGATGCTCGCCAACGTACTGCTGCGCAAGGGCCTCTTCTCCTGGGTCCTGTGGGCAGCGGCCTTCGCCTGCTACCCCGGATACCTCTCGTACGCCGGCTGGGCGGGCGAGTCAGCGGGCGGGCCGCCGCACTGGGCGATGGTCGCGCTCGCCGCCGCGCTCGGGATCGGGGTGCACTTCCTGACCGCGCTGTGGGGGCTGGTCGCGGACAACGCGGACGGCTGGACCTATCTGCCGCTCAAGGCCGGACTCAAGCTGGGCGCGGGCAAGCTGCTCCTGGTCACGCTGATCTATCTCGCGGCGGTGATCGCCGGGATGCTGTACGTCGCGAGCACCGTCGGGCTGCGTGCCTGACCCTCGCCCGACCGGCATGCCTGACCCTTTCCCGATCCTGACCCCTTTTAGTCCGGCGAGATCGGGCGGATAGAGTGTCGCGCGTGACGACCAAGGTTAAGCAGAAGCGGCTCGCGATCGCCGGTGCCCTCGTGGCCCTCGCGGTGCCCGCGCTGAGCGCCTGCAGCAGCTTCGACTACGCGACCGACCGGCCCAACGAGATCATCCACGGCGGCACGACGCTCGACGGTGCCCTCCGGATCAACGCCGCTCGCATCGTGACCGCGCAGGAAGGCTCCGGCATCCTGATCGGCACCTTCTCGCTCGACCCGGCGATCAACCCGGCGGTCGCCGGCAAGACCCTGCCGTCGGTCACCGCGATCGCGACCGGCGACAACGCCACCAAGACGGTCACGCCCGAGTCGTTCACCCCGATCGAGCTGCCCACCTCGGGCATCATCAACCTGGCTGCCCCCGAGAACGGCGGCATCCCGGTCACCGGTGACTTCAAGCCCGGCGACAGCATCCCGATGACCTTCACCTTCTCCGAGGGCGACCCCAAGACCGTCTCGGTCCCGGTCGTCGCCCAGTGCGGTGCGTACGCCGATGTGGCCGCCGCCGTCGATGAGACCGAGAAGCCAGCGAAGAAGGGCAAGAAGGCGGGCAACCAGGAGTCCGAGGGTCCCACCGGCGAGGGTGCCGCCGGCGAGGGTGCCACCGGTGAAGGCACTGCCGGTGAAGGCAACGAGGAGGCCTCGACCCTGCCGGCCGACGCTCCTGCCGAGGGCGAGCACGCTGTTGAGGGCGAGCACGCGACCGAGGGCGAGGGCGGCGAGCACGCCGAGTCCGGCGCCACCAGCGAGGACCCCTACTCCTGCGAGTTCCCCGAGGCGGCCCTTCCCGGCGCCGAGGAAGCTCACTGATGACGTACAAGCTCGTCCTCCTGCGTCACGGCGAGAGCGAGTGGAACGCGCTCAACCTCTCCACCGGCTGGGTCGACGTCGACCTCACCGACAAGGGTCGGGCCGAGGCGGTCAACGGCGGCAACCTGCTCAAGGAAGCCGGTCTTCTTCCCGACCTGGTGCACACGAGCCTGCTGCGCCGTGCGATCAACACCGCCAACATCGCCCTGGACACCGCCGAGCGTCACTGGATCCCGGTGCGGCGCGACTGGCGCCTGAACGAGCGTCACTACGGCGCGCTGCAGGGCAAGAACAAGTCCGAGACGCTGAAGAAGTTCGGCGAGGAGCAGTTCCAGCTGTGGCGTCGTTCCTACGACGTACCGCCCCCGCCGATCGAGGCCGACTCGGAGTTCTCCCAGGCAGCCGACCCGCGCTACGCCGACATCGACGTGCCGGCCACCGAGTGCCTCAAGGACGTGGTCGCCCGGATGCTCCCCTACTGGGACTCGGCCATCGTGCCCGACCTGAAGGCCGGCAAGACCGTCCTGGTCACCGCCCACGGCAACAGCCTGCGCGCACTGGTCAAGCACCTCGACAACATCTCCGAGGCCGACATCGCCAAGCTCAACATCCCCACGGGCCAGCCCCTGGTCTACGAGCTCGACGAGTCCCTCCGGCCGACAGTCACCGGCGGCACCTACCTCGACCCCGAGGCCGCCTCCGCGGCCGCCGAGGCAGTCGCCAACCAAGGCAAGCAATAGCAACAGTCCCGCCAGCAAAACGCCGAGTCGGCTCGTCATGACGAGCCGACTCGGCGGGATTTTCGGTCAGGATGAGCCGACTCGGCGGCTCAGGAGTCCGCGGGGGTCTCGCCGGTCACCACGAAGACGACCCGGTTGGCGACCGTGACGGCGTGGTCGGCGATGCGCTCGTAGTAGCGACCCAGGAGAGCGACATCGACGGCCGGCTCGACCCCTGCGTCCCAGTCCTGGCCGAGCAGCTCGGCGAACGACGTACGGCGCAGGCGGTCCATCTCGTCGTCGTCGGCGACGAGATCCTGGGCCGCGGAGACATCCCGGTCGCGGAGGATCTGGCAGGTGCGCTCGACCATCTTCTCGGCCACCTCCGCCATCTTGGCGATGGTCGGCTCGGCGAGCTCGGGAACGGCCTTGTTCGGCGTACGCAGCCTGGCGATCTTGGCGACGTGGACGGAGAGGTCGCCCATCCGCTCGAGGTCGGAGATCATCCGGAGTGCGGCGACGACGACGCGAAGGTCGCCGGCGACCGGGGACTGCAGGCCGAGCAGCTCGAGGGCGTTCTCCTCGATGCGTTCGCGGGCGTCGTCGATCTCGACATCCTTGTCGATCACCTGCTCGGCGAGGTCGTTACGAGCCTCGAGGAGAGCGGTCGTGGCGTCACGTACGGCCACAGAGACCAGCTCACAGACACTGGTGAGATCGGTGAAGATGGCATCGAGGTCGTCATGGAAAGCAGCGCGCATGGACCGATCGTAGACACTCGATGTGTACTGGCTTCCATCCAGAGTGAACCGATGGTGAACGTTCGGCGCGATCGCGTCCATGGGTAGGGATGAGGGTGTTTGATGGGATTACCCTGATCGTGTGGACTCGACGACGCAGGCCTTTCTTGCTGCGCTCCTCGGCGCGGTCGTCGCCGGAGCGGCAGTGCTTGCATGGGCGATGAGCGAGCGTTCTCGCCGTCGGATCCCAGAGGTCGAGCCCCCGAAGGTTCCCTCGGAGGTCGCCGCGGTTCTCTCGGTCCTGCGCAGCAGCGCCGTCGTCGTGGACGAGGACGACACCGTGCTGAAGGCCAGCGCCCCGGCGTACGCGCTGGGTCTGGTGCGTGGCACCTCCCTGGTCTCGCCCGAGCTCTCCGAGCTCGTCCACGGCGTACGCCGCGACGGCCAGATCCGCGAGACCGAGCTGGTGATCTCGCGCGCCAACGGGGCATCGCGCCATGTCACCGCGCGCGTCGCGCCGCTGGGGACCCGCCTCGCTCTCGCTCTTGTCGAGGACCGCACCCGCGAGCGCCGCGTGGAGGCCGTACGCCGCGACTTCGTCGCCAACGTCAGCCACGAGCTCAAGACACCGGTCGGCGCGATAAGAGTGCTCGCGGACGCGGTCACCGAAGCCTCCGACGATCCCGAGGCCGTACGCCGCTTCTCCACCCGGATGATCGTCGAGTCCGAGCGCCTGACCGCGCTGGTCCAGCAGATCATCGAGCTCTCCCGGCTGCAGGGT
The DNA here is from genome assembly GCF_050699375.1 of Nocardioides sp. Lineage (GTDB taxonomy): Bacteria > Actinomycetota > Actinomycetes > Propionibacteriales > Nocardioidaceae > Nocardioides. Next base: position 12,831 of record NZ_JBOHDN010000074.1, on the reverse strand, counting down.
GATGAGCCCCTGGAGGCGCCGCTCGCGGTCGACGTCGACAAGGTCATCGCATCCTCGGTCGACACCTCGACCGTCGACGCCGACGCCAAGGGCATCAGCGTGGTCAGCGCCGGGACCGCCGGCCTGCACGTCTTCGGCAACGAGGAGCAGGTGCTGGCCGCGGTCACCAACCTGGTCTCCAACGCAGTCGCCTACTCCGAACCCGGCTCGACGGTGACCGTCTCGACCCGCGCGACCGACGGCTCCATAGAGATCGCCGTGGTCGACCAGGGCATCGGCATCCCGTCGACCGAGATCGACCGGATCTTCGAGCGCTTCTACCGCGTCGACCCGGCCCGCCACCGCTCGACCGGCGGGACCGGTCTCGGCCTGTCGATCGTCAAGCACGTCGCCGCCACGCATGGCGGCGAGGTCAAGGTCTGGTCGCAGGAGGGTCAGGGTTCCACCTTCACCCTCACTCTGCCCCAGCACCTACCAACTGCCGGTCACACCGGCATGAGCAAGGAGGAACGCCCGTGACCCGGGTACTCGTCGTCGAAGATGAAGCCAGCTACAGCGACGCGCTGTCCTACATGCTCCGCAAGGAGGGCTTCGAGGTCGCCATCGCCGAAGACGGCACCGACGCACTCAAGGAGTTCGACCGCAACGGCGCAGACATCGTGCTGCTCGATCTGATGCTTCCCGGACTCTCCGGAACAGAGGTGTGCCGCCAGATCCGGGCAACCTCGGCTGTCCCGGTCATCATGGTGACCGCCAAGGACGACGAGGTCGACAAGGTGGTCGGCCTCGAGCTCGGCGCCGACGACTACGTCACCAAGCCCTACTCCCCGCGCGAGCTCGTCGCCCGGATCCGCGCCGTCCTCCGGCGAGGCACCGAACCCGACGCGGCCCCGGCCACCCTCGAGGCCGGACCGGTCCGGATGGACGTGGAGCGCCACGTAGTCACCGTGGACGGCAACGAGCAGCGTCTTCCGCTCAAGGAGTTCGAGCTCCTGGAGATGTTCCTGCGCAACCCCGGCAGGGTCCTGACCCGCGGTCAGCTCATCGACCGGGTCTGGGGCTCCGACTACGTCGGTGACACCAAGACCCTCGATGTCCACGTCAAGCGTCTGCGCGCCAAGCTCGAGCCGGACCCCTCCGAGCCGAAGTTCCTGGTCACCGTGCGCGGGTTGGGATACAAGCTCGACCTGTAGCGGTGCGAGCGCGAAGCGCGAACACCGCGTGACAGGTCGAGATCGAGCAGCCGCGCTCCGGCGAGCGAAGCGACCGGCGTGTCGAGATCCAGTCGGTTCACGTAGCGGTCGCGTTGGACGTCGCAGGTGCCCTCGGCATCACCAAGGACATCAGCGCGGCGGCGGCACACAGGGCGCCCGCTGCGTACCAGACCAGGTCGTAGGAGCCGGTGACGTCGCGTACGACGCCGCCGACCCAGGCGACCAGGCCGGCCCCGACCTGGTGGGAGGCGAGGACCCAGCCGAAGACGATCGGGGCGTCCTCGGGCCAGACCTCGCGGCACAAGGCGAGCGTGGGTGGCACGGTGGCGACCCAGTCGAGGCCGTAGAAGACGATGAAGAACACCATCGGCAGGTGCACCTCGGGGGCCAGCAGCATCGGCAGGAAGATCAGCGAGATCCCGCGCAGCGAGTAGTAGACGCCGAGCAGCACCACCGGGTTGAAGCGGTCGGTGAGCCAGCCGGAGAAGATCGTCCCGGCGACGTCGAAGATCCCGATCACGGCGAGCAGCGAGGCGGCCGCGACCGTGGCCATGCCGTGGTCGTGCGCAGCGGGCACGAAGTGGGTCCTGATCAGGCCGTTCGTGGTGATCCCGCAGATCGCGAAGGCCCCGGCGAGGAGCCAGAAGGCCTTCGTACGCATCGCCGTCCCGAGCACTCGTACTGTCCGTAGCGCGGCGCCGGTCGCGGGCGCGGGACGCGGCACGATCTTCGAGGCGCCGTAGGGCGCCAGGCCGATGTCCGCCGGATAGTCGCGGAGCAGCAGCAACACGAACGGGATCACCGCGGCGGCAACCAGAGCGATCGTGACCGAGGCGGCCCGCCAGCCGAACTCCCCGATCAGGATCGCCAGCACCGGTAGGAAGATCAGCTGCCCCGAGGCGCCGCCGGCGGTCAGCAGGCCGCTGACCAGGCCCTGCCGCTTGTCGAACCAGCGGGTGGTGATCGTCGCCCCGAAGGCGAGCGCCATGCAGCCGCTGCCACCGCCGACCAGGACGCCCCAGCCGAGGACGAACTGCCACGACTGGCTCATCCAGACGGTGCCGAGGGAACCGAGGGTGATCATGGTGAGCGCGACGGCCACCACCGGGCGGATCCCGAAGCGGTCCATCAGCGCGGCGGCGAACGGCGCGGTCAGGCCGTAGAGCGCGAGCTGCAGCGTGATCCCGATCCCGATCGTGCCCCGCGACCAGCCGAAATCCTCGTTCAGCGGGCCGACCAGGAGGCCTGGCGCCGCGGTGAAGGCGGCAGCTCCGACGATGGTCACGAAGGCGACGGCGGCGACCCACCAGGCGGGGTGGATGCGCGGGCGGCGCGCGGATGCACGGCCGGCAGGCGGCGGGGTCGTCGTCTGGGCGGTGTCCTGATCCTGTCGAAGGGTCATGAGGTTGATCCTTGCGGGTTCGCGCCACTCCAGACAGTGGCCTGATTGACATCCATCGGTAAGATCCAGCCATGAGTGACGAATGGGTGGCTTCTCCGCATCGGGTCGCGGTCCTGATCCAGGACGGGTTCATCCCGTTCGAGATCGGCATCCCGCACCGGATCTTCGGCAGGGCCCGCGACAGCGAGGACCGGCTGCTCTACGAGGTCGTCACCTGCACCACCGGCGGCCCGCGGCCGGTGCAGTCCGACTCGGACGTGGTCGTACTCGCGCCGCACGGACCGGAGGCACTCGCCGACGCGGACACCGTGGTGATCCCGAAGTTCGGCCTCGACTACCCGACCGTCTCGGACGGGGTGCTGTCGGCGCCGTTGAAGGAGGCGCTCGACCTGATCCGCCCCGGCACCCGGATCATGTCGATCTGCACTGGAGCGTTCGCGCTCGCCGCCGCGGGTCTCCTCGACGGTCGCCCGGCGACCACCCACTGGTCACATACCGACGACTTCCAGGCCCTGTTTCCGCAGGTCAAGCTGGACCCTGACGTACTCTTCGTCGACGACGGCGACATCCTCACCTCCGCCGGCGTGGCCTCCGGCATCGACCTCTGCCTGCATGTCGTACGCCGCGACCACGGCGCAGCGGTCGCCAACCGGGTCGCTCGGGTGACCGTCGTCCCGCCCCACCGAGATGGCGGCCAGGCCCAGTTCATCCGTCATCGCGCGCCTGCCCCGGGCGGCGCCGGCATCCCGGGGGCGATCGCGTGGGCGCTCGCGCACCTGGACCGCCCCCTCACCCTGGAGGCGATGGCGGCCAAGGTCTCGATGTCGGTGCGCACCTTCACCAGAAGGTTCCGCGAGGAGACCGGAGAGTCCCCCGGCCGCTGGCTGCAGCGGCAGCGCATCGAACTGGCCCGCAACCTCCTGGAGACCACGGGTCTCACCATCGAGCAGGTCGCCGCCCGGTGCGGATTCAACACCGCCCAGTCCCTCCGGCTCCACTTCCACGCCGCCCTCGGCGTCACCCCGACCGCGTACCGGAAGACCTTCGGGGGTTGAGCCTCGCCGAGAGGTCACCCCCGCAGGCCGAGAAGTCACCCCTGCAGGCCGAGAAGTCACCCCTGCAGGCCGAGAGGTCACCTCTGCAGGCCGAATGGTCACCGCAATGACCTCTCGACCTGCACAACTGACGTCTCGACCTGCACAACTGACGTCTCGGCGGGATCGAGATGGCGGGATGTCGAACATGGATGACCGTTATCCGCTCGCCTGGCGGCGTACGGATCCCTAGCCTTTCATCGTGACGACGACGATCGACCCCGCACCTTCTACGACGACACCGCTGTGGAAGCCACTGGTGGCGTGCGGAATCACCTTGGTCCTATGGGCATCGGCGTTCGTGGGGATCCGCCATCTGGGCGACACCGTGCCACCGGGAAGCCTGTCGCTGGGCCGGCTGGTGGTGATGGTCGCGGCGCTCGGAGCGTACCTCGCGTTGAAGGGCGGATTCCGGCTGCCGACCAGGAGGGAATGGCCGCTGATCGCGCTCGGCGGAGCGTCGTGGCTGGGGATCTACAACCTCGCGCTCAACGAGTCCGAGCGCCGGATCGACGCGGCCACGGCTGCGCTGATCGTGCAGGTCGGCCCGATCGTGGTGGCGCTGTTGGCCGGGCTGGTGCTCAAGGAGACGATCCACCGGTGGATCCTGATCGGCACCGGTGTCGGGTTCGCCGGCGTCGTCATCATCGGGCGCGCCTCGGCCAACGGTGACACCGGCGACTGGATCGGCGTCGCTCTCTCGGTCGTCGCCGCACTGACCTTCGCGATCGGCGTCCTCACCCAGAAGAAGCTGCTGCCGACGATGAGCGCGCTGCTGCTGACGTTCTGGTACGGCACGGCCGGCCTCGTCATCTGCCTGCCCTGGTCAGTCGAGCTGGCCACCACGATCCCCGACATCAGCGTCACCAACCTCGGCTGGATCATCTACCTCGGACTCTTCCCGAGCGCCCTGGCCTTCGTGACCTGGGCTTATGCGCTCTCCCACTCCGATGCCGGCAAGTTCGCGCAGTCGACGTTCCTGGTGCCGTTCATCACCGCGCTGATGGCATGGCTGGTGCTCGACGAGGTGCCGCCCGCGCTCGCCTTCGCCGGCGGCGCGATGTGCATCGCGGGCGTGCTGATCACTCGTCGCAAGCCGGGCTGACAGCCACAGACGTCAGTAACTGACTACTCGGCGTCAGATTCCGACTTCTCGGCGGATTCCAGCCAGCCTCGGAAGGCCTCCAGGTTGGCCGTGGACTCGCCGCGCAGCTTGCGCCACTCCCATTCCTTGCGGATCGAGGAGGCGAAGCCGAGCTCCAACAGCGTGTTGAAGGACTCGTCGGCGTACGTCAGCACCGAGCCGAGCAGGCGGTCGAGCTCGTCCGGGGTCACCATGAGCAGCGGCAGCCGGCCGTCGAGGTAGATGTCGCCGAGCCGGTCAACCCCGAAGGAGACCCCGTAGAGCCGCAGGTTGCGCTCGAGCAGCCAGCGGTAGACGGTCTCGTGGTTCTCGTCGGGCTGGCGGCAGACGAAGGCATGTACACCGAGCGCGTGCTGCCCCAGGTCGAGCCGGACGGGCGTCTGCAGCTTGCGCTCGCCCGGGAGCGAGAACGAGAAGACCAGCTCGCCACCGGGCTGCTCGGTCTCGTCCCAGGACAGCTCGTTGGACTTCAGCCAGCTGCGTACGACCTCTTCCAGGTCGGCTCGCGACTCCCCCGTCATGACGCCACCTCTTCACGCATCAGCATCTTGGCCTCCTCATAGACATCGAGGGTATTGCGTGCGGTGAGATCCCAGGAGAAGTCCTGCGCGTGCTCGCGCGCGCCGTCGGCCAGTGCCTCCCATCGCGAGTGCGAGGTGATGGCGTTGGTGAGCGCGTCGGCCCACCGAGCCGGGTCATGGCCGTCGACGAGAAGGCCGCTGCGGCCGTGGCGTACGGCGGTGGTCAGACCTCCGACAGCGGCCGCGACCACGGGCGTGCCGCAGGCCTGGGCCTCGACGGCGACCAGCCCGAACGACTCGTTGTAGGAGGGGACCGCGACGACCGAGGCGGCGGAGTACCAGAGCGCCAGCTCGTCCTGACGCACCGGCGGGACGAACCGGACCACGTCGGAGATGCCCAGCTCAGCGGCCAGGTCGGCCAGGCCCGTCGGGTGCTCGAGACCGGATCCGGAGGGTCCGCCGACGATCGGGACGACCAGGTTGCGGCGCAGCGACGGGTCGCGCGCAAGCATGACGGCGGCTGCCCGAAGCAGTACGTCGGGAGCCTTGAGCGGCTGGATCCGACCCGCGAAGAGGAGTACGTGAGCACGATCCGGGAGCCCAAGGGCGGCCCGTGCGGCGGCACGCCCGCGCGGACGGAAGACCCGCAGGTCGACGCCGGGATGGACCACGGCGACGCGACCTGGCTCAGCGTCGTACATGTTGATCAGCTGCTTGGCCTCGAGGTCGGTGTTGGCGATGAGCATGTCGGATGCGTCGACGACCTGCTCCTCCCCGATCACGCGGGCCTCCGGCTCGGGGTTGTCGCCCTCGGCGAGCGCCTCGTTCTTGACCTTGGCCATGGTGTGCATGGAGTGGACCAGCGGCACGGCCCACCGGTCTCGGGAGAGCGCCCCGACCTGGCCCGAGAGCCAGTAGTGGGAGTGCACCGCGTCGAAGTACCCCGGCGGGTTGGAGGCCTCCGCGCGAAGCACCTCGCGCGCGAACGTGCACAGCTGACCGGGCAGATCACCCTTGGCCAGCCCCTCGAACGGGCCGGCGTGGACGTGATGGACCGCCACACCGTCGTACGCCTCCACGATCTGCGGCAGGCGCGAGGAGGTCGCGCGCGTGAAGATGTCGACCGCGATGCCCTGGGTGGCGAGGCGCCGGGAGAGCTCGAGGACATAGACGTTCATGCCGCCCGCGTCGCCGGTGCCGGGCTGGTCGAGCGGAGAGGTGTGCAGACTGACCATCGCTACGCGGTGGATCATGCCTGCCCCTTTGTTTCTACGCCTGTGGTCCCGTCCCTCAACACTCGAATCCCGCTCATCATTCCCTGACTCCTCGGCCATCGGGATCCGCGGGCTCTAGGAGTGAGACCGCTTCGTCGTCCTGGCACGCCGCCGAGCAGAATGACGACATGCCTTCGAAGAGTGCTGCCAGGACCGCCGTCGTGACCGGAGCCTCGAGCGGGATCGGCGCCGCCACCGCCCGCCGCCTCGCCGAGGAGGGTTACCACGTCTTCCTCGCTGCCCGCCGGATCGACCGGATCGATGCCTTGGCCAAGGAGATCGACGGCACCGCGATCGCCACCGACGTCACCTCCGACGACTCCGTCGCCACGCTCGTCGAGGCCGTCGGCGACCGCCTCGACCTGCTGGTCAACAACGCCGGTGGCGCCTTCGGGGTGGACAAGGTCGCCGAGGCCGACCTGGCCAAGTGGCAGGCGATGTTCGACGTCAACGTGGTCGGCCTGACCCGCGTGACCAAGGCGCTGCTCCCGGCTCTGATCGCCTCCGGGGCAGGCGCGATCATCAACGTCGGCTCGATCGCCGGCCGTCGCGCCTATGAGGGCGGCGCGGGCTACAACGCGGCCAAGTTCGGCACCCGGGCGGTGACCGAGGCGCTGCGCCTGGAGATCGTCGACCAGCCGGTGCGGATCATGGAGATCGCGCCGGGGATGGTCCAGACCGAGGAGTTCTCGCTCGTACGTCTCGGTGGCGACCAGACAGCCGCCGATGCCGTCTACAACGGTGTCGCCGCACCCCTGGTGGCCGAGGACATCGCCGACGCGATCTCCTGGATGGCCACCCGTCCGGCCCACGTCAACATCGACGAGCTGGTCATCAAGCCGCGCGCCCAGGCTGCCCCGCACAAGGTGTACCGCGAGAGCTGATCCGGCCTCTGACCTGGTCAGGGGGCATGGCGGGGACATCGAGGATTCAGTACGCAGCAGCCGACGGTGTCACACTCGATGCGTGCAGACGATCGGACTCATCGGCGGCATGAGCTGGGAAAGCACCGCCGCTTACTACGAGGGCCTCAACAAGGGTGTCCAGGAGCGGCTCGGCGGGCTTCACTCCGCCAAGATCGTGCTGGCGTCCGTCGACCTCGCCGAGTTGACGACCCTTCAGGAGAAGGAGGCCTGGGACCAGGTCGCCGAGATCCTGGTCGCCTCGGCCAAGAGCGTGGTCGCCGCCGGCGCCGACTTCATCCTGATGTGCACCACCACCTTCCACAAGGTGTACGACGAGGTGGCAGCCGCCGTCGACGTCCCGGTGCTGCACCTGGCCGACGTGCTCGCCACGAGGTGCAAGGAGCTCGGCATCACCAAGGCCGGATTCCTCGCCTCGCGCTACACCGTCGCCAACGACTTCTTCGCCCAGCGGATCTCCGACCACGGTGTCGACGTCAACCTGCCCGACACGCTCCACGTGGAGATGCTCGACTCGATCATCTACGAGGAGCTCGTCCACCGAAACGTCCTGGCCGGATCTCGCAAGCGGGTCCTCGAGGTCGTCCACGAGCTGTGGGACGCCGGCTCCGACGGCGTCATCCTCGGTGCCTCCGAGCTGAGCCTCCTGGTTCGCCCCAGCGACGTCGACGTACCCATCCTCGACGCCATCTCCGCGCACGTCGAGGCCGCGCTCAACCTCGCCCTCGCCGAGACGACCGAGTGAGGTCGAGCGGCGAGCTTGCTCGTCCGCTCGCGCCGAGCGAGTAACCGCGCGAAGCGCGGACTAGTCACCCCCGCCGGCCGAGACGTCACGTCTGCAGGCCGAAGGGTCACTTGTGCAGGCCGAAGAGTCAGTTGTGCGGGCCGAGACGTCACTCATGTGCCCACTCGGCCTGCAGAGCTGACGCCTCGGCCTGCAGAGCTGACGCCTCGGCCTGCACAGTTGACGCCTCGGCCTGCAGAGCTGACGCCTCGGTCTGCGGGGTTGACGCCTCGGCGGGCTACTTCTCGAGCAGCTTGTTGGCCAGCTCGTGCAGCTCGGGCGTCAGGTCGCCCTCGTGCACGACGGCGGTCTGGCCGTCGACCTCGAACTCGTAGACGTAGCGGTCGGCGCCCTTCGGCTTCGAGGCCGCTGCGCCGCCGGAGACCAGGTCGCGCACGGTGGCGACGTGGGCGTCCTCGGGTGCGAGCTCGGCAGCCCCCTCCTTCGTACGTCCCAGGAAGCCGCCGCTGCGGCGTACCTTCACCACGGTCGGGGTGGGCTCCTCACCGTCGGGGCCGGGGTTGCCCTCGGCCGCGGTGACCCCGACCTCGGACCAGGCGGTCGTGACCGCCTCGGCCTGGTCGCCGGCCTCGGCGACGGTGGCCGCGGCGAAGCCGGCGAAGTCGGAGTCGGTGGTGACGGAGCCGTTGGTCAGCGCTGCGTACCAGATCTTGCCGGCCCCGTCCCACGAGTTGCCGCCGATCGCCTTGGCAGCCAGGGCGAAGGCGCGGTTGGGGATGCCGGAGTTGATGTGGACGCCGCCGTTGTCGTCGGTGCCTTCGTAGATGTCGTCCATGTGAGCGGGCTGGGGGTCCTTGCCCAGGTTGGGGTCGTCGTATGCGGTCCCCGGCTCGAGCATGTGACGCAGCCCCACACCCTGGACCGACTCGGTGAAGAGGCCCTCGCCGATGATCCAGTCGGCCTCCTCGGCGCTCTGGCCGAGGAGACGCTGCTTGAGGCAGGAGCCGTAGACGTCGGAGATGTGCTCGTTGAGCGCGCCGGACTGGCCTTCGTAGACGAGTCCCGCGGTGTGCTCGGTGACCGCGTGGGAGAGCTCGTGACCGATCACGTCGACGGCCTTGGTGAAGCGCTGGAAGATCTCGCCGTCACCGTCGCCGAAGACCAGCTGGGTGCCGTCCCAGAACGCGTTGGCGTAGTCCTGGTCGTAGTGGACGGTCATCACGACCTCCACGCCCCGGCCGTCGTAGGAGTCGCGGCCGTAGACCTCCTTGAAGAGGGCGAGCGAGCCGGTGATGCCGTCCGCCGCCTCGTCGACGCTCTCGTCGCCCGACTCCGGGTCGCCCGCGGCGCGGACCTTCTCGCCGGGGAGCTCGGTGCCGTTCCCGGCGGTGTAGACGGTCCAGTCGCCGGGCTCGCTGGGCGTCGGCTCCTCCACCGGGTCCGCGCCCGCGCCGCCCTCCGGCGCCGGGCGCTGACCGAGGAAGCTGTTCAGATGCTGGGCCCGCGCGGAGCGGATCGCGTTGTCCTTCTCGAGGGCATCGGGGCTCAGTCGCTGCATCAGGTAGGGCGGCACGATGTGGCAGATGTGTGCGGGGTCTTTCCGAGAAGTCATGGGTCTCAGCCAACCGCACCCCACCGACAATTCCCAGGGTCTCCGCGCAAAAAGAGCATTGCGACCGCGGTGACGACGATCTTCGGATGCGGGCCCTGACTCCTGCGGCGGATAGGATCAGGCGTCCCGTCCCGCGCCAGAAATCGAGCCGCTTCGCACATGTCCGAGACCCTCAAGGCCAATCTCCGCAACGTCGCCATCGTTGCGCACGTCGACCACGGCAAGACCACGCTGGTCGACGCCATGCTGCGTCAGGCAGGCACCTTCACCGAGCACGAGGCCGAATCCGTCGCCGATCGGGTGATGGACTCCGGCGAGCTCGAGCGCGAGAAGGGCATCACCATCCTCGCGAAGAACACCGCCATCCACTACTCCGGGCCGTCGGCGCCGGAGGGGATGACGATCAACATCATCGACACCCCCGGCCACGCCGACTTCGGTGGTGAGGTCGAGCGCGGTCTGTCGATGGTCGACGGGATCGTGCTGCTGGTCGACGCCTCCGAGGGTCCCCTCCCCCAGACCCGGTTCGTGCTGCGCAAGGCGCTCAACGCCGACATGCCGGTCGTGCTGGTCGTCAACAAGGTCGACCGCCCCGACGCTCGCATCGAGGAGGTCGTCGACGAGACGTACGAGCTCTTCATGGACCTGCTCGACGACTCGCACAGCCAGGACGCGCTCGACTTCCCGGTGATCTACGCCTCCGGCAAGGCCGGCGTGGCCAGCCTGACTCAGCCGGGCAACGGCGAGCTGCCCGACGCCAAGGACCTCGAGCCGCTCTTCTCCACGATCATGGAGACGATCCCGGCCCCGACCTACGAGGCCGGCGCGCCGCTGCAGGCCCACGTCACCAACCTCGACGCCTCGCCGTTCCTCGGCCGCCTCGCGCTGGTCCGCGTCCACCAGGGCACCCTGAAGAAGGGCCAGAACGTCGCCTGGATGCGGCGCAACGGCGAGACCAAGAACGTACGCATCACCGAGCTCCTCATCACCGAGGGCCTCGAGCGCAAGCCCGGCGAGCAGGCCGGTCCGGGCGACATCGTCGCCGTCGCGGGCATCCCGGAGATCACCATCGGCGAGACCCTCGCCGACCCCGAGAACCCGGTCGCGCTGCCGCTCATCCACGTGGACGAGCCCGCCATCTCGATGACCATCGGCACCAACACCTCGCCGCTGGTCGGCAAGGTCAAGGGTTCGAAGGTGACCGCGCGTCTGGTCAAGGACCGCCTTGACCAGGAGCTCATCGGCAACGTCTCCCTGAAGATCCTCAACACCGAGCGTCCCGACGCCTGGGAGGTCCAGGGACGCGGTGAGCTGGCGCTGGCGATCCTGGTCGAGCAGATGCGCCGCGAGGGCTACGAGCTGACCGTCGGCAAGCCGCAGGTCGTCACCAGGGAGGTCGACGGCAAGGTGCACGAGCCGTTCGAGCGCCTGACGATCGACGCCCCGGAGGAGTACCTGGGGACCATCACCGAGCTGCTCGCCTCCCGCAAGGGCCGCATGGAGGGCATGACGAACCACGGCACCGGCTGGGTCCGCATGGAGTTCATCGTGCCGGCGCGTGGCCTGATCGGATTCCGCACCGAGTTCCTCACCGAGACCCGCGGCACCGGCATCGCCCACCACATCTCCGAGGGCTATGACCGCTGGGCCGGCGAGATCCGCTCGCGCAACAACGGCTCGCTCGTCGCCGACCGGACCGGTGCTGCCACTGCGTACGCCATGACCTCGCTGCAGGAGCGCGGCGTCATGTTCGTCGACCCGGCCACCGAGGTCTACGAGGGCATGATCGTCGGCGAGAACTCCCGCGCCGACGACATGGACGTCAACATCACCAAGGAGAAGCAGCAGACCAACGTCCGCTCGGCCACCTCCGACAACTTCGAGAAGCTCATCCCGCCGAAGAAGCTCTCGCTCGAGCAGTGCCTGGAGTTCTGCCGCGAGGACGAGTGCGTCGAGGTCACCCCCGAGATGGTCCGCATCCGCAAGGTCGTCCTCGACCAGAACGACCGCGGAAAGATCGCGAGCCGAGCGCGCAAGGCCAACAAGGCCTGACAGAGGTTCGTACGCGGCCGCCGACCCCGATGGGGTTGGCGGCCGTTTCGTTGTGATCTGCCTGCGAGACTTCCTCCCATGACGCGTACGCACGTGGAGGCCGAGATCGCCAGCCAGCCGTCGAGGTGGCGGGAGGCGGCCTCGATGCTCCCCGAGGTCGCGGGGCTGTTGCCGCGCTTCGGTGAGCGGGTGGCGGTCGCCGGCTGCGGCACATCGTGGTTCATGGCGATGGCGTACGGCGGTCTGGCCGGCGCCGGGGACCTGCTGCTGCGGCCGTTGCGAAGTGCGATCGAGCGGCGTACCCCCATAGAGGTCGACGTCCGTCCCGCCGCCCTCGGCACCCATGCCGGCTGCACCGGCGCCGGGCTGCTCGCTCTCGACCTGCTGGAGGCCGGATGATCCTCACGATCACGCTGAACCCGGCGCTCGACGTTACCTACGAGGCGAGGTCGACCCTGCCCACCCTCGACCTGCTCCGCCCGCTCGTCACCGTCACCAAGGAGAGCCCGTGACCCTCGTCCCCACCGCCACGCTGGTCAGCTCGGCGTATGAGGAGGGCCGCGGCGTCGCCGCCTTCAACGCGATCAACCTGGAGACCGTCGAGGCCCTCGCGGCCGGCGCCGAGGCGGCGAACCGACCGCTCATCGTGCAGATCAGCGAGAACGCCGTGCGCTACCACCGTGGCCTCGCGCCGCTCGCGCACGCCGCGATCGCCGTCGCGTCCGGCTCCACGATGCCCATCTCGCTCCACCTGGACCACGCGACCTCCGACCGTCTGGTCGGGATCGCGGTCGACCTCGGGTTCTCGTCGGTCATGTACGACGCCTCTCAGCTCCCCTATGAGGAGAAC
>NZ_JBOHDN010000073.1:0-56219 GCF_050699375.1 Nocardioides sp. | reverse complement strand
TGTTGACGACGTGCCCGAAGCGCTGGGCGCGCATGGCCGGCAGCAGCCCCATCGTGAGCCGGACTGCGCCGAAGTAGTTGACGGCCATCATCCGCTCGAAGTCGTGCATACGGTCGTGGCTCAGCTCGAGCGACCGCCGGATGGACCGGCCGGCGTTGTTGACCAGATAGTCGACAGCTCCGTGCTCGGCCAGCAGCTGCGCCACCAGCGCATCGATCGACTCGCCGTCGGCCATGTCGACGAGGTAGGTTGAGGCCTTCCCTCCAGCGTCCTCGATAGCTGCGCGCACCCGCTCCAGCTCGTCGGCCCGACGCGCGGCAAGAAGCACGTGCGCACCCCGCCGAGCCGCGGCGTACGCCGTCGCCTCACCGATCCCCGAGCTGGCGCCGGTGACCAGCACCCTCCGGCTCGCCAACGGGCTGGAGCCGCCGGTCACCGCCCGGACGGTGCGCGCGAGCCGGGCGCGGGGTGTCTGCAGGATCGGGAGGGAGAACAGGCTGGCCACGTCCGCACCCTAGATGACCTCAGCCCTGCTTCCGGTCGAAGGTGACGTGGGTGACGCCGCTCGGGGTCGTGGTCGACTCGACGGTGTAGTCGTTCTCGACAGCCTCCAGCCCATCCCAGAGACGTACGCCACGACCGAGGATGATCGGAGTCACCGCGACGTGCAGGTGGTCGACGAGACCGGCCGCGAGATGGTCCCGGATCGAGGACGGGCCACCGCCGAGACGTACGTCCTGACCGTCGGCCGCCTCCTGAGCCTCCGCGAGCACCTCCTCGATCGGAGCGTCACGGAAGTGGAAGGTGGTGCCGCCCTTCATCTCGATCGACGCCCGCGGCTGATGGGTCAGGACGTAGGTGGGCGTGCGGAACGGCGGCTCCTCGCCCCACCAGCCGGTCCAGTCGGCGTCCGACTGCCATCCCGGAGGACCGAACTTGTTGGCTCCCATGATCTCGGCGCCGATGCCCTCCCAGGCGCGCCTGACGAAGACGTCGTCGGGTTCGGACGCCGGGTCGACCTCGGCTCGTTCCCGGGCGCCGCTCAAGGCTTGAAAGGTCGCAGTCGGAAAGGCCCACTTCATCAGCCGGACGCCGGCGTGACCGAACGGAGTCTCCAGACTCTGACCCTCGCCGGTGGCGAAACCGTCCAGCGAGATTCCGATGTTGTGAGCGCGTACGAGTGACATGTGAGATCTCCCTTGCAAACCAGTGATTGCACTTTGCAACCACTGGCATCGAGAGTAGACTTCCCGATTGCAGATTGCAACCACTATTTCCGAGGCGGGAGGAACCGGGTGAGCGAGCCCAGGTCGGGATGTCCGATCAACGCAGCCGTGGAGGTCTTCGGTGACCCCTGGTCGGTGATCGTGCTGCGCGACGTGATGTTCGGGAACCGGCGTCACTTCCGTGAGCTGCTCACCAGCTCCGAGGAGGGCATCGCGTCCAACATCCTCAGCAGTCGGCTGAAGAAGCTCGTCGAGGGCGGCCTGCTGACCAAGGAGCAGGCCAACCGCGGGCAGCGGGCGGCGTACGCCCTGACGGACGCCGGCATCCAGACGCTGCCGATCATGGTCGCCCTCGGCAACTGGGGGCTCGCCCACCGTGACGGCACCCGGCAGCTCCGGGTCCGCGCCGAGCTGCTGCGCGACGCAGGCCCCGAGATGGTCGAGTCGTTCATGGACGAGCTGCGCGAGCTCCACCTGGGCACGCCCCGGCCCGATCCCGACGCACCGCGCGCGAGCGAACAGCTCGCCGCGGCGTACGAAGCGGCCATGGCCGGATGAGCAGGACCGTCACCTCTCCTTGGCGGTGAGCTTCAGCTTCGAGATCTGGTTCTTCAGCTCGTCGAGGAAGAGCGACCGGATGCCCTCGGTGTCGAGCGCGCCGTTGACCCCGCGAAGCTTGCCCTCGGCCAGCTTGACGCACACGGTCGACCAGGCAGCGCCGATGGCGGCGGTGAAGCCGGCCGCGACGGTGGCGTTGATCGCGCCGCCGCCGACGGTGCCGAAGCCCGGTACGAACTTGAGCAGGTTGCCCGCGACCGAGCGTCCGGCCTGGGTGGCCGCCGCAGTGGCCGCGATGGATGCCATCGCCGCCTTGTCGACCTCGATCGCGTAGATCGCCGAGATCCTGGCCATCATCCCGAGCTGGATCGGCACCAGCACGACCGCGTCGGAGAACGGGATCGGTGTCGCTCCGGCGGCACCGGCCGCAGTCGCGGCGCCGGCGATCACGGTGTTCGCCTGCTCCTGCTTCCGCTTGAGATCCACCTTCTGGGCCGCCGTGAGGGCCTCCTCGACGCCTGCAGGCGCGCATCGAAAGGTGGCATCGACCAGCTCCTGCAGGCCGTGGACCTGCTGGTCGGCGAAGTCGTCGGCCTTCGCGTTGGACAGGTAGACCCGCGCTCCGTGCACGGGCAGCCCGCGCGTGTCGATCTGCTGGGCGAACTCTACCGCGTCCGGGTGGTAGGCGCCGGTCGGAGAGGTCGGCACCTGGGTCATCACCAGCACGACCGGGAGCCCGAGGTCGGCTAGCTTGCGGACGAACTCGGCCTCGGTGTCCTCGAAACGGCGGTCGGCGAAACGTACGGCGTACCAGGCCACGTGGATCTGCTCGGCCTGCGGCTTGCGGCGCCGCTCCTGGATCAGCTTGGCGAGGTCCTTGATCACCCGGTCGCCCTCGATGCCGATCTCGAGGCCCTGAGTGTCGAGCAGCCCGAAGAAGCCGCTGGTGTGCAGATAGAGGGTGGACTCCTTCGTCACCGGCTCGCCGATCCCGGTCCTGGCCACCTCGGCACCGAAGACGGCGTTGACCAATGTCGACTTACCGACTCCGGTCTTGCCGAAGACGGCCAGGTTGAACCGGCCGATCTCCCTTGCGGACTCGGCGTACCTCTTGTGGAACTCGTCCTTGAACCAGCCGTCGGATGCGAAGTTGTTCACGGCGATCAAGGATGCCATCCGAGACCGTCGTTGGCGGGGAGGTCTCGACAGGCTCGACCATCGGCTCCATTTCGCTCCCGCGCGGGTCGCGACGGGTTTACCCTGCCAGGCATGACTCTCCGGACCCGTCTCACCTGGGCCGTCGCGCTGGGCGCGACGGCAGTCCTGGTCGCTCCCATCTCCTCGGCCCAGGCCGTCGATCCCGCCGTCACCGATGTCACCGTCACCCACTGGGACGGCATGGGCGACTTCGTGAAGGGCACCTCGAGCAGCCTGACACCGGGCCGCCGGGCATCCCTGAAGATCGCCGGCGACGGCGCCGGCACCGTCTCCTACACCGACCCGTTCGGGGACGGCAGCGCACAGACGTACGAGTACGGCACCTGGACCTCGCCCGTGGTCGAGACCGGCTACCCGGTCGACGAGTCGATCACCTCCTGGAACGTGGACACCCCGACCGGCACCTGGGCCGAGATCCAGTTCCGCGGGCGCAAGGCCGACGGCGACTGGACGAAGTGGTTCGTGATGGGCCGTTGGACCGCGGGCGACGACTTCGCCGCCGGCGACATCCACCGCACCTCCCTCGACGGACAGTCCGACACCGACGCTGCGCTCTACACCGACACGTACGTCGCCAGGACCGGTCACGAGCCGGAGGCGTTCCAGACGAAAGTGACCCTGCTCCGCCCCGAGGGATCGTCGACCTCGCCCGCGCTGCGGTCCGTCTCGACGCTGACCAACGAGTATCTCCCCGACTCCGCCTACCCCGGCACCAGCGACTTCACCCTCGACCGCGAGATCGACCTCGGTCTGCCGCGGTTCAGTCAGAACATCCACCGCGGCGAATACCCGGAGTTCGGCGGTGGCGGCCAGGTCTGGTGCTCGCCGACCTCGACCTCGATGGTGCAGTACTACTGGGGCCGCGAGGTCCCCGCTTCCGAGCTCGAGGACATCGTCGCGCCCAACGGCGACCCGCAGGTCGACTACGCGGCGATCAACGCCTGGGACTACGCGTACGAGGGCGCCGGCAACTGGCCGTTCAACACGGCGTACGCGAACCGCTGGGGGCTGGAGTCGTTCGTGACCCGGATCCGCTCGCTGGCCGAGGCGGAGCGGTTCATCGAGGCCGGCATCCCGCTCGTCTTCTCGCTGAAGTTCACCGAGGAGGAGATGCCCGAGGCCGGCTACGGCACCGACGGCCACCTGCTCGTGCTGGGCGGCTTCACCGCCGCGGGCGACCCGATCATCTACGACCCCAACTACCCCTCCAACGACGAGGTCCGCAACGTCTACACCCGCGAGAACTTCGAGCGGGTCTGGCAGAACGCCACCGATGGCATCGCCTACGTCATCCGCCCGCACGACGTCGAGCTCCCAGAGAACGTCCCTGGTCAGACCCCCAACTGGTGACGGCGCTCGACCGAGGCCCGGTGCGCTGAACAAGCCGAGGACACCTTGTGAACGCCTTCACGAAGTGTCCTCGGCTTGTTAAAGTGGTGGCACCGAGGAGGTGCCATGAGCCAACCCGGTCGCGAGGACGACCGTTTCACCGAGGTGCGCGTGGAGCCGCTCTCCGATGTGGAGTCGAAGGCAGCGGCCGCCAACCGGATGCGCGAGCAGCACCTCTATGTCGAGGAGACGGTCCGGCAAGGAATCGAGCGCGGCGAGTTCGACAACCTTCCCGGTGCAGGAAGGCCGATCAAGGGTCTCGGCGCTCAGCACGACCCAGACTGGTGGGTCAAACAGCTCGTCGAGCGCGAGCAGGTCGTCATGCTCCCGCCCTCCGTCCAGCTCCGCAAGGACGACGCCGAGCTCGACGACCTCCTCGACAAGCAGGCGACAGAGGACGGCGCCCGCAAGATCGTCGAGGAGTTCAACGAGCGCGTCATCGCCGCCCGCTACGGCGCCCCTGAGGGCCCGCCGCTGATCACCATGCCCCGCGATGTCGACGCCACCCTCGCCGCCCGGCGCGAGCGTCGCTCCGCTCGCGCGGAGGCGGCCGGCGAGGACGTACGTCGCCGGCGCACCTCTCCCGAGGCAAAGCGCCGCTGGTGGCAGCGCCGCTGAAGTCTCGCGCGCTCGTGCGGCTCGGCAGTGACTCAGCTGGCGACTCAGCTGGCGACTCAGCCGACGACTCAGCCGGCGGCCCGGGCCGAGAAACGGGAGCGATAGCGCCCCGGAGAGACGCCGACCTCCGAGGTGAATCCGGCCCGGAAGGTCACCGGGGAGTAGTAGCCGGCCTCGTGGCTGACCCGGTCGATGGCCAGGTCGGTGGTCTCCAGAAGGGTCTTGGCGACCGCGATCCGCTCGGCGGCCACCCAGCGCATCGGAGTGGTCGCCAGGTCGCGCTCGAAGCGGCGGGCGAGGGTGCGGGGTGAGACCGCGGCGGTCGCCGCCAGCCGTTCGAGGGTGATGTCCTGGTGCAGGTTCGCGCGCAGCCAGGTGCGCAGCTCGTCGAGCCAACGAGCCTGCTCGGTGAGCGGGTCCGCGGCGACGTACTGGGCCTGGTCGCCGTCGCGGTGCGAGGCGATGACCAGGTTACGGGCGATGGTGTTGGCCGCGTGTTGGCCGTGGTCGGCGCGGATCAGGTGGAGGCACAGGTCCAGGCCGGCGGCCGAGCCCGCGCTCGTCAGCACGCCGTCGTCGACGTAGATCGCCCGCGGATCGAGGTCGACCCGGGGATACGTACGCCGGAACAGCTCCGTCCACCGCCAGTGGGTGGTGGCTCGGCGACCGTCGAGCAGCCCGGCCTCGGCCAGCGCGAACGCACCGGTGCACAGCGCGACCATCCGGGCGCCGCCCTCGGCAGCGCGGCGGAGCTCACGGACCAGGCCGGCGTCGATCGGCTCGTCCGCCGGGACCGCCGGCAGCAGCACCGTGTCGGCCTCCGAGAGCGCGGACATCGGCCTCTGTGGCGTCAGCCGGGGACCGCCATGGACACGTACGCCCCGCCGATCGCCACACAGCACCACGTCGTAGAGCGGGCTCGCGTCGCGGTCCCAGTCGTAGCCGAGCGCCTCGAGCGGCATCCCGATCTCGAAGAGCGTCATCCCGTCGACGATCGGGATCGCGATGGTCGGCTTGGCGCCGGGGAGCTTGGCGACGGTCATGGCAAGAATCTAGCACTCTTAGTCAATCCTGCCACTCCCCTGGGGCGCCGACGGCGGGCACGATCGAGTCATGACCAAGAACCGGAAGACCCCAAGCAACTTCGCCGCCACCATCCGTGCCACCCTCGCCGGCTTCGACGCCGGCGCGCGGGTCCGCCACGGCTCCAAGGTGCCGGCCGACCACCCTGCACGGAGGCGATGACCTGCGAGAGCGTGTCTCGGCGGCCGGGACCCTACTTGCAGGTAACTGGAGCCGGTTAGGCTCAGCCGCATGAGTCACAAGAGCCCTAAGGACTTCTTCGCACCGTTGGCGGTGGGCGCCCCCGCACCGCTGCGGGAGATCCCGGCGCGGCCCAGCCGCGCGATCCATTTCTTCGACCCGTCCAACCCGAAGATGGCCGCGAAGGTGCCGGCGATGGTCGGCACCGTCGACGTGCTCCTCGGCAACCTGGAGGACGCCGTCAAGGCCGACAACAAGATCGCCGCGCGCGAAGGCCTGATCGAGATCGCGAAGAACACAGACTTCGACAAGACCCAGCTCTGGACCCGGATCAACTCCCTCGACTCCCCGTGGGTCCTCGACGACCTGCTCAGCCTGGTCACCGAGATCGGCGACAAGCTCGACGTCGTGATGGTGCCGAAGGTGCAGGGTCCTGAGGACATCCACTACGTGGACCGGATCCTTGCCCAGCTCGAGGCCAAGGGCGGCGTACAGAAGCCGATCCTCATCCACGCCATCCTCGAGACCGCGCGCGGCGTGGCCAACGTCGAGGAGATCGCGATGGCCTCACCGCGCATGCAGGGCATCAGCCTCGGCCCGGCCGACCTCGCGGCCGACCGGAAGATGAAGACCACCCGCGTCGGCGGTGGCCACCCGGGCTACCTGGTCCGCCAGGACCCGGTCGACGGTGACATCCAGGGCGAGCGCACCGTCTTCCAGCAGGATCTGTGGCACTACACCATCGCGAAGATGGTCGACGCGTGCGCCGAGGCCGGGATCTACCCCTACTACGGCCCGTTCGGCGACATCACCGACGTGGTCGCGGCCGAGGACCAGTTCCGCAACGCTTTCCTGCTCGGCTGCGTCGGGACCTGGAGCCTGCACCCCAAGCAGATCGAGATCGCCAACCGCGTCTTCTCCCCCAGCGTCGAGGACATCAAGCACGCCCGCCGCGTGGTCGCGGCCATGGGCGACGGCACCGGCGCGGTCATGCTCGACGGCAAGATGGAGGACGACGCCAGCCTCAAGCAGTGCCTCGTGCTCGTCGACCTCGCCGAGGAGCTGGCCGCGATCGACCCGAAGCTCAAGGAGCTCTACGACACCATCGAGGTGGACTGATGACCGACGAGACCCTTCGCCCCCGCCGCTCCGTCCTCTACATGCCCAGCTCCAACGAGCGGGCCCTGGAGAAGGCGAAGACGATCCAGGCCGACGCGCTGATCCTCGACCTCGAGGACGCGGTCGCGCCCGACGCGAAGCCCCAGGCCCGCGAGAACGCGGCCGCCGCGGTGACCTCGGGTGAGTACGGCTCCAAGGAGCTGACCATCCGCATCAACGGCGCCGACACCGAGTGGCACTCCGACGATCTGGCCGCCGCCGCCAAGGCCGGACCCGACGCCATCGTGGTCCCGAAGGTCAACAGCGCCCAGCAGGTGCACGACCTCGTCGCGGCCTTCGAGAAGGCCGGCGTCCCGGAGCAGACCAAGCTGTGGGCGATGATCGAGAGCCCGTACGCCATCCTCCACGCCGAGGAGATCGCCTCCGCCTCCGAGCGGCTGACGGTGCTCGTCATGGGCACGAACGACCTGGTCAAGGAGCTGTACGTCGACCACGTCCCCGCCCGGGCCAACCTGGTCACGAGCCTGCAGCTGGCCGTGCTCGCCGCGCGCGCGAGCGGCAAGGTCATCCTCGACGGCGTCTACAACAATGTGAAGGACGCCGAGGGCTACGCGACCGAGGTCGAGCAGGGCCGCGTCTTCGGATTCGACGGCAAGACCCTGATCCATCCCGCCCAGGTCGAGGGCGCCAACGCCGGCTTCGCCCCGAGCGAGCAGGCGGTCGAGGACGCCAAGGGTCTCATCGAGACCTGGGAGGCGAGCGACGGCGGCGTGGTGACGCACAACGGCAAGATGGTGGAGAACCTCCACGTCGAGTCCGCACGACGCACCCTGAGCATCGCCGAGGCCATCGCCGCGCTCTGAGCCGGCGGAGCTCTGAGTGAACAGCGGTCGGTAACACTCAGGCATCACGAGATTGACCAAATCTGGGCATGACATACCCCCGCCAGTATCTAAGCCGTTACCAACGTCAAATCTTTTGGCCTGTTCAGTAACACCGCGCGGAGCAGAAGGTGACAAGACGGCGAGATTCTGGTGGGGTTACGTCGCGCGCGATTCACACCCACACTGACTATGCGTGCAGGAGACACAGTTCATGACTGAAGAGATCAACCGGCCGCTCCCGCCCATGCGTCGTGTCGAGGGCGTTGCTCCCGATCCGCTCGAGATCGCCGCGCGCGCCCTCGAGGGCATGAAGCCCTCGACCGAGTCGTGGTTCACCAGCCCGAACGTGCACGCTGCCCCGGGGCAGGCCCCGGCCCCGCGCTACACGCCGTACTCGCCCAAGCCGCAGTCCGGACAGATCCCGGGTGTGGACGGGCTGCCGCTGCGTACGCCGGGGGCCTCCGCGGCCCCGCAGGGCGGGCCGCGGCCTGACGCCAGCTTCTTCCAGCCGGCTCGGCCCGCGCACCAGCGCCCGATGCCGGCGCACGCGCAGCTGCCGCAGCAGGCGTACCAGCCCAACCCCTACGCGGCGCAGCACCCTTACCCGAACGTCTCGCAGCCCCGTATGTACGCCAACCCGGCGATGCCGTCGTACGCCGCCGCCCAGGCCCCGACGCGGCGCGCCTCGTTCATCGACCAGGGGCCCGAGGCCGAGGGCCGCGCCCGCAACAAGAAGGCGATCCTGATGCCGCTGGCGGCGATGGCGATCGCCTCGGCCGCCATCGGCGCCTTCGCCCAGGGCAACCTCGACTCGGGCACGGGCTTCGAGGGCCAGACCGAGCAGGTCAAGGCCCACGCGAGCCAGCTCGACGCCGGCCCGGCGATCGAGCATCTCGGCGGCCAGGAGGTCGTCGGGGCACCGGGCGTCATCGTGCCTGAGAAGCAGGCACCGGTCGCGCACGTCTCCCCTGCCGTCGAGCGCGCCACGGCCGGCGGAAAGCACTCCACCGGCGACTACGACGCCCCCTCCAGCGCCGGGGGCTACGGCGGTGCGCACTCCTCCAGCGGGTCGGTCGCTGCCCCGAGCGGTGGAGGCGGGACCTCCGCCGACCCGGCCCCCGCACCGGCGCCCGAGCCCCAGCCGGAGCCGGCGCCCGCCCCCGAACCGGCACCGGAGCCCGAGCCGCAGGAGCCCAAGCGGCCGACGCTCGGCGAGAACGTGGTGGCGCCGACGCTCGACGCGACCACCGGCGTCGTCGGCACGCTCACCGGAATCAATCTGGACCTGACCAGGTAATCATCGGCCTGACCCAAAGAGCCGCAACCTCCATGAGGTTGCGGCTCTTTGATATTTCTATCGACAGATAGGTGAAGTTCAGGACGAGTTATCTAGAAATAGGACCTCCGTCCCGATAACTTCTCTCGTTTTCTCTCGTTTGCCCGATGTGCCACCCCTTAACTCGGGAGTGCGCCAGGTTCCCCCGGATCTGGCAGGTGGCACGGCCCCGTTGCGGGGATCTTGGGGGATCCTCATTGCAGAAATCGGAGTCCAACCAACAATGCGAAGCATGCGTACGCTCGTGCTGTCCGCAGCCGCTGCCGCTCTTACCGGCGGCATCCTGGCTGTGCCAGCACCCTCACAGGCCGCTCTGACGACTACCTCCTTCGGGATGTTCGCCAACGGCTTCGGAACCCGTGTGACCGGCGGCAGCCTGCCGGCCAACTCGGGAGATCTCGGATACCAGACCGTCGGGTGCACCCGTAAGGCTGGTCACGACGTCAGCAACAACACCGCCGGCGCGAAGGTGCCCGGCCTCGGCAAGATCGGCGCTACCGAGACTCGGCAGCGCACCGTGAAGTCCGGCAAGACGGTCAAGGTCATCTCGGACCACAAGATCGCCAATGTCGTGCTCAACAACAGCCCGCTGGGCAAGGTGACCGTCGAGGGACTCAGCTCGCGGTCGCAGGCATGGTGGGACGGCGCCAACTTCAAGGCTGACGCCAAGGCGAACATCGCTCACGTGATCTTCGACCCGGCCGGCCCCGGTCCCAAGCACGAGCTCAAGATCCCGGGCCGCGACAAGCCGCTCATCATTCCGGGCATCGCGACCATCGGTCTGGGGAACACCACGGAGCGCACCAAGGCTGACGGCGCGATGTCCTACGCCAACGGCATCTACATCAAGCTCCACGGCAGCGACTCCGAGGTCATCGTCGGTCGCTCGCGCGCCGACATCAACAGCAAGGTCTACTCCGGCATCTTCGGTGGCTTCGGTGCCGCCGTCGACGCCAGCGTGCTCGGCGGCAACGTCGAGGTCGGCAAGAACCCGCTGACCAACGTCGTCTGCACCGGCACCAAGGGCAAGGAGCTGACCAAGTCCCTCGCCGGCGTGCCGCTGGGTGACGCCGGCAACATCGTCGACGTCAAGGGCCTCTCGAGCGGTCAGCGCTCGAGCCAGACCAAGTCGACCGCCTCCGGTTACAGCTTCGGCCAGGTTGCCAAGGTCAACATCGGTGATGGCGCGATCCGTATCGAGGCTCTCCGGGCTCAGGCCAACGCGAAGTACACCAAGGGCTCGGGTACGTCCACGAGCACCTCGGGTACGAAGTTCGGCGAGATCTACATCGGTGACCGGAAGGCTTCGCTGGAGCAGCTCCGTACCGCGCTCTCCCGCGTTGACATCCCCGGCCTCGTCAAGATCGAGACCAATGTGGTCACCAACCGCAGCAAGAAGCTGATCGAGGTCGTCGCCCTGCGGCTGACGCTCCTCGACGCGACCGAGGGCACCAAGTCCCACGTGAACATCGGTCACGCTCGCTTCGCGGTGAACCCGGACGCGTAAAGCCTTGATCCACTAAGGCTGTCCTAAGAAACGGCCCGCGGCCTGACCAGGTCGCGGGCCGTTTCTTCGTTATGAAGTTACTCACGGGTAGTATCAACCCACCCTTACGCGACCGAACCGATCACAAGCACTAGGCTCGGTTGCATTCCGGCAGTCCTGCCCGCTGATGAGGAGCGCCTAGGCATGTTGCAGATCATCGCCATCGTCGTGTGTCTCGCGACCACGGTGGCCGCCGTCTATCTGACGACCAAGGCGGTCAGGTCGATGCTCGCGGTCATCAAGATCGGTACGCCGATCAGCCGCGTCGACCAACCACTGGCCCGCACACTGACGATGCTGAAAGAGACCGTCCTCCACACGCGCATGCTGCAGTGGACCTGGGTCGGGATCCTGCACTGGTTCGCCTTCGCGGCGTTCATCGTGCTCTCGACCGCGGTCGGCTCGGCGTACTTCCAGCTCTTCTCCGCTGACTGGACGATCCCGCTCATCGGGAAGTTCTTCCTCTACGAGTGGGTCGCCGAGGGCCTCGGCCTGCTCGGTGCTCTGGGCATCATCCCGCTGATCATCTACCGGCTCATGCACCAGCCGAAGAAGCTGGGGCGTGAGACGCGGTTCTACGGCTCGGTGATGTGGCAGGCGTTCTTCGTCGAGGCGATGGTCCTGCTGGAGTCGATCGCGATCCTGTTCATCCGCGGCGCGGAGTACAACCTGGCTCTGGCCCACGGCGGCGAGCACGCGGAGCACGCGACCGGCTTCCACTTCCCGCTCGCGCAGTTCTTCGGCGGGCTCTACCCGACGGGCGAGGGCTCCATCGGCGCGCTCGAGAACATTATCTACATCATCGCGGCCTTCAAGATCCTCTCCGCGCTGATCTGGCTCATGGTGATCTCGGCCAACCTGACGATGGGTGTCGCCTGGCACCGCTTCACCGCCTGGTTCAACATCTGGTTCAAGCGTGAGCCGGGGTCGCGTACGTCCGACGTGGACGGCGCCCGCCCGCTCGGCACCGCCCTGGGCGCGATCAAGCCGATGCTCATCGACGGCAAACCGGTCACCCTCGAGGACGTCGAGGAGGACCGCATCCCCGAGGACGCGATCCTCGGCGTCGGCACGATCCAGGACTTCTCCTGGAAGGGCATCCTCGACTTCACCACCTGCACCGAGTGCGGTCGCTGCCAGTCGCAGTGCCCTGCCTGGCACACCGATAAGCCGCTCTCGCCGAAGCTGATGATGATGGCCATGCGCGAGCAGGCGTACGCCGCTGCCGCCGCTGATCCTGAGAGTCGCGGGGACCTGCTCGAGAAGCCCCTGGTCGGCAAGGCCGAGGGCGCCCCTGACGGTGCCGAGGGCAACGCCGAGGTCCTCGACTGGTTCTACAACCCCGAGGACGGCGGCTTCGTCATCGACGAGGACGTGCTCTGGTCCTGCACCTCCTGTGGCGCCTGCGTCCAGCAGTGCCCTGTCGACATCGAGCACGTCGACCACATCATGGACATGCGCCGCTACCAGGTGCTCGTCGAGTCGAACTTCCCCTCCGAGCTCAACGGTCTCTTCAAGGGCCTCGAGGGCAAGGGCAACCCCTGGAACATGAACGCCAACGCGCGCATGGACTGGGCCAAGGACCTGCCCTTCGACGTCAAGGAGGTCGGCAAGGACATCGAGTCCCTCGAGGAGGTCGACTGGCTGTTCTGGGTCGGCTGCGCCGGGGCGTACGAGGACCGCGCCAAGAAGACCACCCGCGCGGTGGCGGAGCTGCTCGACATGGCCGGGGTCTCCTTCGGCGTGCTGGGCAACGGCGAGACCTGCACCGGCGACTCCGCCCGCCGGGCCGGCAACGAGTTCGTCTTCCAGGGTCTGGCTCAGCAGAACGTCGAGACGTTCAAGGAGTTCAAGGTCAAGAAGGCCGTCACCACCTGTGCTCACTGCTTCAACACGTTGAAGAACGAGTACAAGGAGTTCGGCATCGAGCTCGAGGTCGTCCACCACACCCAGCTGCTCAACCGTCTCGTACGCGAGGGCAAGCTGACTCCGGTCGCGGAGGGCGCGGGCGCCCAGAAGCGCTCCATCACCTACCACGACCCGTGCTACATCGGTCGTCACAACGGCGTCTACGAGCCGCCACGTGAGCTGCTCCAGATCATGCCCGGCGCCGAGTACAAGGAGATGCCGCGCAACTCCGAGCGCTCCTTCTGCTGTGGTGCCGGTGGTGCCCGGATGTGGATGGAGGAGAAGATCGGATCGCGGATCAACGAGAACCGCACCGATGAGGCCGTCGCCACCGGCGCCGACCAGATCGCGGTCGGCTGCCCGTTCTGCCGCGTCATGCTCTCCGACGGCCTGACCAAGTCCCAGGCCAACGGCGTCGCGCGCGAAGAGGTCGAGGTGCTCGACGTCGCGCAGATGCTGCTCGCATCCGTGAAGGGCGAGCAGGCCACCAAGCTGGCTCCGGGCCAGGGCGCGAAGGTCGGAGCCACCGCCAAGGCCGCTCCGGCCGCCGAGGAGGCTTCCTCCGCCGGGGGTGGTGCTGCCGTCGCTGGTGGCGCTGCCGGTGGCGCTGTCGCTGCCGGTGGAGCGGCCGCCGCGGGCTCGTCGCTCTTCGACTCGCCCGCCGAGTCGGATGTGCCGGCGGCCCCTGCCGACACGTCCTCGCTCTTCGACTCCCCTGCCCCGGCCGAGCCGGCCGCCGGCGGTACGTCGGGTGGCGGGTCGCTCTTCGACACCCCCGCTCCGGCCGCCGAGCCGGAGGAGCCTGCCTCGGGTGGGTCGCTGTTCGACACACCTGCGGACGCGCCTGCTGACGAGAAGCCCGCGGCTTCGGGAGGCTCGCTGTTCGACGTACCTGCCGACGAACCGGCTGCCCCCGAGGCGAAGGCCCAGCCGACCGACGACCTCGGCACCGGTGGGTCACTCTTCGACGTACCCGCACAGGAGGCCGCACCCGCGGCACCCGAGGCGAAGTCGACCCCGGCTCCAGAGGCGCCCGCCGCTGAGGCACCGACCGATGAGCCTGCTGTCGACCTGGGAGCCGGCGGCTCGCTGTTCGACCTCCCGGCCGCGCCGGCGGAAGAGGCACCGGCCCCCGAGGCGAAGGCAGCTCCCGCCGCCGAGCCCGAGGCGCCCGCCCCGGCCCCGGCCCCGGCCCCGGCCCAGGAGGAGCCAAGCGTCGACCTCAACGCAGGTGGCTCACTCTTCGACCTCCCGGCCAACGAGCCCGAGCCCACCCCGGCCAAGGCCCCCGAGGCCACGGCTCCGGTCGAGGAGGCTCCGGTCCAGGAGGCCACTCCGGAGGCCACTCCGGTCGAGGCTGCTCCGGTCGAGGCTGCTCCGGCCGAGACCAGCGCGCCTGCTCCCGTCGCTCCGGCGGCACCCGCCGCGGGTTCGGGAGTGACCTCGGAGCCGAAGAGCGACGTCGACTTCGACAACCTCGGCTCGCTCTTCGACATCGAAGCCCCCGACGGCGTGGTCAGCGCAGCAGCAGCCCCCGCCGAGGCCGCCCCTGCGGATGCCCCGGTCGAGGCCCCCTCCGAGGCCGCTCCGGCCCCGGAGGCAGCAGTCGAAGAGGCTCCCGCCGAGGCCACGGTCGACGCACCCGCCGAGGCGGACGCTCCGGCCGAGACCACCCCCGAGGCCCCCGCCGAGCCGGAAGCCTCCGCCCCCGCGGAAGAGGCAGAGCCGACAACCGAGTCGAAGCCCGCACCGGCCGCGAGCGGCGACGCTCACACGCCGCGTACGGACGTCGACATCCACGAGTCAGGGTCGCTCTTCGACCTCTGACCCACCGCAGTCCGCTGCACCAGACGATGGCACCTTGCGAGCAATCACAGGGTGCCATCGTCACGTACAGCGCCAGAGTCACCGCCCGCCGAGAAGTCAGTTCTGCAGGCCGAAGAGTCACTTCTGCAGGCCGAATGGGCACCTCCCTGCCCACTCGGCCTGCACAACTGACTTCTCGGCCTGCAGAAGTGACGTCTCGGCGAGTGGTGACATCACGTGACGTCAGAAAGTCCTTGTGATGACGTCGTGATGATGTCATAGTGGTGGCATGGACATCACGCCGTACATCGACAGCCTGCGACGGGACCTGCTCGCCGCGGCCGACGCATCGGGGCAAGAGACCCGTGAGACCGCCGAGCGGCTGAGCTTCGCGCTCGACCCCGCCGCCCGGCTGGCGATCATGGAGGCCGTCAGCCAGGCCGCCTCGGAGATCACCGCCGAGCTGCCGGCCGGGAACGTCGACGTACGTCTGCAGGGCCGTGACCTCGAGTTCGGGGTCAGCCTTCCGGCCTTCGAGCCGCCTACGCCGCCTCCCGCCCCCGCGCCGCCGACACCCCCGGCTCCCCCTGGCACGCCGGAGCCGGAGACCGACGACAACCTCGCGCGGGTGACGCTGCGCATCCCGGAGTCGCTCAAGGCGAGAGCCGAGGAGGCGGCGGCCGACGCCGGCCAGTCGCTCAACACCTGGCTCGTCAGCGCGGTGCGCGCGGCTACGCGTGAGAGCTCCGTCAACGTGGACGTCGACCTCTCCGCGATCCCGCACATCGTCAGCGAGGCGATGGGCGGCTTCGACCCGTTCCGCGGAAACAACCGCGGCCGATCCGACCGCCGGATGTCCGGCTGGCTCTGACCTACCACTGAGCCAGCCCGACCCAGCCCGACCAAACCGGAGACGCAACAACGGACGGCCGACCGGCTCGTCCGGTAGATCAGCACACCCTCAGCAGCACTCACATCGAAACAGGAGCAGCACCATGAGCACGTACACCTTCATGTCCACCGCCCCGGCGAAGCTGTTCGTCGAGTTCAGCAAGGGCAATCTCGAGGTCCAGGCGACCGAGACCGACGAGACGACCGTCGAGATCGACGGCGATGACGCCGAGGATCTCGTGGTCGAGCAGAGCGGCGACACGATCAACATCACCGAGCCGCACAAAGGACCGTTCGGCCGCTCACGGAGCTACGAGATCACCGTGACGCTCCCGTCCCGCAGCCAGCTGCGAGCCCGCACCGGAAGCGCCGACATCGCCGTCCAGGGCGTCCTGAGGGCCGCCTGGCTCCAGACCGGTTCGGGCGACGTACGGATCGGCCGGGTCACCGAGGAGTTCCAGGTCGAGTCCGGGTCAGGAGACGTCGAGGCCGACACCCTCGATGGGCGTACCTCGATCAAGTCCGGATCCGGTGACATCCGGATCGGTACGGTCCACGATCTCCAGACCAAGACCGGATCGGGCGGCGTGGAGATCGACGAGGTCGAGGGCGACGTGAGCCACTCGACCGGAGCGGGCGACTTCGCGATCCACTCGGTCAGCGCCGGCCGGATCTCGGTGAAGGGCGCGTCTGCCGACGTACGCATCGGAATCCCGAACGGGACCCCGGTGTGGACCGACGTCAACACGGTGACCGGCCGGTGCACCAGCACTGTCGAGAGCGCTGGCGCACCGGCCGAGGGCGAGCCCTACGTCGAGCTCCGCACCACCACGGTCAGCGGTGACGTCACCCTCGTCGGACTCTGAGCCCAGATGGGCTACTTCTTCTCTTCACCGGGGTGGGGTGCCTCGGGCACGACCGGCCGAAGCAGACCCCAGGCGAGGAAGATGGCGCCGACGACGAGCAGGACGATGCCCGCCCACAGGTTGGCGTTGGGCCCGCCCGTCTTGTCGACCTCCGGGTCACCGAACAGGCCCATCAGGCCCAGGATGACGCCGTAGACCGCGAGCAGGGCCCCGATCACGTTGCGGATGTCGAAGAGCGACAGCATCGTTCCGAGGAACCCGCCACTTTTGGTTTCTGTGGACATCTCAGCCTCCTTAGAAGATCACGTTCAAGATGATGACCATGACCAGCGCGACGCCGGCCAGCGGCACCGGTCGCGAGTACCACGGACGACCGGCATCCTCGGCGTCCACCAGGTCCTCCTTGGGGGTCTCGGAGTAGACGAGACCCTTCAAGGATCCCTCCGGCTTCGGCTTGGTCACCAGCGAGACGAGCACGCTGACGACGATGTCGACGACGAAGGCAGCACCGGCGGCCACGAACGACGCGCCCTGGCCCGACAGCGGCAGGACACCGACGGAGAGACCTCCGAGCGTGCCGTCGGAGAGAATGCCGACGAGCACCGCGGCCAGGGTGCCGGAGACCAGACCGGTCCAACCGGCGGTCGCGGTCATCCGCTTCCAGAACATACCCAGGATGAACGTCGCGAACAGCGGCGCGTTGAAGAACCCGAACAGGGTCTGCAGGTAGTCCATGATGTTGGAGAAGTTCGACGCCAGGGCGGCGGTGAAGATCGCGATCGCAGTCGCGGCGATGGTCGCCCAGCGGCCCAGCTTGACGTAGAAGTCGTCGGGCCGGTCCTTGATGATGTATTCCTGGATGAGGTCGAAGGACACGACCGTGTTGAAGGCGGATACGTTCGCCGCCATGCCGGCCATGAACGCCGCCAGCAGACCGGTGATCGCCAGGCCGAGCAGACCGTTGGGCAGCACCTCCGCCATCAGGTAGAGCAGCGAGTCGTTGTACGTCACGCCCTCACCGGAGGCCCCGCCCGCAACCGACTCCCCCGCTTTCGTACGCGCGATCTCGGTCACCAGGACCGCCGCGATCATGCCGGGGAAGATGGTGATGAACGGGATGAACATCTTCGGGAACGCGCCGATGATCGGCGTCTTGCGAGCGGCGCTGATCGAGTCGGCGGCCATCGCACGCTGGACCTCGACGAAGTTGGTCGTCCAGTAGCCGAAGGAGAGCACGAAGCCGAGACCGAACACGATGCCGATCACCGAGAGGATGTCGGAGTTGAAGCCGGTCAGCGCCGCACCGGGCCAGGAGTTGAGCTGGTCCGCGGCCGGCGCGATGGTGTCGGGATTGTCGTTCGCGGCCTCGGTGATCTTCGCGGTCAGACCGTCCCAGCCGCCCACGCGATGCAACCCGAGAAGGGTCAGCGGCAGCAGCGCGGCCACGATCACGAAGAACTGGAGCACCTCGTTGTAGATCGCTGCCTTCAGACCACCGAGGGTGATGTAGGAGAGCACGATCACCGCGGCGACGATCAGCGCGACCCACAGCGGCCAGCCGAGCAGCGCGTGCACGATGGCGCCGAGCAGGTAGAGGTTGATGCCGGCGATCAGCAGCTGAGCCACGGCGAACGAGATCGCGTTGACCAGGTGGGCACCGGTGCCGAAGCGACGCTTCATGAACTCGGGGACCGAGCGCACCTTCGAGCCGTAGTAGAAGGGCATCATCACGACGCCCAGGAAGAGCATCGCCGGAACGGCGCCGATCCAGAAGTAGTGGACGGTCGGAAGTCCGAGCTGTGCCCCTGTTGCCGACATCCCCATGATCTCGACCGCGCCGAGGTTCGCTGAGATGAAGGCGAGGCCGGTGACCCACGCGGGCAGGGACCGGCCGGAGAGGAAGAAGTCCACCGAGTTCGACATGCCCCGACTGGCCAGGAAGCCGATACCGAGAACGAATGCGAAGTAGATGGCGATCAGGAGATAGTCGACCGCGTTGGCCTGGATCAGGGTGTCCGCGGCCAGGATGCTTGTTTGCATTCCACGACCCTTCTATTTGATTGGGCGCACCAAACTTAACCACGCATATGCCGCGGATTCGCGCTGGGTCACCCCTTCATCGACACGCCCTCGCGCCAGTAGCCCATGAAGGCGACCTGCTTGCGCGGCATCTCGAGCTCGTTGACCAGGTGGCGGCGCAGCGCGGTGACCATCCGGGACTCACCGGCGATCCAGGCATAGCGCCCGTCCTCGTCGTCGCCGCCACCCGCGGCACCGTTCGCGGAGCCGTCCTCGGCGGCGAAGGTCTCGCCGGAGGAGGAGTAGACCGGCGTCTCCCACAGGTCCGGATCCACGACCTCGACCGAGGTCACGTCATCGGGCTTCACCTCGAAGCCGAGCAGTCCACCGACGGCCGCCACGGCCGGCCCGCCCACGGGCGCACCCTCTCGCGGCAGCCAGGTGACGTCCATCCCGGCAGGCGCAGACACCTCCTGTACGTCCCCAGCGACCGGGACCTCCAGGAAGGCCGATCCGGTGGCGTCCGCCGGCAAGGACTCCAGGATCGAGACGACCGCCGGGACGGCCGTCTCGTCGCCGACCAGCAGCAGCCGGCTCGCGTCACCGGGGATCCACTCGGTCCCGCCGTACTCCTCGCCGATCTTCGGCCCGGCCACCAGGATCTCGTCACCCGGCTTGGCCACGCCGGCCCAGTCGGAGCCGGGGCCGTGCGCTCCGGGGTGCAGCACGAAGTCGACGTACAGGCGCTTCTCGATGCGATGTCCTGAGCTTGTCGAAGGGGCCGACTCCTCGATCGAGCGGATCGTGTAGGTGCGCATCCGGGGGCGCTCCTCCTCGGGGAGGGCGAGCCAGTCGGTGTACCAGTCGTGAGAGAGCTCGGGGAGGACGCCCGGGGAGGCCGGGAACATGAGCTTGATGCGCTGGT
The DNA here is from genome assembly GCF_050699375.1 of Nocardioides sp. Taxonomy (GTDB): domain Bacteria; phylum Actinomycetota; class Actinomycetes; order Propionibacteriales; family Nocardioidaceae; genus Nocardioides. The sequence continues at coordinate 36,647 of NZ_JBOHDN010000073.1, read as the reverse complement.
CGAGGGTCGGGCCGTCGGTGCCGAAGTCGGCCAGGTCGTCGCCGACCAGCTCGATGCGGGCGAAGGACGGTGAGAGGCGCTCGACGGAGCGCACGGAGACGCGGGCGAGGACGGGCATGTCAGGCTCCCTTGGACTGCGCGGGGGTGGGTTGGGAGATCGGGCGGTGGTGACGGCCGATGGGGACGACGAGCGGCGTGCCCGAGACGGGGTCGGGGATGACCTGCGCCTCGAGGCCGAAGATCTCCTCGACACGATCGGCGGTGACCACCTCGGCCGGGGTCCCGGTGGCGGCGACCCTGCCGTCGCTCATGGCGACCAGATGGTCGGCATAGCGGGCGGCGAGGTTGAGGTCGTGCAGCACCATCACGACGGTGGTGCCTCTGGTCTCACGAAGCCCGTGGAGCAGGTCGAGGAGGTCGATCTGGTGGGCGACGTCGAGGAACGTGGTCGGCTCGTCGAGGAGCAGCAGGTCGGTCTGCTGAGCCAGCGCCATCGCCACCCAGACCCGCTGCCGCTGACCACCCGAGAGCTCGTCGACGATCCGGTCGGCGAGGTCGATCGTGCTGGTCAGCTCGAGCGCCTCGGCCACGGCCGTGTCGTCCTCCGGCGACCAGCGCTGCAGCGCGCCCCGGTGAGGCTGGCGGCCGCGACCGACGAGGTCGACGACGGTGATCCCCTCGGGCGCGATCGGGGACTGCGGCATCAGGCCCAGAGTCTTGGCGACCGCACGGGTTGGCTGCTTGTGGACGGCCTTGCCATCGAGCACCACCTGCCCGGACATGGGGCGAAGCAGGCGCGCCATCCCACGGAGCAGGGTCGACTTCCCGCAGCCGTTGGCGCCGACTATCACCGTGGTGAGGCCGTCAGGGATCTCGAGCGAGACTCTGTCGACGACGGGGTCTCCGCCATAACCGAGGCTCACACTCTCCGCAGCGAGTCTCATGACTTCCTTCCAGCCCGCCCGCTGGCGAGCAACCACATCAAGAAGGGTGCCCCGAACGCACCGGTGACGACACCGACCGGGAGGTTGGTGTCAGGAATGGCGTACGCCGCCAGATAGTCGGACGCGACCATCACGATCGCTCCGACCAGGGCAGCGCCGAGGAGGGTCGTACGTCCTCCGTTGAGCACTCGCGCGATGGGCCCGGCGACGAACGCGACGAACGCGACCGGGCCGGACGCGGCGACGGCCAGCGCACACAGCAGCACCGCGAGGAGCAGCAGCAGATCGGCGTAGCGGTGGGTGACACCGAGAGCGTTGGCCACGTCGGGACCGAGCTCGAGCACCCGCTGCGACTTCACCGTCCACGCCACCAGCGGCAGCAGGACGAGCAGGCAGATCGCCAGGATCCGGATCGTCGGCCAGGTGGCGTCGCTGAGGCTGCCGGTCATCCAGCGCAGGGCGCGCTGGGCGTCGTTCTCGGCGGCACGGGTGAAGAGATACTGGATCACGGCCAGCAGAGCAGCGGCGGCGGTGACGCCGACGAGCACCAGCCGGTAGCCACCGTCGCCGCCGGCGACGGCGCGGATGACCAGGGCGGTGAGGATCGCGCCGGCGACGCCGACGATCGAGAGCGTCGATCCGTTGACCGAGAGCACGACGATCGCGAAGACCGCCGCGGCGCTGGCCCCGAGCGAGATCCCGAGCATGTCGGGGCTGGCCAGCGGGTTGCGCAAGGTCGACTGGAAGATCGCGCCGGCGGTGCCGAACGCCACCCCAGCGAGCACGCCGAGCACTGCGCGCGGAAGCTTCGACTCCATCAGGATGAAGCGCGCGCTCGGGGCGCTGGGGATCTCCTCGCCGGCGAGGATCCTCACGAAGTCCGGCGGGGTGATGATGAAGTCACCGGCGAGCACGCGCAGCGCGAAGAGCGCGAACAGCACCGCGCCCAGGCTTCCGGCCACCCACCACAAGCGCCTGCGCGGGAGGCTTCGGGCGCGACGTACGACTCCTACGGTCTGTGCCGCCCGTCCTTCGGCGGCCCGGCTGAGCAGGTTCTCCACGCGCCCGCTCACAGCCCGGCCATCCGTCCGCGACGCAGGAAGTAGACGAAGACCGGTACGCCGACGATGGCCGTCATGACCCCGACCTGGATCTCGGCGGGCGGCCAGACGACCCGGCCGACGACGTCGGCGAGCAGCGTGAGCGCGGCGCCGAAGCCGGCCGAGAGTGGAAGCACCCGGGTGTAGGCGGAGCCGACCAGGACCCGCACCATGTGCGGCACGACCAGCCCGACGAACCCGATCGGCCCGCACAGGGCCGTGGCGGTGCCGGTGAGGAGGACCACGGCCAGTCCGACCACGACACGGTCGATCGCGGTCCGGCGACCCAGCCCCTTGGCCAGGTCGTCACCGAGAGCGAGCGTGTCGAGCGTACGCGCCCCGGTGAGCGCCAGGACGGCGCCGACGACGAGGAACGGCAGGCCGGTGAGGAGGACGTCCCATCCTCGGCCGCCGACGGTGCCGACCTGCCACTGGCGGAGCACGTCGAAGGTGGCCTTGTCACGGAGGAGGACGGCAGCGGTCCAGGACGCGACGCCGGCGGAGAGCGCCGCGCCGGCGAGCACCAGCTTGGCCGGGGTGGCCCCGCCGGAGCCGAAGGAGGCGACCGTGTGCACGAGCACCATCGCCAGCGCCGCACCCACGAAGGCGAACCACACGTAGCCGATCAGGGACCCGATCCCGAAGACGGAGACCGCGATGACCATGGCGAAGGTGGCCCCGGCGTTGATCCCGAGCAGCCCCGGGTCGGCCAGCGGGTTGCGGGTCAGCCCCTGAAGGCAGCCGCCGGCGATCGCCAGCGCGGCCCCGACGATGATGCCGAGCACCGTACGCGGCATCCGCGCCTGGATGATCGCCTGGCCGACGGACCCGTCCCGCCACAGGTCCAGCGGCGAGACCAGCTTCGCGCCGATCAGCAACGAGGCCACGACAGCGACCAGGATGACGCCCACCAGCAGACCGGCGATGGGTAGAGCCGACCCGCCCCGGCCGCGCTGAGGAGCGGCCGGGGCACGGTGCTGGACGAGATCGAGGGTCACTGACCCTCGACGGCCTTCACGATCCCGGGAACGAACTTGTCGATGGCGTACGGGACCGACAGCGGCGTCGGAATGCCCGCGGCGAGCGAGGACACGTTGTCGGTCGAGGCCCACATGTGACCGTTCTTGATCGCGGGGATCTGACCGACCAGCTTGTCCTTCTCGAACGTCGCGGCGTCCGTCTCCTCCACGGCGTAGGTGAAGAAGAAGTCGGACTCGAGCTCGCTGGCCTTCTCGGCCGAGACCTCGGTGAAGAACTGGCCCTTCTTGGTGTTCGCCTCGACGTACGGCGCGTTCTTCATGCCCAGCTGGACCAGGAAGTCCGGACGGGCGTCCTCGGTCGTGTAGAAGGGGATCTTGGACAGATCGGCGGTCGCGAGCGAGGCCCAGACGAAGGTCTTGCCCTGGATCTCCGGGTTGTCCTTCTTGGCGGCCTCGATGGCCTCCGTCGTGTCCGCCTCGACCTCGTCAGCCAGCTTGTTGCGACCGGTGGCCTTGCCGACCATGTCGAGCGAGGTCTGCCACGGGGTGGCCCACGGCTGGTCCGGGTAGGCGACGGTCGGGGCGATCGCGGAGAGCTTCTTGTACTCCGCCTCGGTGATGCCCGAGTAGGTCGCCAGGATCAGGTCGGGGGTCTGCTTGGCGACCTCGTCCACCGGGACCGCGTCGGTCTGGTCGAGGATCGCCGGCTGGTCGGCCTTCAGCTCCTCGAGTTTCTCGTCGAACCACGGCGTGGTGCCGTCCTCGTCGCCACCCCAGGTCACCTTGGGAATGCTGACGGGCACGACGCCGAGCGAGAGGAGCATGTCCTGGTCGTTGACGCCGACGACGGCGACGCGCTTCGGTTCCTTCTCGATCTTGGTCTCGCCGAAGGCGTGCTCGACGGTCGCGGGGAACGCGCCGGAGTCTGCCTTCGACGTGGACTCCGCTGCCGAGTCGGCGGAGTCGGCCGAGCCGGTGCTGCACGCAGCCAGGCCGGAGACAGCGAGCGCGACGCTTGCTGCCATGAGTACGGGACGACGGATCATTGGGGGCCACCTCGGGTTAGGCAATGCTTAGTTAGGACAGCCTAAACACATTTGCCTTCCGGCAAGGTATCGCCCCTGCTATTTGGACGACGCGGCTTGGATGCCGCGGCGGCCTCACGGCCTGACGAACGCATCCCTCTCGGCCTCGACCAGGTCCCGCGTCACGCAGTCGAGCGAGTGGTCGTTGATGACCCCCATCGACTGCATGAAGGCGTACATCGTCGTCGGGCCCACGAACTTCCAGCCACGCTTCTTGAGGTCCTTGGAGAGAGCGATGGACGCGGCCGAGGTCGCCACCACCTCCGGCACCGCCAGCGGCTCCGGCTCGAAACCCCAGACGTACGCCGCCAGCGACCCCTGCTCCGCGACGAGCTCGACCGCGCGCCGGGCGTTGTTGATCGTGGCCTCGATCTTGCCGCGGTGGCGGATGATCCGCGCGTCCTGGAGAAGCCGCTCGACGTCGCTCTCGTCGAACTCGGCGACCAGGTGGTGGTCGAACCCGGCGAACACCTCGCGGAAGGCCGGCCGCTTGTTGAGGATCGTGCGCCACGACAGCCCACTCTGGAATCCCTCGAGACAGATCTTCTCGAAGAGGCGTACGTCTCCGCCGCCCGGGAAACCCCACTCGGTGTCGTGGTAGTCCAAGAACTCCGGCGCCCCGCCGGCCCACGCGCAGCGGGTCTGGCCGTCGGGGGCAAGGAACGGTGCTTCGCTCATCCACCCGACCCTAGCCGCGACCACCGACGACCTCCTTCACACCTGGGTCTCGACAGGCTCGACCACCGGCGACCTCAGATCTTGGTGCGGTGGAAGCTCTGGAAGCTGCGCGAGGCGGTGGGCCCGCGCTGTCCCTGGTAGCGGCTGCCGTACTTCTCGCTGCCGTAGGGGTTCTGGGCGGGCGAGGTGAGCCGGAAGAAGCAGTACTGACCGATCTTCATGCCTGGGTAGAGCTTGATCGGCAGCGTGGCGACGTTGGCCAGCTCGAGGGTCACGTGGCCGGCGAATCCCGGGTCGACGAAGCCGGCGGTGGCGTGGGTGAGCAGCCCGAGGCGCCCCAGCGAGCTCTTGCCTTCCACGCGCGCGGCGATGTCGTCGGGCAGGCTGACCGTCTCGTACGTCGATCCGAGCACGAACTCGCCCGGGTGCAGGATGAACGGCTCGTCTCCCTCGGTCTCGATCTGCCGGGTGAGCTCGGACTGGTCCACGGCCGGGTCGATCGTGGCGTACTTGTGGTTGTCGAAGACCCGGAAGAACCGGTCCAGGCGTACGTCGATCGACGACGGCTGAAGCATCGACTCGTCCCAGGGGTCGATGACGATCCGCCCGTCGTGGATCTCGGTCAGGATGTCCTTGTCGCTCAGCAGCACGAGGCAAACCTAACGCAGCCGGGCGCTGCGTACGGCCCCTGCGGCGTCCCTGGAATCTCCTCTACCCCATCCGTCACAGATTCCGCGACGGAGTCGTGTCCGCCGGGGCGAAACCGGTTGAATCTGGGCCATGGCACTGGATGCGCTGATCCCCGGCGGCTACCGCCGATACGTCGCGCTGGGGGACTCCTTCACCGAGGGGGTCGGCGATGTCGACCCCACCCGCCCGAACGGCGTACGCGGCTGGGCGGATCGGGTCGCCGAGGTGATGGCCGAGCGGACCCCCGAGTTCGCCTACGCCAACCTCGCCGTCCGGGGCCGCGGGATCGACCGGATCGTCAAGGAGCAGGTGGCGCCGGCGATCGCGCTCGAGCCGGACGTGGTGACGATCTACGGCGGCTCCGTCGACCTGATGTGGCCGCATGTCGACGTCGACGCGCTGCTCGCGACCTACGAGTCGGCGATCGAGCAGCTCGTCGACAGCGGCGCCAAAGTAGTCGTCTTCACGGCCTACGGGGCGCGGGCGACGACCGTCGGGCGGTTGCTGCGCGGACGCTTCGCGGTCTACAACGAAGCCGTCCGCGAGATCGCGCAGCGGCGCGGCGCGACGCTGGTCGACTTCTGGCGGATGACCGAGTACGACGACGCCGGCTACTGGGACGGCCACGGCTTCCTGGGAGCGCCCGGACATCGGCTGATGGCGATCAAGGTCCTCGACACCCTGGGCGTACGTCACCAGCTGCCCACCCCGAAACCGCTGGTCGTCATCGAGGAACCGAGCGCCGGCGGCCCCGTCCGCGAGGTCCGGCGGCTGGCCGCGCGGGCACTCCCCTGGGCCGCACGTCGCATGCTGCGTGGTCTCGCCGGCGACGGGCTGTCGGCGCGCTATCCCGAGGCGACCCGACTTTCCTGACCGGTTTCACATCTGGCCGGGCGGGTGGGGTAACATCCTCGTCGCACCTGCGGACGTAGCTCAGTTGGTAGAGCGCAACCTTCCCAAGGTTGATGTCGCGAGTTCGAATCTCGTCGTCCGCTCCAAATTTCCAGAGCGCCGAATCGGCGTGAGCAGCCTCCTCATAGGATGAGCAGCGTGGCTTTTCAAGGTTTCCCCGTTGCGGCGCTCGACTTCTACGACGACCTCGAGATCGACAACACCAAGTCGTTCTGGGAAGCCCACAAGCACATCTACAAGGAGTCGGTCCACGCGCCGATGAAGGCGCTCACCGACGAGCTCGCCGAGGAGTTCGGGGCCGCCAAGATCTTCCGGCCCTACCGCGACGTACGTTTCTCGAAGGACAAGCTGCCCTACAAGGCCCACCAGGGAGCCTTCGTGGCGGTGGCGCCGCAGACCGGCTACTACGTGGAGGTCTCACCCCGCGGCGTACGCACCGGTGGTGGCTGCTACTGGTTCGAGCCGCCCCGGCTGGCGGCCTTCCGGGACGCCATCGTCCACGATCACTACGGCGCTGACCTGGAGAAACGGCTCGCCGTCGCGGAGAAGAAGGGGTACGAGGTCACCGGCGACCGCCTCAAGACCGCTCCGCGCGGCGTCGCCAAGGACCACCCCAAGATCGAGCTGCTCCGGCACAAGTCCATCCACCTCGGCCACACGATCGGCTTCGAGCCGGTCATCCACACCGCCGACCTGGTCGGCGAGGTGAAGAAGGACTGGCGAGCCGTACGGCCCCTGGTCGAGTGGATCGCCGAGCACGCCATCGCCTGATTCGTCGGCCCAGGCTGGGGCATTTTCCCGCCATGGCGGGATTCTGCGGCCAGATGGGCGCGATCAGGCCCGCATTTTCCCGCCATGGCGGGAAAGTGCGCGGGTCGATGACAATCTCGCACGCAACCCAGCGGATACCCACTACGGTGTCGCCGTGCGTACACCTCTTTCGGTCGCCGGAGCAGCGTCACTCCTGGCCATCCCCCTCTTTGCACTGACGCCGACCTCCGCCGCCGCGGCCCCGACCTGTGGCGGCTCCGCCGTCACGATCGACATGAACCACGGCCAGCAGCCGAGGAGCTCCTCGGAGCGCGACTTCATCCTCGGCACTCCGGGCGACGACACGATCTACGCCGACTCGAGCGACGTCGTCTGCGGGGGCGCGGGTGACGACAGGATCCACGCCGCCTACTACGCCTTCGGGGATGGCGGCAACGACGAGATCTGGTCTCGTCAGGCCGATGGCGGCTGGGGACGCGACCGGATCCATGGCACCTCCGGCGGGGACGACCTTCGCGGCGGAACGGGCTCCGACGTCATCTGGGGCGGCGGTGGCAACGACCGGATCCATGGGCACTACAACCCGGGTATGTCCTCCGCCGTCGGGACCGACGGCGGCGACACCCTCTACGGCGGCGACGGCAACGACCTCATCGAGGGCCAGGGAGGCAGCGACCGCATCCACGGTGAGGGCGGATCTGACAATCTCTACGGTTCGGCCGGGAACGATGCCGTGTCCGGCGGCCCCGGCAACGACTATGTCCGCGGCAACAGCGGCGATGATCGACTCTACGGCGGCAGCGGGAGCGACGGCGTCTACGGCGGGAGCGGCGGTGACGTGGCCTATGGCGGCAGCGGACCCGACAGCATCAGCGGCCAATCGGGCAACGACCATCTCTACGGCGGCAGCGGCCGCGACTGGATCAAGGGCTACAGCGGCAGCGACTACCTGGTCGGCGGCACCGGGAACGACTCGATCGCGGGCGGCGAGGGGCGTGACCGCGTCCTCGGCGGGGCCGACCGGGACCGTCTTATCGGCGGTGCGCATGCCGATGTCGTCAAGGGTCAGTCCGGTCGAGACAACTGCGCATCCGAGCCCGGTGCCGGCGTCACGTACTCCTGCACGATCCTCGGCGGGATGCGCGCATATCCGCCGACGGGCGTCCCGTACCCCACGATCTGAGCCGAGGCCAGCAAGTGGGCGAAAGTGGCAGATCCCAGGCCGGATCGAGCGCCATTTTCGCCCACTCGTGCGCTCAGCTGGCGGCCGTGAAGCTCGCCATGGTGCGCTCGGGCTCCCAGAAGGCCTTCATCGACTTCACCCGGCCCTCTTCGTTGACGACGTAGACCATGATCAGCTCCGTGGTGGTGTAGCTGCCGTCGGCGAAGCTCGTCTTGATCTTGCCGATGTTGGCGCAGGTGTTGCCCTCCGGGTTGGCGAAGGAGTCGTTGATCTCGAACTCGAACTTGTCGACCGACGCGATCGCCTTCTCCCAGAACGCCTTGAGCCCCTCGTGCCCGTGGTGACCCTTGCCCTCGGGGTCGAACATCGACGGTCCGACCGGGTCCTCGAGCACGCAGTCCTCGGCATAGATCGTCAGCCACTCGTCGAGGTCACCCTTGGCGACGGCGGCATAGGAGCGCTGCCCGGCCGTACGTGCGGGATGTTCGTCGTCGGGCGCGTTCCAGGTGATGGCGTCGGAGGAGATCATGCGGCAGATCGTACGCCGAAACTGGAACGTGTTCTACTCGATCTCCCATGAACCGGCAACGAAGCTCGTACGGAATGTCGTCAACCGGCACCCGATCGACACCGCTTCGGCTAGGTTCCCTTCGTGCGTACCCCTATCCGTATCTCAGCGCTCACCGCGAGCGCGCTGGTGGCGCTTGCGGCAGCCACCCCCACCGCCTCCTTCGCCGAGGACACCGCCACCTGCGGCGGACGACAGGTCACCGTGGATCTCAACCTCGGCCAGACCCCGACCTCCACCTACGACGTCATCCTGGGGACACCCGCCGACGACCGGATCGACGGCCGCAACGACGACACGGTCTGTGGCGGTGACGGCAACGACACGATCGACGCCTACGAGGTCTTCGGCGGGAACGGCAACGACACGGTCTCCGGCGGCGAGATCCACGGCGATGCCGGCAACGACACCCTGAGGATCACCCCGCCCCAGATCGGCGGCAGCGCCTACGGAGGCACGGGTCAGGACCGCATCTACGGCACCCCGAGCGTCGACATCATCGACGGCGGCCCGAGCGACGACAGGATCTACGCCGACAGCACCACCACGGCACCCACCGGCCTGGAGGACGGCGACAAGATCCACGGCGGCACCGGGACCGACACCATCTACGCCGGCGGCGGCCGGGAGTGGCTCTACGGCGACGGCGGCAACGACATCGTCTACGGACACCTCTCCCCGCGCCGCTCGTCCGACTGGAGCATCATCTACGGCGGCACCGGCAGCGATCAGATTCGCGTCGGGCGCGGGTTGGCACGCGGCGAAGACGGCGACGACAGGATCTGGGCGCGGGGCGAGGCCCTGGGCGGCAGCGGGAACGACAAGATCGCAGGCTCCTCCGGCAAGGACACGCTGCAGGGCGGTCCGGGTGCCGACACGCTCTGGGGCTACGGCGGCAACGACAGCCTCTGGGCGACGAGCGAGGTCACCAGCGCCACCGACGTCGGAAACGTCATCTACGGCGGCAGCGGGAACGACGCGATCCATGGATCGACGAGTGCTGACCGGCTCTACGGCGAGACCGGCACCGACTGGGTCGCGGCCAACGCCGGGAACGACTACATCAGCGGCGGTGCCGCCAGCGACACCATCCGCGGCGAGAGCGGAGCGGACACCGTGATCGCCGGCTCGGGGAGCGACTGGGTCTCCGCCGGCTCGGGCGGCGACCGGGTCCAGGGAGGCCCCGGGAACGACCAGATCTTCGGGGAGTCGGGCAACGACCGGCTCTACGGCGGCGACGGGCGCGACTTCATCATGGGCTACCGCGGCACCGACCGCATCGAGGGCCGCGCGGGCAACGACATGCTCCAGGGCAACGGCGACTTCGACACGGTCCTCGGCGGAAACGGCGACGACCGGCTCACCGGCGGCAAGAGCACCGACGGAACCCGCGGCCACCCCGACATCGTGTCCGGCGGATATGGCTCCGACGCCTGCCTCGCCGAGAGGCGGCCGGGACGTACGTCGTCCTGCACCGTGAGGTTCTACGTCAAGACGAGTCCCGACAACTACCGGGCTCCCTGACCACTAGTCTCCTCGGGTGACCCGGGTCCCGGAGCTCGAGACGAGCACGAGGCCGGGGCGGGACTTCGACCGGCTCTGGCTCGCCACAGCGACGAGCCAGGCCGGATCGACCATCGCGTACGGCGCCCTGCCGCTGGTCGCGGTGCTCGTGCTCAACTCGTCCACCTTCCAGGTGTCGTTGCTGGCGGCCCTGTCCGGGTTCGCGGCCGCGGCGGCGGGGATCCGGCTCGGGCCGTGGATCGAGTACCGACACAAACGGCCGACGATGGTCGGGGCCGACCTGATCCGGTTCGCAGCGATGGTCAGCATCCCCGTTGCCGGCTTCTTCGGCGTGCTCACCTACGCACACCTGTGCGTCGCCGGCGTCGTCTCGGCGACCTGTGAGCTCGCCTTCACCGCGGCTTCCGGCGCACACCTGAAGGCGCTGGTCAGACCGGAGGCCAGGCTTGCCGCGACCAGCCGCCTGGAGACGACCTTCTGGACGACCTTCACCGCCGGTCCACCGATCGGAGGCGCCCTCGTCTCCGCGGTCGGACCGACGCTGACCGTGCTCGTCGACGCGGTGACCTACCTGCTCTCCGCGCTCGGCATCCGTTCGATCCGTACGCCGGAACCGGCTCCGCCCACAAGGCAGCCACAGCACTGGTTGGCCGAGGTGAGCGCCGGCTGGCGCTACATCCTCGCCCGGCGCGATCTGCGCGCACTCTTTCTCAACGCGGCGCTCTTCGGCTCGTGCGTCATCGCGACCAGCCCGCTGCAGGCCGTGCTGACCCTGCGGGAGCTCGGCATGGAGCCCTGGATGTACGGCGTCGCCATGGGGCTGCCCTGCCTCGGCGGCATCCTCGGCGCCATGTGTACGCCGCGGCTGACGAGCAGGCTCGGCGAACGGACCGTGCTGCTGGGATCAGGGGTCGCGCGGACGCTCTGGACCGTCCCGATCGCGTTCACCCCGACCGGCCCGATCGGGTTCGCGTGGTTCACCGCCGCCAACTTCGGGCTGATCCTCTGCGCCGGGGTCTTCAACCCGACCTTCGCCGCCTACCGGATGCGCGAGACCGCCGATGACCACATGTCCCGAGTGCAGGCGGCCTGGTCGATCACCATGAAGGTCGCCCAGCCGGCGGGGGTGCTGGCGGCCGGGGCTCTGGCCGCGGCGACGAGCCCGCGGACCGCGATCGCGGTGGCCGGAGGCGTACTTCTGCTGTCCTCCGGCCTGCTCCCGTGGCGAGCTGATGTGAGGAAAAGCGCTACTCGTGGGTAGCCCCGGGCTTGCCACCCCAGATCGGCATGCCTATTCTTGAGGTTACTCGCCAGTAGTACTCGCCATGACGGCGTTCCGCGACTGGTAAATCCGACGAGGCATGAAGGTGGATCAGTGGGCCACTACAAGAGCAATCTCCGAGACATCGAGTTCAACCTGTTCGAGGTCTTCGGCACCGACAAGGTGCTCGGCACCGGTCCGTTCGCGGACCTGGACGTCGAGACCGCGAAGGAGATCCTCACTGAGGTCGAGCGGCTCTGCCGCGAGGACCTCGCCGAGTCGTTCGCCGACGCCGACCGCAACCCGCCGGTCTTCGACCCGAAGACCCACACGGCACCGGTCCCGGCGTCCTTCAAGAAGTCCTATGACACCTTCATGGAGTCGGGCTTCTGGACGCTGACCGCTCCGGAGGAGATCGGTGGCCAGACGGCTCCGAACTCGATCGTCTGGGCGATGGCCGAGATGCTGCTGGGCGCCAACCCGGCGATCTGGATGTACGCCGCGGGCCCCTTCTTCTCGAAGGTCGTCTACGAGAACGGCAACGAGCGCGACAAGCGCATCGCGGAGATCATGGTCGAGAAGCTCTGGGGCGCCACCATGGTGCTGACCGAGCCCGACGCGGGCTCCGACGTCGGCGCAGGCAAGGCCGTCGCGACCGCGAACGAGGACGGCTCCTGGAACATCTCCGGCGTCAAGCGCTTCATCACCAGCGCCGAGTCGGACCTGCAGGAGAACATCATGCACCTCGTCCTCGCCCGCCCGAAGGGCGTCGAGGGCGTCGGCGGTCCGGGCACCAAGGGCCTCTCGCTCTTCCTCGTGCCGAAGTACCACTTCGACCACGAGACCGGTGAGCTCACCGGCGAGCGCAACGGCGCCTACGTCACCAACGTCGAGCACAAGATGGGCATCAAGGTCTCCAACACCTGCGAGGTCACCTTCGGCGACTCGCAGGTCGGCGGCGGCGAGCCCGCCCAGGGCTGGCTGCTCGGTGAGGTGCACGACGGCATCGCGCAGATGTTCGACGTCATCGAGAACGCCCGCATGATGGTCGGCACCAAGGCCATCGCGACGCTCTCGACCGGATACCTGAACGCGCTGGAATACGCCAAGACCCGCGTTCAGGGTGCCGACCTGACGGCCGCCGCGAAGACGGACCCGCGGGTCACGATCACCCACCACCCCGACGTACGTCGCTCGCTGCTGGTGCAGAAGTCGTTCGCCGAGGGCATGCGCGCGCTGGTCTACTACACGACCTCGTGGCAGGAGAAGGTCGCGCTCTCCGAGGAGGGCTCCGAGGAGCGCAAGCTCGCCGAGGCCGTCAACGACCTGCTGCTCCCGATCGTCAAGGGCTACGGCTCCGAGCGCGCCTGGGTGCTGCTCGGCACCGAGTCGCTGCAGACCTTCGGCGGGTCGGGCTTCCTGCAGGAGTACCCGATCGAGCAGTACGTCCGTGACGCCAAGATCGACTCGATCTACGAGGGCACCACGGCGATCCAGGGCCAGGACTTCTTCTTCCGCAAGATCGTGAAGAACCAGGGCGCCGCGCTGGGTCACATCGCCGGCGAGATCCAGAAGTTCCTCGACAACGAAGGCTCCGCCGAACTCAAGGAGTCGCGTGCCCTGCTCGCGACCGCGCTCGAGGACGTCAACGCGATCGTCGGGCACATGTTCAACGACCTGATGGCCTCCCAGGAAGAGGTCAGCAACGTCTACAAGGTCGCTCAGAACACCTCACGCCTGCTGCTCGCGGTCGGCGACGTCGTACTCGGCTGGCTGCTGCTCCGTCAGGCCGAGGTCGCTCTCGCGGCCCTGGCCGGCGACGCTGGTAAGGACACGGACTTCTACACCGGCAAGATCGCCGCCGCGAAGTTCTACGCCGCCTACAACCTGCCCAAGCTCACGGCCGAGCGCGCGATCGCCGAGGCGATCGACAACTCGATCATGGACCTTCCTGAGTCCGCTTTCTGAGCCTGATCTGCAGAGTCTGATCTGCACGTACGCTGCGGCCCGCCCGGTTCACCGGGCGGGCCGTTGGCGCTTCTCACGGAATGTCCTGCGCCCCCTGTGTGGTTGAGGTGTCACGTGACCACTGAGACCGAGCCCCGGCGGCGTACGACCTCCGCTCATCACGCCCGCGGGTTCTGGTCGGTGGCGTTCCTGTTCGCGGTGACGATGGCGTTCGCGTCGGCGCCGGCGCCGCTCTACGTCTTCTACGTGGACGAGCAGGGGTGGGGCTCGTTCGTGATCACGGTGGTGTTCGCGACGTACGGCGTCGGGGTCGCGGCCTCGCTCTTCCTGGCCGGGCACCTCTCCGACCGGTTCGGCCGGCGGCGCGTGGTCGCGCCCGCGGTGCTGCTCAACGTGCTCGCCGCGCTGATCTTCCTCTCGACCCACGAGCTGGGCTGGCTGCTGCTGGCGCGGCTGCTGTCCGGGCTTGGGGTCGGGATGCTGACCGCGACCGCGACGGCGCATCTGGCCGAGCTGCACCGGTCGGCGCGGCCGGAGGCACCCTCGACCCGGTCCGAGGTCGTCGCGACGGCTGCCAACATCGGCGGGCTGGGCCTCGGCCCCCTGGTCGCCGGCGTGCTGGCCGAGTGGGCGCCACGGCCGCTCTACACGCCGTACGCCGTCTTCGCGTTCCTCATGGTGCTCGGGCTCCTGGCCGTGGTGGCCGCGCCGGAGACGGTCGACACCGACCAGCCCGGCTGGACCTACCGTCCGCAGCGGGTCCGGGTGCCGGCGGACGCACGCGGCGCCTACTTCGCCGCGGGGATGGCGAGCTTCGTGGCGTTCGCGATGTTCGGCTTCTTCACCTCGCTGGTGCCCTCGTTCCTCGCCGGCGAGCTCGACCTGCGCTCGCACGCGGTCGCGGGCGCGGTCGGGTTCTCGATCTTCGGCGCCGCGGCGCTCTTCCAGGTGCTGACCGGGCGCTGGCCGCGCCGGAGGCTGTACGTCACCGGGCTGGTCGCGCTGGCCGCCGGACTGCTTCTCGTGGTCGGCGCCATCTGGTCCGGCACGTTCTGGATGCTGCTCCTCGGCGCCCTCGTCACCGGGGCCGGGGCCGGGATGTCGTTCAAGGCGGCAGTGGCGACGGTGATCTCGGTGGCGCCCGCGGAGAGCCGCGGCGAGGCATTGGCCGGGCTCTTCCTGATGGCCTACCTGGGGATCACGGTGCCGGTGGTGCTGCTGGGGATCCTGGTGCAGTACGTCGCGACCGACCCGGCGATGCTCGTCTTCGGCGCACTCCTGCTGGTGCTGCTCGGGGTCGCCGCCCGTGGAGTGGCCGGGGTGCGGCGTACGTCCTGATCGGCTGTGTCGCCATGATGCGGGGGACGGTATGGGGGTCGGAGACGCCTGGGTAGCGTGGCGCGCCATCCCCAACACATCTGGAGTAATGCCATGGCCATCGGCCTAGGGATCATCCTGCTGGTCCTCGGACTCATCCTGCTCACCGGCGCGGTGGATCTGCCCGACGCGCTCGCGAACGCGATCGCCAGCGAGCCGCTGGGCTGGATCTTCGTCATCACCGGCGGGCTGGCGATCGTGATCGCCGTGCTGCTCTCGGTGAACCGGTCGCAGCACACCACGGCGGTCGAGCACCGCCCGTACGAGGCCGGCCCCTACGCCGGCGGGCCTCAGGGGTCCTACCCTCCCGGTCCCCCGCCCCAGGGTCACTACCCGCCGGCCGGCCAGCCCCAGCAGGGCCCGCCTCATCAGGGGCCGCCTCATCAGGGCAACGTCCCTCCGGGCAACCAGTTCGGTGGGGGCTACCCCGGCGGCCGCGCCTGAACCGTTCGGCGTAGCTGCGAGCGGGCGGCGCGACGTACGGTCTCGCTCAGGTCATCGAGCGCGATCGAGTCCAGGCGCCAGCGCTGCCAGAAGAGCTGGACGTCGATCGGCCTCGCGCCCGGGAGCCGGATCGTCGCCCCGCTCTCGAGATCGGACTCGGCCTGGGCGTCGAGCAGCATACCCCAGCCGAGACCTCGCCGGATGGCCTCATGGAAGTCGTGGCTGCTCGGGACGCGGTGGACGACGGGCGGTCGCGTGGCGCCGTGTGTCGCCAGCACCTCGTCCTGGAGATGGTCCTTCTCGTTGAAGACGATCATCGGGATCGCGCCCCAGTCGATGCCTCGTCCCTTGCGGTGGCGCTCGATCAGCGCCGGGGCCGCGCCGGGGGTGTAGCGGAGCCGTCCGAGCGGCTCGACCGTGCAGCCCTGGACGGGCTTCGGCTCGCTGGTGACCGCCGCCAGCACCTCGCCGCGTCGCAGCGCGTCGGCCGAGTAGCCCTGGTCCTCCACGGTGATCCGCAGCGCCGTCCGCTCCCAGGTCGCCACCTCCTCGAGCACCGGGCGGAACCAGGTCGCGAGGGTGTCCGCGTTGACCACGACGGAGAGGTCGACGACGGCGTCACCGGCGCTCTCCCCCGGCTCGTCCCCGTCGTTCAGGGTCGCGGCGGCCTCGGCGAGGAGCAGGCGGAGCTGCCGCCCGTGCCTGATCAGGGGCTCGCCCGCCCGGGTGGGGGTGCAGGGCGTCGTACGCCGCACCAGCACCTGACCGGCCGCCCGCTCGAGAGCGCGGATCCGCTGGCTCACGGCGCTCGGGGTGATGTGGAGCCGTCGCGCCGCGGCATCGAAGGTGCCTTCCTCGGCGATCACGACGAGGGTCTCGAGCTGGTTCGGGTCGAGTGTCGGCATGGCTTAAGTCTGGCTTATCTTCGGTAAGATTCTTTCGCTGGCCTGCAGGATTCTCCGGCCCTAGCGTCGACCGTGTGATCCACGCCAGCCTCGCCGGTCTCCTCACCGGCCTCACCCTCATCATCGCCATCGGCTCCCAGAACGCGTACGTCCTGCGCCAGGGCATCCTGCGCTCGCACGTGCTCGTCGTGGTGAGCGTGTGTGCTGTCTCCGACCTCATCCTCATCTGCGCGGGGGTCGGCGGGATGGGCGTGGTCGTCTCCCGCGCCGGCTGGGCGCTGGAGCTGCTGCGCTGGTTCGGAGTCGTGTTCCTCGGTTGGTATGGGATCGGGTCGTTGCTGCGGGCCCTGCGGCCCGCGGCTCTGGACGCCTCGGACGCACCACGGGAGCCGCTCCTCCGTGTGATCGCCAAGGCGACCGCCTTCACCTGGCTCAACCCGCACGTCTACATCGACACGCTGCTGCTGCACGGGTCGATCGCGGCGACGTACGACTCGGCGCGCTGGGGGTTCGCCCTCGGCGGGTGCCTGGCCAGCATCATCTGGTTCGCCGGGCTCGGGTATGGCGCTCGGCTGCTGGCGCCCCTGCTCGCCAGCCGGCGGGCCTGGCAGGTGCTGGACCTCCTCATCGGGTGCACCATGCTCGCGATCGCCGCCGGGCTCGCATTGGGCGGGCTGGGCTGATCGGGCGGTCCGGCTTTCAAATCCAGCCAATGTGTTGACCTGCGGCCTAGTGTGGCCCGCATGCCCTGGACGACCTCCGATATTCCAGACCTGACCGGCAAGAACGCCGTGGTGACCGGACCGACGCTTGGCGGGATCGGGTATTTCATCGCGCGTGGGCTCGCTGCCGCTGGCGCGCGCGTGATCCTGGCGGGACGGTCGTGGGAGAAGCTCGACGCGGCCGCTGCCGCGCTGGCCGAGGAGGTTCCCGAGGCGAGGCTCGACCGGGTCGCGCTGGACCTCTCCTCGCTCCAGGCGGTGCGGGTCGGGGCCGAGGCGATCGCCGACGCGACCTTCGAGGGCGGCGGGCCGCTGCACCTGCTGGTCAACAACGCGGGCGTCATGGCGACGCCGCAGGTCCGGACCGTGGATGACCTCGACCTGCAGATGGCGACCAACCACTTCGGGCCCTTCCTGCTGACCGGCCTGCTGATGGAGCCACTGGCCGAGAGCGGCGAGGGGCGCATCGTGACCATGTCGAGCGTCATGCACAAGACGGCCCGCAAGGCGCCGCTGGGGTTCCCGACCGTGCAGGTCGGGCGGTATTCACCCTGGGGCGTCTACTCCCAGTCGAAGCTGGCCAACCTGCTCTTCACCGCCGAGCTCCAGCGGCGCCTGGAGAAGGCGGGGCTTCCGGTCGCTGCGTACGCCGCTCATCCCGGGCTCGCCTCGACCCAGCTCATGGCGAACGGCACCTCCAAGCGACTGATCGCCCCGATCGCGAGCATCAGCGAGGCGGCCGTCCACGCGATGGCGCAGACCCCGGAGGCGGGCGCCTGGCCGGCCCTGATGGCCTCGACCTTCGCCGGGCTGGCGCCCGGGACGTACGTCGGGCCGAGCGATGCCTTCGAGGCGCGCGGTGCTCCGAAGCCGGTCTCCCCCAGTCGCCTGGCTCGCGACCCGGAGGCGGCGCGGGCGCTGTGGGAGCTCTCCGAGCAGACCACCGGAGTGGCCTACCCCTGACGGGCCCACCCCTGACCAAAGTCTGACCCTGGTCGCTACCTGCGGCCGATGCTCCCGGTCTGTCTGAGCCCCTAGATTCACGAGGGTGAGCAAGAAGGTCCAGATCTGGTCTCGGACGATCTCCGAGCACAACCATCACCTCGAGGTGACCGGAGAGATCGTCCGTACGTTCGTGTGGGCCGTCGACGGAGAGGTGGTCCTCTCGAAGAAGACCTCCGATGACCGGGCCCGGCTCGAGAGCAAGGAGCACGGCAGCCTGCTCGTGCTGCACTCGGGTCTCGGTACGCCGCGGCGAGCGACCTACTTCGCTCCCGACGAGGACCTGGGTGGACTGGCCGGCATCGGCGGGCTGGACCTCACCCCGGACCCGGGGTCGCGGGCCGCTGCGTACGAGCAGCGGGTGATCGACCACCCCAGGCGCTATGCGCTGATCGAGACCCTCGGTGGCGCCGCGGGGGTGGTCGGCGGCATCGCCGGCGCAGCCGTCGTCGCCTGGCTCATCTCGCGCATCTCGCTCCCGAACGTCGACATCCCGATGCCGAACCTTCCCGACCTGCCCGATCTCCCGCTCCCGGACCTGCCCAGCATCCCCTGGCCGTCGATCCCGTGGCCGGACCTGCCGAACGTACAGGTCCCCGAATGGGTCAAGTGGGTAGCGAGCCACCTCAAGTACGTCTGGCCCGTCATCCTCGCCTTCGTCCTCGCCCAGGGTGAGATCAAGCGCCGTCGCAAGCACGCCGAGAAGTCACCTTTGCAGGCCGAGAAGTCAGTTCTGCAGGCCGAGACGGCAGCGAGTGACGTCTCGGCCCGCAAAGGTGACTCTTCGGCCTGCAGAAGTGACTCTTCGGCCGGCGCGGGTGATGCTCCGGCCGACGGGGGTGACGGGCCGGAGGGTCAGCGGCGGGGCTTGTAGGTCGGCCGCTCGCGCTTGAAGGCGGCCTCGCGGGCGATCTTGGTGTTCTCACCGAAGAGGAGCTTGAGCTGCTCGATGCGCTCGCGGGAGAAGGTGCGCTTGATGGGGGCGTACCAGGTGTCGTTGAAGAGGCGCTTGGTGGCGGCGAGCTGGTCCGGGGAGCGCTCGCAGAGCTTGCGGGCGAAGGCCGTCGCGGTCGCCACCGGGTCGGCGGAGAGCTCGGTGACCAGGCCCAGCTCGAAGGCGCGCTCGCCGTTGAACTGCTCGGCGGTCATGGTGATCTTCTTGGCGGTGTCGATGCCGACCACCTCCGAGAGCGACCGGATGCCGGTCATGTCGGGGATGATGCCCCACTTGCCCTCGAGGACGGACCACTGCGATTCGGGCTCGGCGATTCGGAAGTCGGCGCCGAGGGCGATCTGGACGCCACCACCAAGGCAGTGACCGTGGACGGCCGCGATCACCGGAACCGGCAGGCGACGCCAGGCCCAGACGGACTCCTGGAAGAGGTTGGTGCCGCGGAAGGGACGAGGCACGAAGGCACCGACGATCTTCTTCGGGTCACGTAGCACCGAGGCGAAGTCGAGGCCGGCGGTGAACGCGTCACCTTCGCCGGCGATGACCACCGCGCGCAGGTCGTGGTTCTTGCCGAGCTCCTTGGCGGTGTCGACCAGCTCCTGGAGCAGCTCGAGGGTCAGCGCGTTGAGCTTGTCCGGGCGGTTGAGACGCACCTGGGCGATGCCGTCGTTGATTTCGGTGGTGACGAGGGGCATGAGGAGAAGAGTACGGGGCGGGAGGCATGATGGGACACATGGCTGACCCACGCGCTGGAACGCTCGCCACGCCCGCCGACCTGGTCGACGTACCTCACCTGGTCGCGTCCTATTTCAACCTGCAGCCCGA
This sequence comes from Nocardioides sp., assembly GCF_050699375.1. Taxonomy (GTDB): domain Bacteria; phylum Actinomycetota; class Actinomycetes; order Propionibacteriales; family Nocardioidaceae; genus Nocardioides. The sequence goes on along the minus strand of NZ_JBOHDN010000073.1, from coordinate 16,756 downwards.
CCCCGAGGATCCTGCCCAGCAGGTCGCCTTCGGCACCTCTGGGCACCGTGGCTCCTCGCTCAAGTCAGCCTTCAACGAGACGCACATCCTGGCCACCACCCAGGCGATCGTCGACTACCGGACGTCCCAGGGGATCGACGGACCGCTCTTCATCGGGCGGGACACCCACGGCCTCTCCGAGCCGGCCTGGGCGACCGCGCTGGAGGTGCTGGTCGCCAATGACGTACGCGTCCTGGTCGACGACCGCGACGGCTACACGCCCACGCCCGCGGTCTCGCACGCGATCCTTCATGCCAACTCCGGGCGGCTGTCGGGCGCCGGTCTCGCCGACGGCATCGTCGTCACCCCGTCGCACAACCCGCCCAGCGACGGCGGCTTCAAGTACAACCCGCCCCACGGCGGCCCCGCGGACTCCGACGCCACCAAGGTCATCGCCGCCCGTGCCAACGAGCTGATCCGCGCCGGCCTCGCCGGCGTGAAGCGAGTGACCTTCGCTGCCGCGAGGCGGCAGGCGGAGGCGTACGACTTCCTGGGCTCCTACGTCGACGACCTGCCCAACGTGGTCGACCTGGCCGCCATCCGCGAGTCCGGGGTGCGGATCGCGGCGGACCCGCTCGGAGGCGCGTCGGTGGCCTACTGGGCCGAGATCGCCGAGCGGCACAAGATCGACCTCAATGTGGTCAACGAGCTGGTCGACCCGACCTGGCGCTTCATGCCGCTGGACTGGGACGGCAAGATCCGGATGGACTGCTCCTCGCCCAGCGCCATGGCCGAGCTGGTGCGCTTCCTGGCGGACACCCCGGAGTTCGACATCGCCACCGGCAACGACGCCGACTCCGACCGGCACGGGATCGTCACCCGCGACGCCGGCCTGATGAACCCCAACCACTTCCTCGCGGTCGCGATCGACCATCTCTTCGGCGGCGCGCGCCCGGACTGGCCTGCGACCGCGCGGATCGGCAAGACGCTGGTCTCCTCCTCGATGATCGACCGAGTGGCCGGCGCGCTCGACAAGCCCCTGGTGGAGGTTCCGGTCGGGTTCAAGTGGTTCGTACCCGGCCTGATCGACGGCTCGTTCGGCTTCGGCGGCGAGGAGTCCGCGGGCGCCTCGTTCCTGCGCTTCGACGGCTCGGTGTGGACCACCGACAAGGACGGCATCATCCTCGCCCTGCTCGCCTCCGAGATCCTGGCGCGGACCGGGAAGTCCCCGTCGCAGCGCTACGCCGAGCTGGTCGCCCAACTCAATCCAGGGCAGCACGGCGAGCCGGCGTACGCCCGCATCGACGCCCCAGCCTCTCGCGAGGAGAAGGCCAAGCTCGCCGCCCTCTCCCCCGATGCCGTCACCGCCACCACCCTGGCCGGCGAGGAGATCACCGCCAAGCTCACCGAGGCGCCCGGCAACGGCGCGGCGATCGGTGGCCTGAAGGTGACCACCGAGTCGGCCTGGTTCGCCGCCCGCCCGAGCGGGACCGAGGACGTCTACAAGATCTATGCCGAGTCCTTCCGCGGACCCGACCACCTGGCGAAGGTCCAAGAAGAGGCAAAGGCAGTCGTATCCGCTGCGTTGAGTTAGCAGCGCCCCTGTAACACGTCGTTCGTAGTACTACTCGCCCTATCAGAACGACCGGATAGTCCTACGAACAGCGTGTTACATGCTCGAGGGCGACCCCGTCAGCGGGCCCAGGACGGGTTAGCGGCGTCCTCCCGCACCGTCACGTTGACCCGGTTGAAGAGGTTGTGGGTGGCGATGCAGAGGACCAGGGCGGCGGTCTGCTTCTCGTCGTAGTGCTTGGTGACCTCGCGCCAGAGCTCGTCGGGGACGGGGTCCTCGGAGTCGGCGAGGCGGGTGACGGCGTCGGCCAGGGCGAGCGCCGCCTTCTCCGCCTCGTCGAAGAACGGCGACTCCCGGAAGGCGGCGAGGCCGACGATCTTCTCGATCGGCAGTCCGACCTCGGGGATGCGTACGGCGTGGCCCTGGAGGCAGGCCGCACAGCCGTTGAGCTGGCTCACTCGGATGGCGACCAGCTCGGTCGTGGTCTCGGGGAGGCCGCCCTCGGCCACGGCGGCCAGAAGGTTGCCGATGCCCTTGTAGGCCTGCGGGATGACAGCTGCTGGGTTCTTCATTCGGTTGCTCATGCCATCCCTGACCCGTCGGGCCGGACGGATGTGACAGGTCGGAGCAAGAAAAGTTCTTTCACCGGATCGGTCACATCTGCTCTGCTTCACGTGTCGGGTCTATGAGGACCGTGGACCGAGAGGACAGAAGATGCAGCAGGAGTGGCTGGCCGAGCGCTTCGAGGACGAGCGACGGCACCTGTTCGGGGTCGCCTACAGGATGCTCGGGTCGACCGCAGAGGCCGAGGACGCCGTGCAGGAGGCCTGGCTCCGGCTGAGCCGGAGCGAGACCGATGAGATCGACAATCTCGGCGGCTGGCTGACGACAGTGGTGGCGCGCGTCTGCCTCAACATGCTGCGCACGCGCAAGACCCGCGGCGAGGTCTCCCTCGAAACCGCTCCGGTCGAGTCCGGGCTGCCGGATCCAACGGTCGTCCTCGACGAGGCCGGACCGCAGGATCCGGCCGAGCGGGCGGTGCTCGCCGACTCGGTCAGCATCGCGCTGCTGGTCGTGCTCGACCAGCTCTCCCCGGACGAGCGGCTGGCGTTCGTACTCCATGATCTCTTCGCCGTGCCCTTCGACGAGATCGCGACGATGCTCGACCGCTCCTCCGACTCGACCCGGCAGCTGGCGAGCCGGGCGCGGCGAAGGGTCCGAGGACGTACGCCGGAGAACAACGTCGCCGCGCAGCGCGAGGTGGTCGACGCGTTCTTCGCCGCCGCCCAGGACGGCGATCTGGCCCGCCTGGTCGGCGCGCTCCACCCCGATGTCGTCCTCCGCGCCGACATCGGCTCCGGAGTCACGACCTACCGCGGCGCCGAGAAGGTGGCGGGCAACGCCGTCATGTACGCACACGCCGACCGCATCACCCACGCGGCCCTCGTCAACGGCGCCGCCGGCGTGGCGATCACCCTCCACGGGAAGCTGTTCAGCGTCATGGGCTTCACGGTCGTCGACGGCAGGATCACCGAGATCGAGGCGTACGCAGCACCGGACCGCATCGCGGTCCTCGCGAGCACCCTCGGCCTCGAGTCAGCCCATTCCTGAGCGCTCGGGACAGGGGCCTCAGGCCGCCTGGCGGCGCGGGCGGCCGCGGCCGCGCTTGTAGGTCACGACCTGACCCCGCTCGATGATCTCGCCACCCCAGACACCCCAGGGCTCGGAGCGAGCCAACGCGCCGGAGAGGCACTCACGCATCACCGGACAGTCGAGGCAGCGATCTTTGGCCACCTCGAGGGCGGCTGGGGACTCTGAGAACCACAACGCAGAGTCGTCTCCGTGGCACGGCAGGCCGGTTGCGTACAAGGGCGGGATGATCTCCAAGGGCACCCCTCGAGAATCTGCGCCTGAGGTAGGCCCGCACATCGGGCAACTACCTTAGATCGCCCCTGAGGCCCACCTCCGGCCCCCTATGTGGCTGCGTGAGCCCACCGCGTGGTTCAAGGGAATCGTGTCGTTTCGGACTCGTGATTCGCGTTTGCACAACCCCGCATCGCAAATCTCTCTACGATGCGAAATCGCCGCGACCTGACGCGGCAATTCCCGAGAGGAGCAACCCGTGAAGCTCGGAAAGCAAGGAATCACCCTTGCGCTCGTCGCGGCTGGTCTGGTGGTCACACCGATCGCAGCCATCGCCGCGGAGCCGGACCCCAGTGTCATCGACCGGCTCAAGGCCGATGCCGACCAGACGGTCACGCTCAAGAAGGAGGGCGCCACCGGCCAGATCGGCTTCGTGTCCACCAAGGGCGACCTGCTGCCCGACGTCGCCGCCGACAGCAAGTCGAAGGCCGCGGCCAAGGCACGCAAGTATCTCGACACCTACGCCCCGGTCTTCGGGGCCAAGGCCGACCAGCTCGACCAGTCGAAGGTCAGCACGACCCCGGCCGGCTGGACGGTCGAGTTCAACCAGGCGTACGACGGTGTGCCGGTCTTCGGCGGCACCCTGAAGGCCCACGTCGACAAGGCCGGCGACCTCACCTCGGTCAACGGCTTCGCCGCGCCGAACCTCGATCTGAGCACGACCCCGACCTGGTCGAAGGCGAAGGCCAGCGCCAAGGCGCTCGAGCTCGTGAGGGCGAAGCCGGCCGACGCGCATGCCGACAGCAAGGTCAGCACCAAGGGCGTCGAGGTGGTCAAGGCCGACCTCAACGTCTACCGCATGGGTGCCACCCAGGGCGTGGACGGCAAGAGCCTGCTCGCCTGGGTCATCGAGGTCTCCAACAAGACCACGGTGCGCGAGACGCTGGTGATCGACGCCAACAGCGGCAAGCCGGTCAACCGCTACTCGATGCTCCACTCGGCCAACGAGCGCGAGCTGATCGAGAAGCACAACACCCCCGACACCGGCGACGACGCGACCGTCTGGGTCGAGAACGACGCCTTCCCGGGCACCCTCGACCAGGACCAGCAGAACGAGGTCGCCACGACCGGTGAGTCCTACTGGCTCTACCAGAACACCTTCGGCCGCGACTCCTATGACGGTGCCGGCGCGAAGATGATCACGGTCAACAACGACCCGGCGATCTCGTGCCCCAACGCCAACTGGAACGGCGCGACCACCAACTACTGCTCCGGTGTCACCTCCGACGACGTGGTGGCCCACGAGTGGGGCCACGCCTACACCGAATACACCTCCGGCCTGATCTACCAGTGGCAGCCGGGTGCGCTCAACGAGGCGTACTCCGACATGTGGGGCAACACCGTCGACTTCCTCAACACGCGTGAGAACACCACCGACGACGTGGCCCGCAGCGGCGACAACTGCTCGACCTCCAGCCCCGCGAAGCTGGCCTTCGAGATCACCGCTCCGGCCGAGATCGCCGGCCCCTGCCACGTCGCCGCGGCGGGCTGGAATGCCGCCGACGCGTACGCCACCCCGGTGAACGCAGAGGTCATCGTCGCCCGTGACGCCGCCGACACGACCGGGCCTTCGGAGACCGACGGCTGCACGGCCTACACCAACGCCGCCGACGTCGCCGGCAAGTACGCCTTCGTGGACCGGGGCACCTGCTCCTTCCAGATCAAGGCGGACAACGCCGTCCTCGCGGGCGCCGCGGGCATCGTGGTGGGCAACAACGCCGCCGGGCTGCCGATTCCGATGTCGGGCGTCTCGACGATCCCGGGCGTGATGGTCGATCTCGACAGCGCGAACAGGATCAAGTCCGCCTCCAGCGCCGTCAACGCGACCATCTCGACGGGCGCGGGCGAGAGCGACGAGTCCGTACGCTGGCTGATGGGTGAGGACTCCACCGCCTTCGGCGGCGCGATCCGCGACATGTGGAACCCGACCTGCTACGGCGACCCGGGCAAGGTCAGCGACCTGGAGTACCACTGCGACACCACCGACTCCGGCGGCGTGCACTCCAACTCCGGCGTCATCAACCACCACTACGCCCTGCTCGTGGACGGCGGCGCCTACAACGACGTCACCGTCGCGGGCATCGGCCTGGACAAGGCGGCCAACCTGATCTGGCACGCCCAGACCAACTACCTGACGCCGACCTCGGGCTTCCCCGAGTACGCCCAGGCGATGGTCTCCTCGTGTGCGGACCTGACCGGCGCGACGACGCTCAAGCAGCTCACCCTGGGAACCTCGACGCCGCAGACCGGCGGCGGCGAGACTCCGGGTGGCGCGGCCGAGGCGGCGGCGCTCGAGCCGATCACGGCTGACGACTGTGCGGCGGTGACGGCGGCCAACACGGCCACCGAGCTCGCCGACGAGCCCGTCCAGTGCAACTTCGGTCCGCTGCTCGACCAGAACACCCCCGCGCTGTGTGGCGAGGGCACCAACGAGGTCGCCACCTACACCGAGGACTTCGAGAACGGTCTGTCCGGCTGGACCCAGGACGCCGAGGCTCTGGTCGCCGGCAACGACTACCCCTGGGAGGCCCGCGGCGACATCGAGGGCAACTCGACCGGCGTGGCCTGGGGGCCGGACCCGGTCGAGGGCGCATGTGGCGACGCGACCGGTGACATCACCAGCCGCAACGGCCTGATCTCCCCGGAGATCACCGTGCCCGCCGGCCAGACGCCTCGACTCACGTTCGACCACTCGGTGCGCACCGAGTCCGGCTGGGACGGCGGCAACGTCAAGGTGTCGGTCAACGGCGGCGACTTCGCACTCGTCGACCAGGCGGCGTACCTCTTCAACGCCCCGGGCGGCACGCTCGGCGCGGGTAGCGGCTACATGGAGAACGAGCCTGCCTGGACCGGCACCGACGGTGGCAAGTTCACCGGCGAGTGGGGTACGACGATCGTCGACCTCGACGCTCTCGCCAACGCCGGCGACACCGTGCAGTTCCGCTTCGACATGGGTCGCGACGGCTGCAACGGCATCGCCGGCTGGGCCGTCGACAACGTGTCGGTGAGCTACTGCACCGACAAGGCCGTCCCGGACATCTCCGCCACCTCGCCGAAGCGCGGCAAGGTCGAGATCACCGTCGATGGTGACCGCGCCTCCGGCACGATCACCGTCGCCGAGGATGGCCACCGCGTTGGCACGTTCCGCCTCAAGAAGGAAGAGGCGACCTTCCACGCACGCAAGGGCACGCACACCTACGAGGTGGCGTACTCAGGCGACAGGAAGAACGAGGCGACCACCGAGACGGTGACCGTCAAGGTCCGGTAGTCCATCTCACCGCAGGCCCCGCTGGATTCCGGTCCAGCGGGGCCTGTCTCTGCCTAGACTCACCACCCATGCGCGGAACGATCCTGACCATGGGCGGTGGCGGCTTCTCGATGCCGGAGGTGCATGGGCGGGAGTTCTCGCCTCTCGATGCGTACCTGACGCGGCTGAGCGGCAAGGAACGGCCCAAGATCTGCTTCATCGCGACCGCGAGCGGGGATGCGGACAGCTATCACGACAAGTTCCTCGCTGCCTTTGCGGAACGGGCCGACGTACGGATCCTGTCGCTGTTCAACAAGGCACCCGAGGAGCACGCCCTCCCGATCTCGGAGCTCGAGCAGATCCTCGATCAGGACATCGTGTACGTCGGCGGCGGGTCGACCGCCAACCTGCTGGCGCTCTGGAGGCTGCACGGGCTGCCCGCGCTGCTGGAGAAGGCCGCCGCGGGCGGGACGATCCTGGCGGGGATCTCGGCGGGCGCGAACTGCTGGTACGAGGCGTCCTCGACCGACTCGTTCGGCCCCACCGCGCCGCTGGCCGACGGACTGGGGTTCCTCCCCGGCTCCTTCTGCCCGCACTATCTCGGCGAGGAGGACCGGCGCGAAACGTACGTCCGGTTCGTCGGCTCCGGGGCGCTGCCGGCCGGTTATGCGGCCGACGACGGCGTCGCGCTGCTGTGGCGCGACGGGGAGCTCGTCGAGACCGTCGGAGAACGGTCGGACGGGGTGGCGTACGCCGTCGGGCGGGACGGTGAGGTCCCGCTCGACGTACGCAGGCTCGATCAGGGCAGGTAGAGCAGGCCGTACGTCGCCAGATGGCAGACCGCGAACAGCGCGGGCGCCCACACCTCGACGTTGCTCATCGGCAGGTAGCGCGAGCTGTCGCGGCCGAGCCCGACGGCCGACCACTCGGCAACACCCGGCGCCGCGGGGAGCTGCTTCTCGAGGTGGGTGATGACGGAGTACTTCCCGCTCGCCATCTGCCGGTAGGAGCGGACGATCCAGAACCAGCCGAGGCACGTGCCCAGCGCCGCGACGAGCGCGACGGAGAAGAGCCACGGCCGCTCGGGTGCGTTGGCCAGCAGGGCAGTGCCGGCGACCAGGGCACCGAGGTTGACGACCAGGAAGAACGCGCTGGTGAGCGTGCGCCGGACGCTGAGCCGCTCCGCCTCGGCTGCGTACAGCTTGTACTGGTCGAAGAGCACCGCGCGGTCACCGCTGGAGAGCACGTCGGGCGGAAGCACCCAAAGACCCTCGGCGAGGGCCGAGGAGTTCGGCTGGCTTTGGGTCACATAGCTACGCACCACGCTGCTCGACGCGGTTCCGGGGATCAACTCATTCTCCATAGTGGCTAGTTGTCTACCGGTCCGTAGGCGGTGCTGTCCATACGACGTTCGTCACCGTGGTCGAGGTGTGACCCGGGCGTGGGCCAACGGCCGAACTATGTCAGGGCTCGCAGCGCGGCCGCGGCCTCGTCGACGCACTCCGGCAGGCTGAGGTCGGTGGCACCGGATACCCACCGGGAGAAAGCCGTCACGAAGACGGCCACGGCGCTGTGAGAGGCCAACCCGGCGGTCGGCTCGCCCACTCCTCGCTCGGCGAGCGCCACCTGAGCCGCGATCGTCATCGTGGCCATCTTGAGCAGCTCACGCTCCCGGAGAGCGGGGGTGGTGTCGATGATCCGAGCACGTTCGGCCGCCTGCTCCCGGCTGCGCACCGCATCGAGCCCGACCGCTGCCTCACGTACGCCGGCGAGCACCATCTGCAGCGGCGTCGCCCCCTCGTCCGCGGCGGCGATCGCCTTGGTAACCGTCTCGTCGAGAGGGTTCGGGCCGACGAAGAGCACCTCGCGCTTGTCGGCGAAGTGTCGGAAGAAGGTGCGCTCTGTCACCCCCGCGCGGGTCGCGATGTCGCTGGCGGTCGTCTTCTCATAGCCGACCTCCGCGAACAGCTCGAGGGCAGCGGCCAGCATCCGACCACGCGCGTCCGGTTCCCAACGACCCATACGCCCATCCTACGTGATGTCAGTTCATGACATCACGTGCTATGGTTGATGTCAGTCACTGACATGAAGGGAACTACCATGAACGTCTTCATCACCGGAGCCTCGGGCTGGATCGGCTCAGCAGTCACCGACGAGCTGCTCGCGAACGGGTACGCCGTCACTGGGCTGGCACGCTCCGACGAGAGTGCCGCCGCCCTGGAGAAGAAGGGCGTCGAGGTCCACCGCGGCTCGCTCGACGACCCCGCCTCGCTCGCCGCGGCCGCCAAGGCGGCCGACGCCGTCATCCACCTGGCCTTCAACCACGACTTCGACAACTTCGCCGCCGCCGGGCAAGGCGAGCACGACGCGGTGAAGGCGATGCTCGACGCCCTCGAGGGCAGCGGGAAGGCCTTCCTGTTCGCCAGCGGCACCGCCGGCGCCAGCGGCGCCGTGCCCGGCACGGCGACCGAGGACGACCCCAGCCCGTTCCACGGGCGTGACTCGATGCGCGGCGGCGCCGAGAACCTCGCTCTCGGCTACGCCGAGAAGGGCGTACGCCCCGTGGCGCTGCGCTTCCCGATCGTCCACGGCCGCGACGGAGACCCGGGCTTCGTCGCCTACCTGGCGCAGGTCGCCAGGGAGCGCGGCGTGTCCGGATACATCGGGGACGGCGCCCACCCCTGGGCCGCCGTCGACCGCACCGACGCCGCACGTGCGGTGCGCCTGGCGCTGGAGAAGGCACCGGCCGGGTTCCGCGCCCACGTGGTCGCCGAGGCCGGGGTCCCCACCCGCGAGATCGCGGAAGCGCTCGGCGAGCGGCTCGGGCTGCCGACGCGGTCGGTCAGCCCTGAGGACGCCGGGGCCCACTTCGGCTGGATGGCGATGATGTTCGGCACCGGCACCCGGGCCACGTCCGAGATCACCCAGCGCACCCTGGGCTGGACGCCCACCGGCCCGACGATGTTGGACGACATCGCCGCCGGCGCGTACGACGTGTGACAGATAGGACGGGACGTTCTTGTCGGCCTACCGGCAGGTAACCGACAAGAACGTCCCGCCGTATCTTCTAGACAGCCTTGCCGACCGAGGCCGCACCGGCAGCCTCGAACTCCTTGAGGAGCCGGCGACGCGTACGGGTGTCGCCCCGGACCACCTTGATGAGCTTGCCGAGCTGCGACGGAGCGTTCTTCACGTTCGTCGACTCGAGGAACCCGTTGGGCAGCGAGAGGCGCAGGACCTTGTGCCACGCGGAAGCGACCTGCTGCGGCATCGGAGCGGTGTGGTAGTTGAGGCCGTACTTGTCGAACAGCGCACGGACCCTCGGGGCGATCTCGGCGTAGCGGTTCGAGGGCAGGTCCGGGAAGATGTGGTGCTCGATCTGGTGGGACAGGTTGCCGGACATGAGGTGCAGGAACTTCGAGCCGGAGATGTTGGCCGAGCCGAGCATCTGGCGGACGTACCACTCACCACGGGTCTCGTTCTCCGGGATGTCCTTGAGCTCGAAGGTCTCCACACCCTCGGGGAAGTGACCGCACATGATCACCGAGTGGGTCCAGACGTTGCGCGCGAAGTTGGCCGTGGCGTTGGCCAGCAGCGTGGTCGGGCCCGACAGCGTCACCATCGAGAGCAGCGGGTGGGCGACGTAGTCCTTGAGCGCCTGGCGGCGGATCTTGGCGACGGTGTTGCGCGCCATCTGGTGCCAGCCCTCGGGCATGTCGCGGCCGCTCTTCTTGAGGCGGCGCATCTTGCCGAGCTCGAGGTCGTAGGCCGCGATGCCGTACTCGAAGATGCACATGTTGATGAAGTTCATCAACGGCTGCGCGAGGCTCGCCGGCATCCAGCGCTGCTCCTCGTCGACGCGCATGATGCCCCAGCCGAGGTCGTTGTCCTTGCCGACGATGTTGGTGTAGGCGTGGTGCAGCTCGTTGTGGCTGTGCTTCCAGCCCTCGCTGGTCGAGGCGTTGTCCCACTCCCACACGGTCGAGTGGATCTTCGGGTCACGCATCCAGTCCCACTGACCGTGCATGATGTTGTGGCCGATCTCCATGTTGTCCAGGATCTTGGCGATCGAGAGACCGACGGTGCCGACGACGAACGCCGGCGGGAAGATGCTCGCCAGCAGGACGGCGCGGGACCCGAGCTCCAGCGAACGCTGGACCTTGATGACCTTGTGGATGTACGCCGCGTCCCGCTCACCACGGGTATCGAGGATGTCCTGGCGGATGGCGTCGAGCTCACGGCCGAGCTGCTCGACGTCCTCACGGGAGAGGTGGGCGATCGGGCCGGTGTAGGCCGGGGCTTCGGGGGCGATAGTCATGTCAGTCTCGCTCTCGTGTGGGGGTCAGTGTCGATCAGGCGGGGTGGTCGATGACGCACTCGCCGGCGGCGGCGGAGATGCAGGTCTGGATGGGTACGCCCTCGGGGCCGGTCTCGCCCGGGCGCGCGACGGTGAGCTCGCCGTTGCGGAGGTCGCGGACGGCGCCCTCCTTCATCGGGAGCACGCAGCCGAAGCAGATGCCCATGCGGCAGCCGCTCGGCATGAGGACGCCGGCCTCTTCGGCGGCGTCGAGGATCGGCCTGTCACCAGGTGCGTCGACGGTCTTGCCGGTGAAGGCGACGGTGCCGCCCTCGCTGGTCACCACGGTGGCCAGGCGGAACTGCTCGGTCTGGAGCGGCAGCCCCTCGTCGTCGTACCAGGCCTGGAGGTTGTCGAGGAGACCGGCCGGACCGCAGGCGTACGCCTTGCGCTCCTTCACGTCGGGGACGAGCTCGGTGAGGGTGTCGATGTCGAGGCGGCCCTCGGTGCCGGAGTAGCGGGTGACGAGGCGGATCGCGCCCGCCTCGGCGAGGGACTCGAGGTTGCGGATGAAGATCGAGTCGGGACGGCTCGGGGCGACGTGCACGACGGTGACGTCGAGGCGCTGATGCTGGACGACGCCCTCGTCGGTGACCGGGAAGAGGTTGCGCAGCATCCCGATGACCGGGGTGACGCCGGAGCCGGCGGTGACCATCAGGAACTTGTGGCCGCGCAGGTCGCTGGGCAGGACGAACTCGCCGGCGGCCTGCTCGAGGTGGACGATCTTGCCGGGGCGCAGGCGACGCACCAGGTGGCTGGAGACCTTGCCGTCGGGAACGGCCTTGACGGTGATCGAGATGAGGCCGTCCCTGCGCGGGCCATGGGTCAGCGAGTAGGCCCGCCAATGGCGGACACCGTTGACGTCGACGCCCACCCGGACGTACTGACCGGGCGTGTGGCCCTCCCAGTCGGCGCCCGGCTTGATCTCGATGGTGGCCGCGTCGGCAGTCTCCGGCGTCACCTTGACGACGCGTCCTCGCAGGTCAGCGCCGGGTCGGAGCGGGTTGAAGATGTCCAGGTAGTCGGCCGGAGCCAGTGGGGTCGCGATCGTCTCGGCGACCTCCCACGCCTTGCGCGAGAAGCGCTCCCGCAGAGCGGGTCGCCTGACCTCGCCTGGGGCGAGCAGGGCGGGGGACGTGGACATCTGAACCATGTCTTCCATGATGCTATATGTGCGAGGTAAACTCCTGTGTCAGCGACGTGAATCTGATAGGCGGATTTGTACGTGACGAACAAAAGTTCCCGAGATGCCCTGACGCTATCCTCCTACGACGTCCATCTGACGCCCGAGATCGTCGCGTCGATCCGGAAGGTGCTGCCCCGGGTCAGCGACGAGGTCGTGGCGGCGATCACCGCGGAGGTCCCTGCCTATCGTGACGCCTTCTCGGGGCCGATGGGCGAGACCATCCGCACGGCCGTGGGCATCGCACTGGGCGGGTTCCTCTCGCTGGCCTCGGTCGACGAGCTTCCCGCCGACGTCGCGACCGCCACTCCCCCGGCTCTCGAGGGGGCGTACGGGCTCGGTCGCGGGGAGGCGCGATCGGGTCGGACGACGGAGGCCCTGCTGGCGGCGTACCGCATCGGTGCCCGGGTGGCGTGGCGCGAGCTCTCCAGCAAGGCGGTAGAGGGCGGGATGGCGCCGGAGGGACTGGTCGAGTTCGCGGCCCTGGTGTTCGCCTGGATCGACGAGATCTCGGAGGCCTCGGCTGCCGGGCACGCCGACGAGCGCGCCACCACGGGGCGGGTGCAGCGGCAGCTGCGTGAGCGACTGGCCAGGCAGCTGCTGGCCGAGGCGGCCCCGGAGGAGCTCGACGACGCGGTGGCGCGGGCCGAGTGGACTCCACCGAGCACGCTCACCGCTCTGCTCGTGCCCAACCCTCAGGTCGGCTCCATCCTGGCCAAGGTCAACCAGGCCACCTTGGAGCACGACGACCTGCGCGACCTGGACGACTACACCCTGCTGCTCGTGCCCGACGCCCACGGCCGGCGGCGACGCGCGTTGATGAAGGCGCTGGAGGGTCGCCGGGCGATCGTCGGACCGGCCAAGCCCTGGCGGGAGGCCCGGGTCTCCTACGAACGCGCCCGCCGCGCACACTTCGCCGGTCTCGACTCCGACACCGAGCAGCACCTGGTCGAGCTGGTCCTCTCCGCCGACGCCGATGCTCGCGAGGACCTGCGCGCGCAGGTTCTCGCGCCCCTGGCCGACCTACGCCCGGCCACCGCCGAGAAGCTGACCGAGACGCTGCGCTCCTGGCTCCTCCACCAGGGCCGGCGCGACGAAGTGGCGGCCGAGATGTTCATCCACCCGCAGACCGTCCGCTATCGGATGGGGCAGCTGCGAGAGGTCTACGGCGACCGGCTCGACGACCCCGCGATGGTCCTCGCCCTCACGGTCGCCCTGGGCTGACCACCTCGAAGCCGAGCTTCTCGGCGACCCGGGCCATCTGGTCGTCGTACGTGATGACCTGCTCGACCGCCTCATCTCCCTCTGCCTCGTCCTGAAGGATCAGAGCGGTGCCGAGGTGGATCGAGTCGAGAGCCTTCAGGTGGAACTCGATGTCTTTGGCAGCCTCGAGGACCTCGGGGAAGATTCCCACCAAGCCAACGTCGGACAACACTGCTTCGACGGTCGCCGGGTCCAGGCGCTCGCGGCGGGCGATGCGGGTCAGCTCGACATCGAGCAGGACGGATGAGATGACGGTGTCGCCACGAGCGATCAGAGCAGCCAGGTGCTCGTCCAGCGCATCGGACTCGGCCTCATCCGCGAACCGCTTCGCCATGGCCGAGGTATCGACGTAGACAAGCATCAGATCTTGTCCGCCCGGATCTCCGCGAGGATCTCGTCGGTCGACCTCGACAGCTTCACACGCCTGACCGGAGTGAGCCGACCACTTGTATTCTTCGGCGCCTTGATGTGGCCGAGCATCTCGAGCTGTTTGAACCTGCTCGTCGGTGCCGGCACCAACATCGCCACAGGACGGCCGTGGTCGGTCACGATCAGCGACTCACCGGCTTGGACACGCCTCAGCACCCTGCCTGTCTGCTGGTTCAGCTCACCCACCCGCACTTCGCTCACACAGCCAGGTTAACCCAGCGGTTAGTATTTTCTACGGGATCGCCTCGGGGTCCAGATAGAGGCAGAACGGATGACCCTCCGGGTCGAGCATGACGCGTACGTCGTCCTGGGGCTGGAAGTCTGCGACCCGCGCGCCCAGCTCGGCGGCGTCCTCGACGGCCACAGCCAGATCGGTGACGCCGACGTCCAGGTGGACCATCTGCTGCTGGGCATCGGGCTCGCTCGGCCAGACCGGCCGCCGGTAGTGGCGGTCCAGCTCGAAGGCGAGGTTGCTGTGGGTGCCGTTGCCTGACGGGTCACGGATGAGCACGGTGGCGTACGCCGGTTCGGAGCTGCTGACCTCCCAGCCGAACAGGTCCGCATAGAACGCGGCGAGCGCGGGTGGGTCGGTGCAGGCGAGGTTGACGCCGATCCATCCGGTGGCGCCGCGGATCCCCGCCATCTCACTCGCCGTCCCGTGGGTCTTCACCGACGAGTCCGTCGATGGACTCGCGGATGAGGTCCGCGTGACCGGTGTGACGGGCGTACTCCTCGATCATGTCGGCGACGTAGCGCCGGGCGTTGGCCTCGACCTGCCAGTCGGGATTCGTGGCGAGGGTGTCCCAGCCGTCGCGGCCGAGAGCGTCGGCGATGGACTGGCGCGACCTCGCGACGGCACCTTCCCAGAGCGCCATCAGACCATCGGCGGTGTCATCGGCCTCGGTCTTCCAGTCCCAGTCCGCCTGGCGCGGGTCATACTGCGCCCACACCTCCGGGTAGCCCTTCCCGGCGAGGATCGCGGTGAAATAATGATCCTCATAGAACGCCGCGTGCTTGAGCAGCCAGCCGAGCGTGATCCTCGACGGCTCCAGCCGCTGCCGCAGCTGCTCGTCGGTCAACCCGCCACACTTCCAGGCGAACGTACGCCGGATGCGATCGAGCGTGCTGAGCAGCGTCCCCGTCTCGTCCATGACCGGCGTCATCTCGACCGGCCGGGTGACATCGGTAGTGGTCATGCCCGTCACGCTAGGCCTGGTTCCGGACGTACGCCTTCCGGTTGCCCGAGCTCGTCGAGCCAGGTCGCGAGGATCGTCGTCACGCGGCGAGCCTGTGGTCGAGGAGTACGTTGCGCAGCCTGAGCTCTGCTCGGGACAGGGGTGGCGGGTGTTGTCCCCAGGTGTCGGGTGGTGGGCTGGTGTAGGTGTGCCCGGTGGGTGTGATCGTGATGATGCTGCCGTCGGGTCCTGGTCTGGCCTGCCAGCCGATCGCCTCCTTGGCCTGATTACACCTTTCGCACAGACCTTGGAGATTCTGGGCACTGGTGGTGCCGCCGTCGGCGTGACGTTCGACGTGGTCGATGTTGCGGATCGGGGCATCACATCCGACGGTGCGGCAGATCCCACCGTCGCGGGTGGTGATGAACTCGGCGAGCCCGTCGGGTGCTTTGCGGGAGCGGGACTCCATCGCGACGAGCCGGCCGGCGGGGTCGGTGAACAGGCGCCGGACGAAGACATCGGCTTCGGCGAGTGCCTCACGGACCCAGGTCGCGGGGACGGGTCCATAGCCCTCCACGAAGGCGGGCTGGTCGCTGTCGTTGGTGAGGGCGTCGGCGCTCATCACGACCTTGACCTCGATCCGGGGCCTCGCGTCGGTGGTTTCGCGTCCGGTGACTCGGTTGACGAGGGTGTCGGCCATGACCTGGCCCCGGGTCCGCCCATCCCCGGCAGCCTGAGCGGCCTTCGCGGCCTGGTCGAGCGCGGCGTAGACCGCGACCCCGTCCTTGACCGGCAGCAACCCACCGAGCCAGGTCATGGTGTCCGGTGCGGGCCGGAGGCTGACCCGCCGGTCCTTCTCCGCGTTCGCGATCCGAGCGACCACGGATGCTTGGTCGAGGCCGATCGCGAGCTTCTTGGTGGCGTTCTCGAGCTCCTTGAGCCCCATCGACACCGCTTTCGGTGCCGCACCGTTCTCACCGGAGGCACAGAGCTCGTAGTCGATGACCCGACGATCCTCCAACGACAAGCACGCGGTCTCGCGGGCCACGATGGTGGCCTGCCACTGCGAGAACCGCCCGGCCTTCATCAACGCCAACGTGTGCGGCATCTCGGAGACCAGGATCTTGGCGAGCCCGAGCAGCTTGGCCCCTCGAGCCGGTGAGACCCGCCGCGCCAACGCCACCTGGGAGGCCACCCCTTCCCCGAGCCTGCGGGCAGGAACCCCAGCCGCAGCGTGACGTTCCCGAGCGTGTTCCTCGAGCCGTACCGAGGCTTCTGCCTGCACCGCCTCCGCCACACACTTGACCTCTTCGAGCCGCGCGATCCAGTCGACCAGCACACCCTCGGACACACCAGCAGGCGGCCCGGCGAGTAGCTGGTCAACGGTCTCGTTCATACCCAGCATTATACGCCGAAACGGCCACCGACGCGACCCATTTATGCAGGTCAGTCCCCTGTTATGCGGTCAGCGAACAAGTCTCGTGCCGTTGCGCCACACTCTCGCCGCCGCCCCGATACAGGCGAAATCTTTCTCGATCGCGTGCCGGGTCCAGGACCGCAAAGCGGCCGGCGAAGCCGGCGCCCGAAGGGCGTCCTTGACGCGGCACGCGATCGAGAAACAATCAAG
>NZ_JBOHDN010000072.1:0-2045 GCF_050699375.1 Nocardioides sp. | reverse complement strand
CCCAGGATCCCTGGGTGGACGAACGTCCTGCGCCCGACTGGTTGGGGGACATAGCTCTCGGCGTCGAGGCATGGGCAGGCAAGCAGCCGTCGCTCGAGCCGCCTGCGTCACCGTCGGTCGAGCCGTCGTCGCGACGCAAGAGCAACGGCCCAGGATCCGGCTCAGGGAAACCAGCACGGTCCCGTCGGAGCAAGCCCCGCCCCGCAGATCCGGCGGACCCCAAGAACGACCCGGAGCCCGACCACGAGGCGATCGCCCGCAAGATCCTCCTCGACGCTCTGACCGGCCAGGCTCGCAGCCGCAAGGAGCTGGCCGAGAAGCTCGCGAAGAAGGAGGTTCCAGAGGCTCTGGCGACCAAGCTCCTGGACCGCTTCGAAGAGGTCGGGCTGGTCGACGACGAGGCCTTCGCCAAGGCCTGGATCGCCAGCCGACAGCCAGGAAAGGGCCTGGCCCGACGGGCCCTGGCCCAAGAGCTTCGCCGCAAGGGCATCGACGACGAGGTCGCGCGTGACGCTCTCGACGAGATCGATCCCGACGACGAGCGCGAGGCGGCCCGGACCTTGGTCCGCCGCAAGCTCCGCTCCCTGGAGCGCTTCGACGACCAGACCAAGACCCGACGTCTGGTCGGGATGCTCGCCCGCAAGGGATACGGCGCCGGGATGGCGTTCGGGATCGTCCGCGAGGAGCTCTCGCTGGCCGATGAGGATGACGCCGGCGGTGTCGTGTCAGAATCCGATCTGTGACTGAGCCCGAGCGCGAGATCCTGACCTATGAGCTCTTCGGCACCGCGGTGCACGACATCGGCCAGCAGGTGGTCGAGAGTGGATACGAGCCCGACATCGTGCTCTCCATCGCCCGCGGCGGACTGGCCCTCGGGATGGGCCTGGGCTACGCGCTCGACGTGAAGAACATCTCCGCGGTCAACGTGGAGTTCTACACCGGTGTCAACGAGCGTCTCGAGGTTCCGATCATGCTCCCGCCGACCCCGGCCGCCGTCGACCTGACCGGGATGAAGGTCCTGATCGCCGACGACGTCGCCGATACCGGCAAGACGCTCGAGATCGTGCACGACTTCTGCGAGGGCCACGTCGCCGAGGCCCGTACCGCGGTGATCTTCGAGAAGCCGTGGACGGTGATCAACGCCGACTACGTCTACAAGAAGACCGACCGCTGGATCGACTTCCCGTGGTCGTCCCAGCCGCCGCTTGTCGACCGCCGCGGCGGCCAGGCCCACTGACCCGCGCCACACTAGTCTGGTCAGCATGTTCACGCCGGTAGCCGTCCACACCGGGACACAGCGTCTCGGCGGGGTGACGCGCCCGGGGGAGAGCTGGGCGTCCGCGGCGACGAGGATCGCCGGGCGGCCCGCGTACGCTCTGGATCTCTCCGGTGAGGTCAAGGAGTTCTCCTCCGAACCGATGCCGGTGGTGGCGCTGCGACCGATGACCCGTGGCGACCTGCCGCACCTGATCCGGTGGCTCAACGCGGAGCACGTGCACCGGTGGTATGCCGTCGATGGTGAGCCGACGCCCGAGTGGGTGATGAAGAACTACGGGCCGGACATCGACGGCGAGACCCCGGTGACCTTCTGGGTGATCGAGGTCAACGGCCGATCGATCGGCTTCTGCCAGGACTACCGGATCAGCGACGAGCCGGAGTATGCCCTGCTCACCCCCGACCCGGACGCGATCGGATTCGACTACGCGATCGGCGAGCAGGCCTTTGTCGGCCGCGGGCTCGGGCCGCGGATGGCCTGGGTCTGGATGACCTCGATCCCGCGGCGCTATCCGGGTGCGACGACCTGCTTCGCGGCCCCTGACCATCGCAACACCGCCTCGCTGCGGATGCTCGACAAGGTCGGCTTCGACCAGGGCACCTGGTTCGACGAGCTCCAGCCGGACGGCTCGACGACCACGATGGTCGGCTGCTCCCTGGATCTGCAGCGCGTTGTCACCTAACCCGCCCGAGTCGGCGCAAACTGACACGATTCCCGGCCGAGTCGGCTCGTTCTGACACGCTTTCTCATCGAGTCGGCGCGTCAGAAC
>NZ_JBOHDN010000071.1:0-10875 GCF_050699375.1 Nocardioides sp. | reverse complement strand
TGTCGAGACCACTGGTTCGGCGGGTGGGGTGGTCTCGACAAGCTCGACCACCGGAGGGGCTCGACCACCGGAGGGCTCGACCACCGGAGGGTTCGGCCACCGAGTTCCTGGTTCTCTGTTTCACGTGAAACAGTCGGAGGGTGAGCGAGGAAGATGGGGATGCTGGTGGTCTCGACAGGCTCGACCACCTGGGTGTGAGCGAGGAGCGTGAGGAGTTGGGCGGTCATCTCGGCAAGCTCGACCCCCGGGCGGCGAAGGTGTTCCCGGCGGAGCGGTTGGAGCTCGCGGAGAGGTACGCCGCTTGGCTGGCTGACGCGGGAGTCGTGCGCGGTCTGATCGGGCCGAGGGAGGTGCCGCGTCTGTGGGATCGGCACATCCTCAACTGCGCGGTGCTGGGGGAGGTGATCCCCGAGGGAGTGACGATGGCGGACATCGGGTCAGGTGCCGGGCTCCCCGGGCTCGTGCTCGCGATCGCTCGCCCGGATCTGCGGATCACTCTGATCGAGCCGCTGCTGCGGCGTACGACCTTTCTCGAGGAGGTCGCCGAGGATCTCGGGCTCGAGAACGTCGCGGTGCTGCGGGGGAGGGCCGACGCCTTCCACGGAGAGCTGGCGTTTGACGTGGTCACCTCCCGTGCGGTCGCCGGGCTCGGCAAGCTGCTCGACTGGTCGATGCCGCTCGTGGCCCCGACGGGCGCGCTCGTGGCGATGAAGGGGTCGAGCATCGAGGCGGAGATCGACGAGGCCGGTCCGGCGCTCGAGAAGTGGGGATGTGCTCCCCCGAGCGTCTCGGAGCTCGGTGTTGGCGTTTTGGAGACAACAACTGTCGCGGTTCGGGTGGTTTGGTCCGATCCCGCACGGGTAGATTGGCCGCCGGTCCCGAAGGGCGGCCACAAGAGGTCCAAGGACGGGCCTCGAAAAAAGAAGCGACGCCGCTGAGGCGGTCGAGCTTCTCAAGACCAAGTCGATCCGGTGGTCGAGCTAGTCGAGCGGTGTATCGAGCTTGTCGAGATGACCACGACATCTCCGCACGCAGAGGTGATCTCGACAAGATCGATCATCGGCCGTACGTGGGTGGTGGTCATCTCGACAACCTCGATACACCGCTCGACAGGCTCGACCACCGATGACTGAAGATGAGGGAAGATGCCGTACGACGACGAGAGCGCCCCGGGCGCTGTTTCACGTGAAACCGACGAGCCGGTGTCGATCCGGCTCCGTACGGCCGGCGACATCGCATCGTTCGAGAACGACTTCACGGCGGAGGCGACACCTCTGGCGGCAGCGGCGGAGCACACGCTCCTGGCACGTGGCGCCGCGAGCAATCGGCCGCCGCTGCCCCGGCCGGCCAGCACGCGCGTGATCGTCTCGGCGAACCAGAAGGGCGGCGTCGGCAAGACCACCTCGACGGTGAACATGGCCGCGGCCCTGGCCCAGCTCGGCCAGAAGGTTCTGGTCATCGATCTCGACCCGCAGGGCAACGCCTGCACCGCGTTCGACGTCGACCACTTCCAGGGCACACCCGGGACGTACGAGGTGCTGGTCGAGGGTGCCGCCATCGATGACGTCGTCGTGCCCGTCCCGAAGCTCGATGGTCTCGAGCTCGTCCCCGCGACCATCGATCTGGCCGGTGCCGAGGTCGAGCTCGTCGAGGAGGAAGGCCGCGAGCAGCGCCTGAAGACAGCGCTCGCCGGGTCGCCTCGTGTGGGTGACGGCCCGGACCGGTGGGACTACGTCCTCATCGACTGCCCGCCGTCCCTGGGTCTGCTGACGGTCAACGCACTGGTGGCGAGCACCGAGGTGATGATCCCGATCCAGGCGGAGTACTACGCGCTGGAGGGTCTGGGTCAGCTCCTGCGGACCGTCGAGATGGTGCGAGCGGCGCTGAACCCGACACTGACGGTCTCGTCGATGCTGATCACGATGTACGACGCCCGGACCCGCCTCGCCTCGCAGGTCGCGGACGAGGTGCGCGAGCACTTCGGTGACACCGTCATGCGCACCTTCATCCCCCGCGCCGTGCGCGTCTCCGAAGCGCCCTCGTTCGGCCAGACGGTGATGACGTACGACCCCGGTTCGCCGGGTGCGCTGAGCTACCTCGAGGCGGCCAAGGAGCTCGCCAAACAGGGCCAGCAATGACGGCCATCGAGCCGGCCATCGAGCCAGTGGTCGAGCCGGTGGTCGAGCCGGTGGTCGAGCTTGTCGAGACCACCAACAAGCAGCACAGAACCGACATGGGGGACACGAAAGATGAGTAAGCAGCCGCCAAAACGTGGTCTCGGACGGGGTCTGGGATCACTGATCCCGACCGCTCCAGCAAGTGCCGGAAATGGCTCGGCGACAGGCGTTTCTGTCCAGCCGGACGTCCGTCATTCGGACCTTTCCGCTGGGGAGACTTCTGGCCCATCCGTGGACCCTGGGTCCACCGACCCATCGGAAGGCCGCCAGATCGAGAATTCGGATCTGGCGCCCGTTGCCGGGGCATATTTCGCCGAGCTGCCGGTCAAGCAGATTCATCCCAACCAGGTTCAGCCTCGTCAGGTCTTCGACGAGGAGGCGATGGCCGAACTCGTCCATTCCATCGGTGAGATCGGGCTTCTGCAGCCCATCGTCGTCCGGAAGACGGCCGCGGAGTCCTACGAGCTGGTCATGGGTGAGCGCCGTTGGCGTGCGACCCAGCAGGCCGGCCTCGATGTGATCCCGGCGATCGTCCGCGAGACCGACGACACCGACATGCTCCGGGACGCGCTCCTGGAGAACCTGCACCGTTCGCAGCTGAATCCCCTCGAAGAGGCGGCCGCCTACCAGCAGCTCCTCAGTGACTTCGAGTGCACGCACGACGAGCTCGCTCAGCGCATCGGTCGGTCCCGACCGCAGATCTCCAACACGATCCGGCTGCTGAAGCTCTCTCCTTCGGTCCAGCGCAGGGTGGCCGCCGGCGTACTCTCAGCGGGCCATGCTCGCGCGCTGCTCGCGGTCGACGGCGAGGCACAGCAGGACAAGCTGGCCCAGAAGGTCGTCGCCGAGGGCATCTCGGTGCGAGGCCTGGAGGAGATCGTCGCGCTGGGCGATCCTGACGGGGACGCGTTCGCCACGCCGCGGGTCACCCGCCCGAAACCGAGCGCGCCCGGGCTCAAGGAGATCTCCGACCGACTCTCGGATCGCTTCGACACCCGCGTCAAGGTCGATCTGGGCCGCTCCAAGGGCAAGATCACCGTCGAGTTCGCGACCCTCGACGACCTGCGCCGGATCGTCGACCTGATGTCCTCGGACACGAACGGGTCCATTTAGGCATTAAGCGCTAAAGCTCTTTGTCGACAAATACCTAGATCCGGTCATCGAGGTCATCGAGGTCATCGAGCGCCATCCGGTCATCGAGCTTGTCGAGATGACCCTCCCGTTGGGTGGTGGTCTCGACAGGCTCGACCACCGGGGCGTTCGGTCATCGAGCGCCACCCGGTCATCGAGCTTGTCGAGATGACTCTCCGGTCGGGTTGGTGGTCTCGACAAGCTCGACCACCGGGGCTTCGGTCATCGAACCTGTCGAGATGACCTCTGAGCCGTCTCGACAGTCCCGACGACCGGGAGGGTTGCTACTGCGTGTTCGTGGAGGGGTGCTCAGCGCCGCGGATGGGGAGTCCGGGGATCGGGCCGGTGGCACCGAAGGTCTCCAGGAGCTCCATCTCGGCCTCGATGACACCCGCCAGGCGACGTACGCCTTCTCGGATCCGCTCCGGGGTGGGATAGCAGTAGGAGATCCGCATCGAGGATGCCCCGAAGCCGTCGGCGAAGAAGCCGGTGCCGGGGACGAACGCGACGCGGGCGGTGACCGCACGTGGGAGCATCGCCTTGGTGTCGATGCCCGCCGGGAGCGTCAACCAGACGAAGAAGCCGCCGTCGGGCTTGGTCCAGGTGCAGGCGGCCGGCATGTAGGCCTCGAGAGCGTCGAGCATCGCGTCGCGGCGCTCGCGGTACATCTCCCGCATCTGCTTGATCTGGCCCTGCCAGTCGTGGTTGGAGAGGTAGGCCGAGACCGCCATCTGGTTGAACGGCGGCGGGCAGAGCGTGGCGGACTCTTGCGCGAGGACCAGCTTCTCCCGGATCGCGGAGGGCGCCAGCGCCCAGCCGACGCGAAGGCCGGGGGAGAACGTCTTGGAGAAGGAGCCGAGGTAGATGACGCCGGGATCCTGGGCGCGCATCGCCGGGCGAGGCTCGTCATCGAAGCCGAGGAGGCCGTACGGGTTGTCCTCCAGCACCAGGATGTCGTGCCGTCGGCAGATCTCGAGGATCTCGCTGCGGCGCTCGACGGTCATGGTGACGCCGGTGGGGTTCTGGAAGTTGGGGATCGTGTAGAGGAACTTCACCTTGCGACCCGAGGCCTTGGTCGAGACGATCGCCTGCTCCAGCGCGCTCGGGACCAGGCCGCTGGCGTCGACCTCGGCATGCACCACGTCGCACTGATAACCCTTGAAGACGCCGAGAGCCCCGACGTACGAGGGGGCCTCACAGATCACCACGTCGCCGGGGTCGCAGAAGACCCGGGTGACCAGGTCGACGGCCTGCTGGGAGCCGACGGTGACGACGACGTCGTCGGGGTGGGCCTCGATGCCCTCCAGGCGCATGACGTCGCAGATCTGCTCCCGCAGCGCCGGGTCGCCCTGACCGCCGCCGTACTGCAGCGCGGTCGCGCCCTGGGTCAGGATCAGCTCGTTGAGCGAGTCACCGACCACGTCCAACGGCAGGCTGGAGATGTTGGGCATGCCACCAGCGAGCGAGACGACCTCCGGGCGCGCGGCCACGGCGAAGAGTGCCCGGACCTCCGAGACCGTCATGCCCGCGGTGCGCGCGGCATAGCGATCCGCGTACGGATCGAGTCGGGATGATGTTGCGCGCTGGGGAAGATCAGTCATGGTGTCACCATCATGAAGGATCGCATACGCTGGTGAAAGAGTCTTAACCAAGGATCAGAGGTGAGACGTGGCACGCCGCATCCTCCCGCTGACGCTGGACCTCTTCGCCGAGGTCCCGGCGCCGTGCCGCGCCTGCCTGTTCTGGGAGCGCGATCCTGTCGGCCACCGCCGTGTCGACTCCTCGCAGGCGATCGGAGTGAAGGAGGCATGGATCTCCGAGGTGCTCCGCGAGTGGGGGTCGTGTGGGCGGGTGGCCGTGATCGACGGTACGCCGGCGGGCTTCGTGCTCTACGCACCACCGGTCTTCGTCCCGCGGGTGGCATCGTTCCCCTCCGGCCCGGTCTCCGCCGACGCCGTCCTGATGACCACGGTGTGGATCGACCCGCGTCGGGCCGGCGGCGGGATCGGCCGGATGCTGGTGCAGGGGATGGCGCGTGACCTGGTGCAACGTGGTCAGTTCCGCGCGATCGAGGCCTTCGGGGACGTCGGGCCGCTGAGCGGCATCCACGGACGGCGTTGTGCCGCCCCCGCCGACTTCCTGGGCCGGGTCGGCTTCAAGACCTTCCGCGAGCACCCCACCGTCCCGCGGATGCGGATGGACCTGAAGCAGACGGTCACCTGGATCGACGACTTCGAGCAGGCGTGGGAGCGGCTGCGGGACGTCGTACGCCCCCGCAGCCACCCCTCCCCGGCGTCATCCGAGCTTCACCGCGACGCCGAGTGAAGGTTTCCCGTGAAACGGTGGTCGAGCCTGTCGAGCCCACAGCACCCCTGGTGGTCGAGCCTGTCGAGACCACAGCACCCCTGGTGGTCGAGCCTGTCGAGACCACAGCACCCCCGGTGGTCGAGCCTGTCGAGACCACGACCTGACCACGCACCAAATGACGAAGGCCCGCCACCAACCAGGTGACGGGCCAACGTACGACAGCGGAGGTCAGCCGATGAACTCCTGCAGCTCCTTGAGGAGCGCAGCCTTCGGCTTGGCGCCGACGATGGACTTCACGACCTCGCCGCCCTGGTAGACGTTGATGGTCGGGATGCCGGTCACGCGGTAGTTGGAGGGGGTGACCGGGTTCTCGTCGACGTTCATCTTGGTGAAGGTGACCTTGTCACCGTGCTCGCCGGCGAGCTCCTCGAGAATCGGGGTGACCTGGCGGCACGGGCCGCACCACTCGGCCCAGAAGTCGACCAGCACGGGCTTTTCGGACTTCAGGACCGTCGAGTCGAACTCGGCGTCGGTCACGGCGGAGATGTTGTCAGCCACGATGGGTTCCTTCTCAGTAGGGACGGTGTTGGGGAGGTCTGTGGTCAGAACGCCGGGCCTATGTCGCACATTCCCGGCTCTGGTGGTCGAGCCTGTCGAGACCACCACAGTAAAGGCATCGATCAGACCGCGACGGCAGCCGCGTCGGTGTGGGCCCGGTGGGCGAGATACTTCTCGGCGTCGAGCGCGGCCTGGCAGCCGGTGCCGGCAGCGGTGATCGCCTGGCGGTAGACGTGGTCGACCAGGTCACCGGAGGCGAAGACGCCCTCGATGTTGGTGGCCGTGGTGTCTTCCTTGGTCAGGACGTAGCCGTCGTCGTCGAGGTCGACCTGGCCGGTGAGCAGCTCGGAGCGCGGGATGTGGCCGATCGCGATGAACAGGCCGTTGCACTCCAGGTCGCGCAGGTCGCCGGTCTTGGTGTCCTTGACGGTCACGCTCTCGACCGAGAGCTCGCCGTTGATCGACTCGACCACCGAGTTCCAGGCGATCTCG
Organism: Nocardioides sp.; assembly: GCF_050699375.1. Lineage (GTDB taxonomy): Bacteria > Actinomycetota > Actinomycetes > Propionibacteriales > Nocardioidaceae > Nocardioides. Next base: position 4,210 of record NZ_JBOHDN010000071.1, on the reverse strand, counting down.
AGCTTCGGGTCGGCGAAGGCGCGCTCCTGCATGATCTTGGAGGCGCGCAGCTCGTCGCGGCGTACGAGCAGGGTGACCGAGGAGCCGAAGCGGGTCAGGAAGAGGGCCTCCTCCAGCGCGGAGTCACCGCCGCCGACGACCACGATCGGCTTCTGCCGGAAGAAGAAGCCGTCGCAGGTCGCACACCAGGAGACGCCCTTGCCGGAGAGCTCGTCCTCGCGTGGCAGGTCGAGCTTCTTGTAGCCCGAGCCGGTCGCCAGGATGACGGACTTCGCGTAGTGGGTGTCGGTGGCGGTCTTGATGACCTTCACCGCTCCGGTGAGGTCCATCTCGATGACGTCGTCGGGCTCGAGCTCGGCACCGAAGCGCTCGGCCTGGGCGCGCATGTTGTCCATCAGCTCCGGACCCATGATGCCGTCACGGAAACCGGGGAAGTTCTCCACGTCGGTGGTGTTCATCAGGGCACCACCCGCGGTCACCGACCCCTCGAAGACGAGCGGCTCCAGCCCGGCGCGGGCGCTGTAGACCGCTGCGGTGTAACCCGCGGGGCCGGAGCCCACGACGATCACGTTGCGGGGGTCTGTCGGGGACGACGGGGTCGGCATCTTTGTGGCTCCTCAGGTGTGGCTGGCGAACTGCACAACAGATCGTAGGCGACGAACATTCCAGGCCCCTGAACGCCGAGGCGTCACTCGCCTCGGCCGACGGGGGTGACGTGTCGTCAGGAGACGGGGGTGCCGAGGACCTGGACTTCCTTGACCTCGGTCCGGTAGCCGCCGTCAACCTGAGGCAGACCGGTCATCCAGACGAGTGCGTAACTGCCTTCGGGAGCGTCGTCGAGCTTGATTTCGCCATTGGTGCCGACACTGCCCTTGGCGGCGGGGGCGCCACTCGGGTCATCGGTCCACGGGGAATCACCGACATAGACCTCGATGTCGGTCGGCTCACCGATCATGTTGAACTTCAAGGAATCCACGGCGTACTCGTCCTTGAGGTTGAGCACGAGGCCGATGCCGGGCTTCAGCGAGCGCGGCCGGTCACCGATCTGGTCGTTGTATCGCTGCGTACGCCACGCCAGGCCGTTCGCGTCGCCGTCAACGACAAGATCGACGAGGTCGGGGGTCTCGGTGGGCGGGTCGCCGTGGGGGTCGAGGTCCTTGGCGGTGATGCCCTTGATGGGGGCCGGCTTGGCGGCCGCGGTGTTGTCGCCGCCGTTGTTGCCGGCGCTGGGGTTCTCGGTGCTCGTCTTGGGGTCGCCGTTGACGAGGTTCCAGGCGATCGTGCCGGCGATGAGGACCATCACCACGAGCGCGACGCCCATCGCGACGCGGAGCCAGCTGCCGCCGGGCTTGCGGTTGTAGTCGGGCTCCTCGGCGATAGGTACGTTGGCGCCGGTCCAGGCACCACCCTGCCAGCCGTTGTAGGAGGCGTCGGGCGCCACCGGACGGCGGGCGGCCGGCTGGGGCCGGGCAGTACGCGGAGCCGGCGTGTAACCCGGGGTCTCGTCCGCGAAGAGCGGCTTGGACGGGGTCGGGTCCTGCATGGGGGGCGGCGACGAGGGCCGCTGGCGCTGGGGGCGTACGACATCCGGCGCGACTCCGATGGCGTTCGCACCCGCGGGGGCCTCGGTCGGCTCCATCTTCGGCGGCGGAGCCATCGCCTGGGTGTCCTCGTCGACCGAGGAGGGCCGGTTGACCGGAGCGGCCGGCTCACCGGAGAAGCCGGCGAGCGTGGAGTGCAGCTCGGCGGCGCTCAGCGGAGCCATGGCGGCACCGCTGCCGAGGACCCGGTCGCACAGGTCGTCGAGCGGGCGCGGCACACCGGCGCGCACCTGCCGGGGACGCAGCACCTGGCCGTGGTCACGCGGAGCCGGCGGCATCGAGGACAGGGTCTCGCCGGCCCATTTGCCGGTCAGGGCGGCGTAGAGCACCCCGACGGCGTCGACGCGGTCGCGTCGCTGGGAGTCGCGGGTGTCGGGGTCGATCCCGTGCAGCGCGGCGTCGACACCGAAGCCGATGACGCGTACGGCACCGAGGTCGTCCAGGAGCACGGCCTCGGGGTTGAGGCGGCCATGGGCGTGACCCTGTTCGTGGGCCAGGACCAGCAGGTCGGCCACCTCGGAGGCTATCCAGGCGGCCTGCTGCGGCGGCAGCGGTCCACCGGCGGCCAGCGCGTGCTCGAGCGAGCTGCCGGCTCCCCATTCGTTGACGACGTACGCGACCTGGTCGGTCTGGGCGGCGTCGAGGACGCGCAGCATCCGCGGGTCGCCGATCGCGGCGGAGTTGCGGGCCGCGGCCATCAGGCGCGGCGCCCGCTCGTCGCGGGCGTCGAGAACGTGCACGGCAACCGGGCGCCCGAGCACCGCGTCCTGGGCGCGCCAGAAGCGTCCCTCGCGCGACTCGGTCAGCAGATCCGTCAGCTGGTATCTGCCGGCGAGGACGTCGCCTGATTGCGTGAACTCCATATCGAGCCCCATTCTTTCAGACCTTGCCAGACAATGCGGAGCCGTGACGTTGGTCGAGATCTCTACCTGTCGAGTCCTCGGATGGTCCCGACAGGCTCGACCACCAGGATTCGATGGTCAGCGGCGCAGGCGACGTGCGACCTGTTGGACCATCGTCGTCAGCTCCTTGACCTGGGCAGCCTGCGCCCCGAGGAGCAGCATGCCGAGATGCAGCGACCCGACGATAGCGGCACCGATCAAGGCCAGCACCATCGTCGGCTCGTCGTTGATGACGCCCAGCCCGGTGCGCAGCAGCCACGCGGCGGCGGCCGCGACGAGCGTGATCATGACCAGGCGCGCGAGGAAACCGAGCAGCCCGCGACCGTCGAGGTCGCCGAGGGTGCGTTTGAGCACGACGTACGAGACGACGGAGCCGACCAGGTAGGACAGCGAGTAGGCGCCGGCCAGGGCGGGTGCGGTGTATTCCGCCGAGAGGGCCCGGGTCAGCAGCACCGCGGCGACGATGTTGGTGGAGGCGACCGCGCACTGGATGAAGAAGACGGTGCGGTTCTGCTCCAGCGAGTAGAAGCCGCGCAGCAGCAGGTAGTGGATCGTGAAGAAGACCAGCCCGGCCGCGAAGACCGACAGCGTCGGGGCGTAGTCGCGGAACGCGTCCGCGCCGGCGCCGTAGCCGAACAGGATGTGCGCGATGTCCTCGGAGAGCACCGGCAGCAGCGCGGCGATCGGGATCACGATGGCGAGGGCGTTGCGGAGCTGGCGCGACAGCGTACGTCCCAGCTCGGGCAGCTCTCCGGCGACGCCGTGGCTGGAGAGGAGCGGCAGGATCGCCGTCGCCAGCGAGACGGTGATGATCGAGTGGGGCACCTGGGTGACCAGGAAGCTGTTGGAGTAGACCGTGTAACCGGTGCCGCCGCCGGCGGAGCCGGTCGAGGCGAGCCGGGTCACGATCGTGTACGCCACCTGGTTGACGATCACGAAGAGAACCGTCCACATCGCCAGCCGCCCGGTCTGGGACAGGCCCGCACCGCGGAAGTCGAAGCGCGGCCGGAAGCGGACGCCGGCCTTGCGCAGCACCGGCAGGAGCAACAGGAACTGGAGCGCGATGCCGAGAGTCGAACCCAGGCCCAGGAGAGTCTCCTGGCCGACGGTGAAGCCACCGACGTCGGACGGCCCGAAGACGACCAGATAGACCACCAGGGTCGAGATCGCGATGATGTTGTTGGCGATCGGTGCCCACATCATCGGGCCGAAGCTGCCGCGGGCGTTGAGCACCTGCCCGACCAGCACGAACATCCCGTAGAAGAAGACCTGGGGCAGGCACCAGCGGGCGAAGTCGATGGTCGACTCGAGCTGGGCCTCGTGATCGGCGGAGTACCAGTCGCCGCCGAGGTAGAGGCGCATCAGCAGCGGCGCCCCGAGCACCAGGAGGATCGTGACCACGCCGAGGAAGAGCCCGGCCAGGGTGATGATCCGGTCGGTGTAGGCCGCCCCGCCGTCCTCGTCGTTCTTCTGCGCCTTCACCAGCTGCGGCACGAGCACCGCGTTGAAGACACCGCCGGCCAACAGGATGTAGAGCATGTTGGGGACGGTGTTGGCGATGGTGAAGACGTCGGCGTGCAGACCGGAGCCCAGGGCGGCGACCAGGAGTGCGGAGCGGATGAACCCGCTCGCCCGGGAGAAGAGCGTCCCCGCGGCCATCACCGCGCTGTTGGCCAGGACCGAGCTTCCGCCGGACTTCTGCTCGGT
>NZ_JBOHDN010000070.1:0-12500 GCF_050699375.1 Nocardioides sp. | reverse complement strand
CTCCTCGCTGCGCTCCCGTGGGCTCGTCACCGACGACGGTCTCGCGCTCACCGATGTCGGCCGGGAGACCAAGGTCGGGATCGAGTCGACGACGGATGCGCTTGCTGCCGCTGCGTACGCGACCCTGGAGCCTGCCGAGGTCGACGACCTCATCACGCTGCTGCTGCCGCTGACCAGGGCCGTCATCGCCTCCAAAGAGATCCCCGGCCAGTCACCGATGGGCCTGAACCTCGACGATCTCGACCGGTGACCCCTACCGGGGTGAAACCGGTTGAGCGCGCATCCTCGGCCGACCACACTCGCTCTGTCATGACCTGCTGACCGCCGATTCTGGCCGGAGCATCCGCGCCCATGCCGAGTCCGTGCTCCGGAGCGGCTCCTCCCAGGACCCTGACGGCGTCGCCGTGGCTTACCGGATGGCGGCGAACGCGCTGCGGCTCTGACGGGCTGTCACCACTGGAGGTCGTGAAGTGTGTCGATACGGCATACGGCTGCCTCCGGATGGGCGTCGTGGCGGTCGAGGAGGACGGCGGCGAGACCGGCCTCGATGGGACCGAGTACGTCGTGGGCGAGGCTGTTGCCGACCATCAGCGCCTCGGCGGGCGGGATCCCGGCGCGCTCACAGGTGAGCTGGTAGGCGCACGGGTCGGGCTTGCTCGCGGGAAGCGTCGAGGTCGAGACGAGCAGATCGACCTCGGACGCCAGACCCGTCAGGCCGAGCTTGAGGCGCTGGTGGGTGTCGTCCCCGTTGGTGAGGACGACGGTCCGGAGACCGCCTTCGCGCACGCGTCGCAGCGTCGGACGGGCGTCGTCGAAGGCGGCCCACTGCGCCTCGTACCTCTCCAGGTAGCCGGCGAACAGCGCATCGGCTTCAGCGTCGGTGACGTCGACCCCGAGGAACTCCCTCGCCCGCGCCCGCCGCTGATCCTGGAAGCCGAGCTCCCGGCTCTGGTAGCGGCGATAGTGCGTGTCCGAGACGGCTTCCCACCTGTCCGCGACATCGATCCCCGTGATCCCATGATCCGCAGCCCACCCGACGACCGCCCTCCGCGCCGCCCCCGCCTGATCCACCAAGGTGTCGTCGAGGTCGAAGATGATCGCGCGCAGCACGACCGACACCCTATTGCCGCACTTCGGTCACAACGCCAACGACCACGGGGCCAGAACCGTGCACGTGTGGGGTTCTGACACCCTGCCAGCGGATTCGGCGCGCAGCTTCCATGCACATGCACGGTTGTTGCGGCGAGCTCGGCGTTCGGGCTTCAGGGGGCGACGTCGGCCGTTCGTCGCGCGGCGTAGAGCGCCAGCGCCTCGGCGAAGTCGTCCTCGGTGAAATCGGGCCAGAGCTTCTCGCTGACGACGATCTCGGCCTTCGCGGTCTGCCAGGGAAAGAAGCCGGAGAGGCGCTGTTCGCCGCTGGTGCGGATGACGAGGTCGATCTCCTTGACCGGTCCGCCTGGCAGACCTGCCGTGATGGCCTGCTCGTCGATCTCGGTGACGCCGGCGGCGACGGCCCGGCGGATGCCTTCGACGATGTCGCCGTGAGGGTCGTAACCGATCGCCAGCGTCAGGTTGGCCGGACGGTCGGCGGTCTCCCGCACGGCCGCACGCAACGCCTCGGCTGCGTCATCGGGGAGCAGCGAGAGATCGCCGGAGACGTGGAGTGCCCAGCGGTCGCTGCGTACTACGGTCTGCGGAAGCTTGTCGGCGAGGATGCCGAACAGGTGGTCGACCTGCGACTTCGGGCGTTTCCGGATGTTGTCGGCGGAGAGGACGTAGGAGGTGAGATGGTCGATTCCCCAATGGGTGCACCACCCCAGCAGGTCCTCGACGTGATCGGCGCCGACGTCGTGACCGGCACCCGGGTTCGCGAAGCCCGCCTTCTTCGCCCAGCGGCGGTTGCCGTCCATCACCATGCCGACATGCGTCGGCAGCAGGTGTGGGGCCATCGTCGCGGCGGTCACGGGCTTCATCGTCTCGGGTCGTTGAGGTAGAGGATCTGGCGGCGCTCGGCGTCGGACCACCTCCACGCTCACGGGCACGAGTCTTTCAGGTCCTGGATCGGGGCGACGTTGCCGCCGGGGCCACAAGCCGCGTCCGAGCGGGCGCGACACGCCGGAGACCTGCGTGTCGTCCGGAGATCCGGGCGGGTTCATGGCCGCTCCACATGGGTCAGGCATCTGCCGGTAGAGGGGTCCGACGGACGCTGACGCGGGCGAGCAGACCCACTCCGGCGTCGGAGAGCGCGAGGACGAGCGCGGCGGGAGTGGTCGCGGCCAGCAGCAGCGCGCCCGCGAGCACCGGGTGCCCGGGAAAGTCGACCAGCGCCAGGGTCACCAGGGTCACGCCCGCAACGAGGACGAGCAGGACCACCGAGCCGGCGAGGACGCCCTTGACCCCGCCCACGACGCGCGCGGCGAGCGCGGCCGGAGCAGCGATCGCGACGCAGAGGACGCCGGCGCCGGCACCGAGGATGACCAGCATCGGGCCGGCCAGCGGACCGCCCGCGTCCAGGCCACCGGCCGCGGAGGCGATCAGGAGACCGAGGTAGACGAGGACGGCGAGCACGGGGTAGGCGAGCCAGACGAGCGCCGAGGCGAGGATGAAGGACGCCGTACGGACGGCGATCGCGGGTAGAGCCATGTGCATATGGTGCCCGGCACAGCTGGCCTGCGCGGCGAGTGCCCGGAACCGTTACTGATGTGACAACCGAGGTGCCTCATCCGTCACATCAGTAACGGTTCCGGTCCAGTCCAATCAGCCCCCGGAAGGCCTCGACGCCATCGGCCTCGAGGGGGTGCTCGAAGCGGACCAGATCCTCCGGAGTGAGCAGGAGATCCTGGACGACGGCGAGCTCACCGGGCCGGCGTTCGACCCGACGTACGCCGTTCTCCCGGTAGCCCACCTTCCGGCTGACCCCGAGCGAGGCCGGGTTGTCGGTGAAGGCACCAGAGGTGATCTGGGTGGCGTCGAGGTGATCGAAGGCGAAGGCGCAGAGAACCTGCCGCATCGCGGTGCCGATGCCCTTGCCCTGGCGGCCGCGCCCGAGCCAGGACCCGGTCTCGCCGGTGCGGGTCACGAGATAGTTCTTGGTCGACATTCCCTGCACGCCGACCAGCTCTCCCTCCCAGAGGACCGCGAGGTCGAGCGACCACGTCGCGGGGCTGAGGGCGGCGCGCTGGCTCCAGTGATACTGCGCGAAGTTCCGCGGCAGCACCTCGCCCGGCGCGGTCGACCACGGCACGTAGAACGGCATCGAGTCGCTGGCATGGATCCCGGCCACCGCGATGTCGGCCAACGGGCCCAGCAGGTCATCGCTGATCCCGCGCAGCTCCAGCGGCCCCGCGGTGAACCGCAGGCCGAGCAGAGGTAGTGCCGAGGTGACAGTCGTCATGAGCACACCTTCGCGCACCCCCGCCGTCGGCCACCAACGGTTATCCGCACCGATCTCACCCCGGAGGGGGCACTCCTAAGAGACGCCGCGGACCATGCCGATAAGGCGGCCGAGCACGTCGTCGGGGGCCACGAGGAGGCCGTTGTGGAGGTGCTCGTTGGTGATCCAGGGACGCAGGGTGGGGACGAGGTCGGCGGTGGCGAGGGAGTGCTCGCGCAGGACGTACGGATCGTCGTAGTAGACCGCCGCGGCGCACGGGACGTCGACCGACGCCAGCACCGACGGGTCGTAGAGGCTCGGCCACTCGCGCTCGGCCAGCAGGTCCGCCGCCTCGGCGAAGGGAGCCAGCAGCGGGTCCTCGCTCAGGTGCCACGGGAAGAGGTGCTCGGCGGTGAAGAGCGTCGGATCCTCGTACGCAGCGGGCTGGACGCGCTCGGAGGCCCACCGGGTCGCCTGGGCATCGGCGTAGCAGGCCTCGTGGACGAGGGCATAGAGGGGCGAGTGACCGCTGAACGGCAGCAGCGAGGCGACCTCGTGACCGAAGCCGAGACCGGCCGGGTCGCGTTCGAGGAGGTAGTGGATCTGCTCGGAGCCGCCCATCATCCCGAGCCGACTGCCGATGGAACGGAGCTGGCGGGCCGACAGGAGCCCGCCGTGCGGGAGCCTGATCTCGCCGGCCTCACAGCGCTCGGCAAGGGTCAGCATCCGGTCGCGGTCGCCGGGGAAGCGGGCGTAGTGACGTTCGGTGAGCTCGATCGTGCGAGCGAAGGTCGCGGCGTAGACCTCGTCGGCAGCGAGGCCGACCGGCGGCACTCCCCCGGTGAACATGACCTCGCGCAGCGACGCCGGATGCGTCGAGAGGTAGCGCAGCGAGCAGAACCCGCCGAAGGACTGGCCGAGGAGCGACCACCGCAAGATACCGAGGTGGCTGCGGAGGAGCTCGGCGTCCTCGACGATCGAATCGGCGCGAAAGTGAGCCAGATAGTCGGCCTGCTGCTGCGCACTCCGATCGGCCATCGCGGTGATCGGTGTCGACCGGCCGGTGCCCCGCTGGTCGAGCAGGATCACTCGATAGTCCTTCAGCGCCCGATCGAGCCAGGCGGGCGCGTCCACGGTCCCGATCGGGCGTGGGCCCTCCCCGCCTGGACCGCCCTGGAGGAAGACCAGCGCGTCGCGGTCCACGCGATCGCCGGCCCGTCGGACCTCTCGGGCGAAGAGGGTCAACCTCTCGCCATCACCTCGGCGATGGTCGAGCGGCACCTCGATCTCATGCTCGATCAGCACCAGGCCAGGGATCGTCTCGATGTGCACGAGATCGATCTTAGGCACGGAGCCCGGGTGGCTGGATCTGGACTCTCGAGGTCTCGACCTCCGGAAGCACGCGTTGCGCAGCGGACCGACCCCATCTAACCTGAACGCCGTTCACCTGAACGTCGTTCAGGTTGCCATCACCCGAGGAGACGCACCGCATGACGACAGCCTTCGACCAGCTCGCCGACCGGATCCTGGCCGGTGGGGCCGCCACCGCGGAGGACGCGTTGGCGGTGCTGCGTACTCCCGATGTGGACCTGATGACGATCGTCGCCGCCGCGGGGAGGCTCCGGCGCGAACACTTCGGCAACACCGTGAAGGTGAACTACCTGGTCAACCTCAAGTCGGGCCTGTGCCCGGAGAACTGCAACTACTGCAGCCAGGCGCTCGGCTCCCGGGCGCCGGTGCTGAAGTACTCCTGGCTGTCCAAGGACGAGACCCTCGAGCAGGCGGGCGCCGGGCTGCGCGGCGGCGCCACCCGGGTCTGCATGGTCTCCTCCGGCCGCGGCCCCTCCGATCGCGACATCGACAAGGTCGTCGAGATGACCTCGGCCCTCAAGGACGAGCACGACGGCGTCGAGGTGTGCGCCTGCCTCGGACTGCTCAAGGGCGGCCAGGCCGAGCGGCTCAAGGCGGCCGGTGTCGATGCGTACAACCACAACATCAACACCGCCGAGTCCAACCACGACAAGATCGTCCAGACCCACACGTACGCCGACCGCATCGACACGATCGACAAGGCCAAGGACGCCGGCCTGTCGCCGTGCTCGGGCCTGATCGCCGGCCTGGGCGAGACCGACGAGCAGCTCGTCGAGGCCCTCTTCGCGCTCAGGGAGCTCGACGCCGACTCGATCCCGGTGAACTTCCTGATGCCCTTCGACGGGACGCCGTACGAGAACACCTGGGAGCTCTCCCCCGCCCGCTGCGTGAAGATCCTGGCGATGGCGCGCTTCGTCTGCCCGGACAAGGAGATCCGGATCGCGGCCGGGCGCGAGATGCACCTGCGCTCGCTGCAGGCCGCCGCGCTCCAGGTCGCGAACTCGATCTTCCTCGGCGACTACCTGACCTCCGAGGGACAGGACGCGCTGGCCGACCTGGAGATGCTGCGCGACAGCGGCTTCATCATCCTCGGCATGGACGAGAGCGCCTTCGACGAGCTGATCGAGGAGCATCGCACCAGGGTCGCCGAGCGCGCCGCGGGCGGCTGTGGAGGCAGCTGCGGTGACGGCTGCGGTGATGGCTGTGGCGACGCTTGCGGCGGCCACGACGAGCAGGACGGCCCGGTGATCCGGCGCCGCGGCGCGGGGACCGACGTTGCCGCCAACGCTTGAGATGGGTGTTGACCGGGTCCAGGATCTGCTCGCCTTCGACCGCGAGCACCTCTGGCACCCCTACACCTCGATGACCGACCCGGCGCCGGTGCGGCTCGTCACCGGCGCAGACGGCGTACGTCTCCACCTCGACGACGACGGCGAGCGCCTCGAGGTCGTCGACGCGATGTCATCGTGGTGGTCGGCGATCCACGGCTACCGGGTACCCGAGCTGGACGCCGCGCTCACCGAGCAGGCCGGGCGGATGGCGCACGTGATGTTCGGCGGCCTGACCCACGCACCCGCGGTCGACCTCGCCGAGCGGCTCGTCGCGATCACCCCGGATCCGCTGCAGCACGTCTTCCTGGCCGACTCCGGGTCGGTGAGCGTCGAGGTCGCGATCAAGATGGCGCTGCAGACCCAGCGCGGCCGCGGACGGCCGGAGCGTACGCGGCTGCTGACCCTGCGCGGCGGCTACCACGGCGACACCTTCGGGTGCATGAGCACGTGCGACCCGGTCGGCGGCATGCACTCGATGTTCACCGAGGTCCTGGCGCCGCAGGTCTTCGCCGAGCGTCCGCCGGCGCCGGGCGGGGATGTGGAGACCTGGGCCGAGGGCGTACGCCGCCTGGCGGCCGAGCACACCGACGAGCTCGCCGGGATCATCGTCGAGCCGCGGCTCCAGGGTGCGGGCGGGATGTGGGTCTACGACGACCGCTGCCTGGTCGTGCTGCGCGAGATCGCCGACGAGCACGGGCTGGTGCTGATCTTCGACGAGGTCGCCACCGGTCTCGGCCGCACCGGCGATCTCCTCGTGTCCTCGCAGGTCACGCCGGACATCGTCTGTCTTGGCAAGGCGCTGACCGGCGGCTACATGACCTTGGCGGCAGTGCTGACCAGCTCCGAGGTCGCGCACGCGATCTCGCGGAGCGAGTCGGGCGTGCTCATGCACGGGCCCACCTTCATGGGCAACCCGCTCGCGTGCGCGGTCGCGCTGGCCTCGCTCGACCTGCTGGCCGCGCGCGGGTGGCGCGAGGACGTGTCCCGGGTCTCCGCCGCGCTCTCGACCGGCCTCTCCCCTCTTGCCGGAGCACCCGGCGTCACCGCCGTCCGCGTCCTCGGCGCCGTCGGCGTGGTCCAACTGGACCATCCGATCGATGGCGCCAAGGCCACCGAGGCCGCGTTGCGCGAGGGGGTCTGGATCCGGCCGTTCCGCGACCTGATCTACACGATGCCGCCCTACATCACCGACGAAGCCGACCTCGCCAGGATCTGCCGCGCCATCACCGCGGCTGCGGAGGTGGCCTGATGACGTGGAACAGATGGCTGGCCGACGCGGCAGCGACGCGGGAAGAGGCCGGGCTGACCCGGCGGCTGCGGCCGCGCGGACCTGACGACGCCGCCTCGAGATCGCCCAGCGTCGACCTGGCCGGCAACGACTATCTGGGTCTGTCGGGACACCCCGACGTACGTCGCGCCGCGGCCGACGCGGCCATGCTCTGGGGTGGCGGCGCGGGTGCGTCTCGCCTGGTCACGGGCACTCTGACGCTTCATCAAGAGTTGGAGGCCGAGCTCGCCGACTGGCTGGGACAGCCCGCGGCGCTGACCTTCTCGACCGGCTATCACGCCAACCTCTCGGTCGTCGGCGCGCTGGCCGACCGGACCGCCCACGTCGTCTCCGACGCGCACATCCACGCGTCGCTGATCGACGCCGTACGGCTCTCCCGTGCCCAGCTGACGGTTGTGCCGCACAACGACGTGGCGGCGGTCCGGGCGGCGCTCGCGGCGCGTCCCGGCGTACGCACGCTCGTGCTCGCCGAGTCCGTCTACTCCGTGCTCGGCGACGAGGCACCGCTGGTCGAGCTGGCCGACGCCTGCGCGAAGCACGGCGCGCTGCTCGTCGTCGACGAGGCCCACGGCGTCGGCGTCCACGGCCCGGGGCTCGTCCACCGTCACGGCCTCGCCGGACGGCCCGACGTACTCGTCACCGCGACGCTCTCCAAGAGTCTGGGCAGCCAGGGTGGTGCCGTGCTGGGGCCGCAAGCGGTCCTCGACCATCTGGTCAACACCGCCCGTCCGTTCATCTTCGACACCGGCCTCGCGCCCGCCGCCACCGCGGCGGCACTGGCAGCTGCGCGGGTCGCGCGGTCACGCCCGGACCTCGCCGAGACCATCCGCGCTCGGGTCACCGACCTGGCCCGGACCCTCGGGATCCATGCCCCCGCCGGTGCAGTTCTGTCCGTGCCGATGCCTTCCCCCGACGCTGCGATCACGGCCCAGGCGGACCTGCTCGCCGAGGGCGTACGCGTCGGCTGCTTCCGACCACCATCGGTCCCCGACGGCGTCTCCCGGCTGCGGGTCACCGCGGGCGCTGGTGTCACCGACGAGGAGTGGGAGCGGGCGGTCAAGGCCATCGACGTGATCGTGGGTGAGGCGGGGTGAGCCGGTCGCTGAATGCTCACCGAGGCCGCGGCGTGACCGGACGCGTGGTGATCGTCACCGGCACCAGCACCGGCGTCGGCAAGACCGTCGCGACGGCGACCCTGGCCTCCCGGGCCCGCACGAACGGCGAGAAGGTCGCGGTCGTGAAGCCGGTGCAGACCGGCACGGCCGACGGCGACTGCGACGCCGCCGAGATCCACCGGCTGACCGGGATCGAGGTGCACGAGCTGACCCGGCTCGAGGAGCCGCTCGCGCCGGACACCGCGGCCCGGCGGGCGGGGGTTCAGATCCCGCCGGTCGCTGCGTACGCTCCGACGATCTCTGCCCTGACCAGCGAGAACGATCTCGTTCTCGTCGAGGGGTCCGGCGGCCTGCTGGTGCGCCTGGACACCGACGGCGGCACACTCCTCGACCTGGCCGACGCACTCGTCGCCGAGGACGTACGGACCTCGTTCGTCGTCGTCACCGCGGCCGGACTGGGCACCCTCAACCACACAGAGCTGACCGTGGCCGCGCTGCGGGCTCGCGGGTTCGAGCCCGACGGGCTGATCATCGGCTCGTGGCCGGATGATCCCGGGCTCGCCGAGAGGTGCAATCGCATCGATCTCCCCCGAGTCACCGACGTACCGCTGCTCTTCGGCATCCCGAAAGGAATTGACAACCATTCTCAACAACACTGAGAATGGTTCTCATGACCCCCACGACTCGCTCCGTCGGCCTCCTCGCTGCCGGCGCGCTCCTGCTCACCTCCGGATGCGCTGCCTTCACAGACGACCCCGGTTCCTCCGGGTCCGGCTCGGGGAAGGTGGAGATAGCGGCCGCGTTCTACCCGCTGGAGTACGTCGCGGAGCGGGTCGGCGGTGACCTGGTCGACATCACCGGGCTCACCAAGCCGGGCGTCGAGCCGCACGACCTCGAGCTCAGCATCAACCAGACCGCCGCGCTGCAGAGCGCGGACCTGATCCTCACCGAGCACGGCTTCCAGCCCGCCGTCGACGACGCGGTCGAGCAGGACGTCAAGGGCGACGTCGTCGATGTCGAGAAGGTTGTCGACCTCCGTGCCGCGGAGGAGGGCGGCGACGAGCACTCCCATGAGGGCGAGGAGGCGCCCGCCGAGGAGGAGGAGCACGACCACGGCGAGCTCGACCCTCACTTCTGGCACGACCCGCTGCTGCTGGCGCAGTATGCCGAGGACGTACGCGACGCTCTCGCCGAGGCCGACCCCGACAACGCCGACGCCTATGAGGCCAACGCCAAGAAGGTGACCGACGACCTGACCGGTGTCGACGAGGAGTTCAAGACCGGCCTGGCCCAGTGCAAGATCAAGGAGGTCGTGGTCTCGCACGACGCCTTCGCCTATCTCGACAAGTACGGCCTGGAGTTCGAGTCGATCGCCGGCCTGACCCCCGACGCGGAGCCCAACCCGGCCCAGCTCGCCGAGATCGGTGAGCACGCCAAGGAGCACGGCGTGACCACGATCTTCTCCGAGCGCCTGGTCAGCGCGGCGCTCGCCGACACCCTCGCCGGTGACCTCGGCCTGAAGACCGCCGTGCTCGACCCGATCGAGGGCCTCTCGAAAGACACCGCTGGAGAGGACTACCTTTCCCTCATGCGACATAACCTCGACGCCCTGAAGGCGGCCAACGGTTGTCAGTGACCAGACCAGGGACCGGCCCTGGAAACAGCACCGTCCCCGCCGATGTCCCCGTGCAGCTCCTGCACGGGGATGTCGCGCTGTCCGGACGTCCCGTCCTGCGCGAGGTGGACCTGACGGTCGAGCGCGGTGAGTTCGTCGCACTGATGGGAGCCAACGGCTCCGGCAAGTCGACGCTCGTACGCACCCTGGTCGGCCTCAACCCGCTCTCGGCCGGTCGCCTGGAGCTCTTCGGCCGCACCTTGGCCGGCTTCCACGACTGGTCCCGGGTCGGCTACGTGCCGCAGCGTTCCACGGCCACCGGCGGCGTACCCGCCTCGGTCTGGGAGGTCGTCGCCTCCGGTCGGCTCACCTCCCGCAAGCTGCTGCGGCCGCTGCGTGCCGCGGATCGCGCCGCGATCCGGTCGGCGCTCGAGGTGGTCGGGATGGAGGCGTACGCCCATCGCGGTGTCGCCCAGCTCTCCGGCGGCCAGCACCAGCGGGTGCTGATCGCTCGGGCGCTCGCCGGGCGCCCCGAGCTGCTGCTGCTCGACGAGCCGACCGCCGGGGTCGACCTGCCCAACCAGCAGGCGCTCGCCGAGGCGCTGCGACGCCTCAAGAACGACGGCGCCACCATCGTGCTGGTCGCCCACGAGCTCGGGCCGCTGGCGCCGCTGGTCGACCGAGCGGTCGTCATGCGCGACGGACGCAAGGCGTACGACGGCCCTCCGCTCTCCGACGCGGACGTCCACGCCCAGGGCTTCGACGCCGCGCACGTCCACTGCGCCGACGACCCGCCGCAGACCAACGCCGCCGTCCCGACTCCCCTGAAGGAGCTCTAGGCCATGACACTCCTCGAGCTCTTCTCGGTGCCGTTCATGCAACGTGCCCTGATCGCGGCGTTCCTCGTCGGGGTCGCGGCGCCGGCGGTCGGCACCTACATCGTGCAGCGACGGCTGGCGCTGATGGGCGACGGCATCGGCCACGTCGCCGTCACCGGCGTCGCGATCGGCCTGTGGACGCAGACCTCACCGACCTGGACCGCGGTGATCGTGGCTATCGCCGGTGCCGTGGTCATCGAGGTCGTACGCGAGCGCGGTCACGCCGAGGGTGACGTCGCCCTGGCGATGCTGTTCTACGGCGGGCTCGCCGGCGGCGTCTTCGTCACCGGGCTCGCCGGCACCGGTGCCTCCCGGCTGCAGGAGTTCCTCTTCGGCTCGATCCTGACGATCTCGGTCGACGACCTGCTCGTCACGATGGCGCTCTCGATCGTACTGATCCTCATCTGCGTCGGGCTCTCGCCGCAGCTGTTCGCGGTCTCCCAGGACCCCGACTACGCCAAGGTCGCCGGGCTGCCGGTCCGGTTCTACTCCATCCTGGTGGCGGTGCTCGCGGCGCTGAGCGTGGTGATCGCGATGCGCACAGTCGGGCTCCTGCTCGTCTCGGCTCTCATGGTCGTACCTGTCGCCATCGTGCAGCAGCTGACCCGCTCGTTCCGGATGACGCTGCTCGGCGCGATGGGCGCCGGCCTGGTCGCCTCGGTCGGCGGCCTGGCGCTGGCGGCCGCCCTCTCGCGTACGGGGGCCAACGTCCAGCCCGGTCCCAGCATCGTGCTGGTCGCCCTGGCCGGCTTCTTCCTGGTCTGGCCGATCGGCGCCTGGCTGCGCCGGCGCCGGGCACTCGTGACTCCCTTCCCGGAGACCGAGCCTCAGGAGAAACCCGTCGACGAGGAACACCCCCACCACCACGGCGAGAAGTGCGGCCATGTCGCCGTCGAGCACGGCGACCACGTCGACTACATCCATGACGGGCACCGGCACGCGGCGCACGTCGGCGCGGAGGGCGAACACTATGACGAGCACTGATCCGCTGGCATCCGACTCCAACCTGCGGCCTACCAAGCAGCGGATCGCGGTGGCGGAGGCCCTGAGGACGTACGACGGCTTCCACTCAGCCCAGGAGATCCACTCCCGCCTCGAGGGCGCGGTCGGTCTGGCCACCGTCTACCGAACCCTGACGGCCCTCGCCGAGTCCGGTGCCGTGGACGCGATGCGCTCGGAGGACGGCGAGACGATCTACCGCCGCTGCTCCGACACCCACCACCATCACCTCGTCTGCCGCCAGTGCGGCCGCACCGTCGAGGTCGAAGGCCCCGCGGTCGAGCGCTGGACCAAGACCATGGCCGAGGAGAACGGCTTCACCGACGTCTCCCACACCCTGGAGGTCTTCGGCACCTGCTCCGACTGCCGCTGACCGCCGAAGCGTCAGCTCTGCAGGCCGAGACGTCGGCGGAATCCAGCGGTCTAAGCAACATCCCTGATGAAGGAGTGTTGCGGTGGCTTATCCGGCAGAGGTGTGGTCGCGGTTCTTCGATCTGGCGTGTTCGGGTACGTCGCTGCTGCAGGCCGCG
>NZ_JBOHDN010000069.1:0-15183 GCF_050699375.1 Nocardioides sp. | reverse complement strand
CCGACGATCATCTCGATCGCGGCGGTCCGGCCGCGCAGGTCGTCGGGCACGGCGAGCTGGATCAGCGTCCCGCGGGTGACGACGCTGACCGAGTCGGCCGCCCCGGCGATCGCGAGCAGGGCGAGGCAGAGCCAGGCTGAGGTGACCAGCCCGACGGCGCCGAGGCTGGCGCCCCACACGGCTGCGGCACCGATCGTGACCACGCCCGGTCGCGGGCTCCTGGTGAACGAACCCGAGACGAGAGAGGCCGCCACGCCGCCGACCGCGATCGCGGTCAGGAACAGCCCGAGCGTACGTGGGTCGCCGCCGAACCGGGCCTCGTTGATCAACGGGAACAGGCTCATCGGCATGGCCAGGACGGTGGCCGCCAGGTCGACGAGAAGTACGCCCCGGATGACCGGATGCGTGGCCGCGAACCGGAGCCCTTCGAGGATTCCGCCGCCGTTCGTCCTGGTCACGGGCGCCAGCCGGGGGAGCCCCGCAACCCCGAGGAACCCGGCAGCGAAGGAGGCAGCGTCCACGGCGTACGCGATCTCGAGACCCGCATAGCCGATGATCAGTCCGCCCAGCGCGGGGCCCAGGAGCACCGACCCCTGGAAGCTCAGCCGGGTGAGTGCCAGCCCGGCGGCGACCTGGTCGATGGGGAGCAGCCGCGGGATCACGCCCATGCCCGCGGGTGCGGCGACCGAGCCGGCCGCGGCCATGAGGGCGACCAGCACGAGGACGACTCCGAGAGAGGACGGCGACGTGCCCAGCCAGAGCGCCTGCGTCATCAGCAGCAGCGCGAGCACGAGCTGGACGATGTTCGTCGCCATCAGGATCGAGCGCCGGTCGGCCCGGTCGGCCACGGAACCGCCCCAGAGCCCGATCGTCAGCATCGGGACGAGCTGGGCGAGCGCGACGCTGCCGGACCAGAACGGGCTGTGGGTCGCCTCCCAGACCTGATACATGACCGCGACGATCGTGATCTGGCCACCGATCCCCGAGACCGCTCGTCCGATGAAGAACCGCCGGAAAGCGGGAGACGTACGCAGCGGCCCGATGTCGATCAGCAGTTGCCGCACGAAGATCGACAGTAGGGCCCGGGATGCGCCGACAGCCAACGGTTTAGGCGCGCGTCCTACGCCCGACCGGGCGAGCTTCGCTCGCCTGCTCCTCGCTCGTCACGAGCGCCCTCGTACTCGTCCCTCGTGACGAAGCGTTCGTTCCTCACTTCGTCGCATAGACTGCGGCCATGCCTCGCGTTGTCGTCGACGTCATGCCCAAGCCCGAGATTCTCGACCCGCAGGGGAAGGCCGTTCTCGGCGCCCTGCCGCGGCTCGGGTTCACCGGCGTCACCGAGGTCCGTCAGGGCAAGCGGTTCGAGCTGGAGGTGCCGGAGGTCAACGACGACGCCCTCGCTCAGATCGAGAAGCTCGCCGAGACCTTCCTGGCCAACACCGTGATCGAGAACTTCGTCGTTCGGGTCGAGGAGACCGCCTGATGAAGGTCGGCGTCATCACCTTCCCGGGCACCCTCGACGACGTCGACGCTCAGCGCGCGGTCCGCGTCGGTGGCAACGAGGCCGTCGCGCTCTGGCACGGCGACCACGACCTGCAGGGCGTCGACGCGGTGATCCTGCCGGGCGGCTTCGCCTACGGGGACTACCTGCGCTGCGGCGCCATCTCGCGCTTCGCCCCGATCATGACCGAGGTCATCGAGGGTGCGAAGAAGGGTCTGCCGGTGCTCGGCATCTGCAACGGCTTCCAGATGCTCGTCGAGTCCCACCTGCTCCCCGGCGGCCTGCTGCGCAACGACCACCTCAAGTTCATCTGCCGTGATCAGAAGCTGCGCATCGAGAACGCCTCGACCGCCTGGACCTCCGCGTTCTCACAGGACCAGGAGATCGTGGTGCCGCTGAAGAACGGCGAGGGGCAGTACGTCGCCGACGCCGACACCGTCAAGCAGCTCGAGGACGAGGGTCGGGTCGTCGCGCGCTACCTCGACGTCAACCCCAACGGCTCGGTCAACGACATCGCCGGGATCACCAACGCCGCCGGCAACGTCGTCGGCCTGATGCCCCACCCCGAGCACGCCGTCGAGGCCCTCACCGGCTCCGGCACCGACGGGCTCGGCTTCTTCACCTCGCTCGCCGAACGGGTCCTGTCTCACTGATCGAGACGATCGCGACGTACGCGTGTAAAGGCGCGTGATTCGGGCAGAACTTCTGTGGAGACAGGAGACCCCGAATGTCATCTCAGATCAACGTACGTCCCGCCGAGCTCGTCACGCTCGCGGATCGCTGCATCGACTGGGCGATGGACCTGACTGGTGCGATGGCGGACAACGCCGGCGCACTTGCGGTCGCCTCGGGCGATGCCGGCAACACCCAGGGCGGCTTCGACACGATGACCGCCCACGGCCCTCTGGTCGAGGCCGGCTCCAGCGCGCTCGAGTCGTTCGCCGCGGTCTTCGAGGCGGGCGCGGACGCACTGATGCTGTGCGCGTTCGACCTCTCCTCGACAGACGAGGAGGTCGCGCGGGCCGCCGAGTCGAGCACATCGCTGGAACCGGGGCCGACGCCCGCCCCGCCGGAGCCATCGCCAGGTCCGACCCAGCCACCTGAGCCGTCCCCGTTGCCGAGCCCGTCGCCCGGTCCAAGCCCGACCCCACCCCCGAGCTGAGGAGCGCCGAGATGTCCGAAGGCACGTGGAAGCTGTGGGACGACGCATCCTCGATCGACGAGGCGTCCGCCGCATGGACCAAGATCGGCGCGAAGCTCGAGTCGGTGACGGAGTCCTTCATCAGCGGGTCCAAGAACGTGGTCGCCGACTGGGAGGGCCAGTCGGCGGAGTCGTACGAGGCTCATCGAAAGCGCCTGCTGACCGACCTGGACGCGGCCCAGAACCTTGCCGAGAAGACGGCCTCGGCGATGGCGCAGATCGCCGGCGCCGTCCGGATCGCGCAGGGTCACCTCGACCAGTCTTGGGCGACCGTGGTGCACATCCCGCATCAGGGCAGCCCCTCTGGGGACATCCGCTTCCAGCCGGAGGACGACGCCGACAGCAAGCTCGTCACCGACGCGATCGCCCGGGCATCCGAGATCCGAACCGGGCTCGACCGTGACCTCAGCCCCGACCGGCAGGAGCTGGTCGACACCACCTCGGCCTGGCGTGATCTGTCCAGGGCGATGGCTGCCGTAGCCGAGTCCGGGCAGGATCCGTTCCACGTCCCTGCCGACGTCGACTCGGTCGGCATGATCAACGTCGACGGGAAGACGTACGTCAACACCGGCAGCGGCAACGACACTGTCACGGTCGGGACCAACCCGCTGACCGGCGAGCCGGTGGTCATCATCAACGGCAAGATGTACGACGTGCCGCCGGGGAACGAGATCGTCATCCGTGCAGGGGAGGGCGACGATCAGATCAACGTACCGTCAGGTTCCAGTGTCAACGTCACTCTTCTGGGAGGCCGGGGCAGCGACGAGATCCGCAGCGGTGGGGGCGAAGATCGCATCCTCGGCGGCCAGGACGGCGACAAGATCTTCGCCGGTGACGGGGGCGACCAGGTGTCCGGCGGCACCGGCCGCGACTACATCGACGGCCAAGGTGGAGATGACCTGGCTGCTGGCGCTGCGGGTGATGACACCGTCTACGGCCTGGGTGGCAACGACCGGATCGCAGGCGGTCGCGGGCGTGACTATCTAGAGGGCGCCGATGGGGACGACGTACTCCTCGGCGGGGAGGGCAACGACATCGCATCCGGTGGTGACGACGACGACCGGATCCACGGCGGTGCCGGCGACGACGTGACGTACGCGGGCCGGGGCACGGACGCCACGTACGGAGGCTCCGGTGATGACAAGTCCCATGGCGAATCGGGTGATGACGCCGAGGGCGTCGAACAGCAGGTGACGGTCGAGATCAAGGACGTTCCAGACTGGATCAAGATCGAGGGATCGCCGGAGTTCGTCGAACGGGTCAGGGCCGATCTCGAGATGCTCGCAGCCTCGCCCGACGGCGCGAAGATGTTCGAGAACTACCAGTACAACCGCGACCACTCCGGCTTCCTCGGCGCCGGCAAGGAGGGTCTGACCATCACGGAGTACACCGAGGACAACAACAAGGCGAGCAACGGCGCCTTCGGTGGCAACGAGATCAAGTACAACCCGAGTCGAGATCACTCCACCGACGACCGTCCGCCGGTGGTGGGTCTCTTCCACGAGATGGCTCACGTCTATGACTACATGAACGACACCTATCGCGGTGACGAATACACCGGCGACGACTCGGTAGACGCGAACAGCGACATCAAAGAGGCCGAGCGGCAGGCGGCCGGGCTACCGATCGACCACGACGACGATCCCAGCACCCCCGAGATCATCGACCCTGACCACCCGATCGAATACACGGAGAACGGTCTGCGAGAGGAGTTGGGATGGGACGAGCGCGAGCACTATCGCGGTTGATGGGCGCGGCGGCCCTGGTCGCCGCCGGGGCGACTCTGGCAGGGTGCTCTGACCTGGCTTCGGACGAGCGGCCCACCGGTGATGCGGCCGCTCCGGAATCCGACTTCGAGGTCTCGGTCGAGCCGACCGCGTCCCAGGTGAAGGTGCACTACACATTGACCAACAAGACAGCTGGGCCGTTGCGCGTGATCGACAAGCCCGCGGTGCGTGCCGGGGCTGGGGTGAGATACCGGAACGATGTTGCGTACGCGACGGGGGACGGCGCGGGTGGCGTGATGCTCTCGCAGGCGTTGTTCGGGATGCCGGACGTCGACTCCGACTTCGAGTCGATCCCGCGGGTCGGCATCACCGATCTGGCTGCGGGCGACCGCCTGGAAGGTGACGTGATCGTCCCGAGACCGCTCGTCTGGAACCATCCGTGGGGCGACCTCGGTGAGGATTCGATCACGCTTCCGGATGACCCGGAGCTGGTCCGATTCTGTCTCGGTGTCGTCTCGCCGCCCTTCGACGAGTCGATGCTCCCGGAGGTGGAGGACGACGGAGTGATGACGGTCACCCACGCGAGTGCGGATCAACACCTGTTCTGCTCCGACCCGGCCGAGCTGTGAGCCCGGACTCAGTCGACCTCGACCGCTGCTCGGCCGGTCACGTACGAGCGGCCTCGGGAGGGTCGTCGGAGCACCAGGACGAGGGAGGCGATGATGCCGATCGAGCCCAGGGCGGCAGCGGCGTAGAAGGCCTCACGCAGGCCCGGGACGACCTCGCCCGGAGTGCCGTTGGCGACGTAGACCGAGGCGATCACGGCGAGCCCGATCGAGCCGCCGAGCTGCTGCATGGTCTGCACCAGGCCGGAGGCCGCGCCGGCGTGGGCGGCGTCGACGCCCTCCAGGCCGAGGGCCGTGGTGGAGGTGAAGACGAGGGAGGCGAAGGCGCCGTTGAGCAGGAACGGAACCAGGACGGCCCCGGCGTACGTGCTGGTCTCGGTGAGCAGGCTCAGCCACAGGAACGAGCCGGTCAGACCCGTGGCGCCGAGCACCAGGACCCCAGGCATCCCGATCCGCGCCGCGAGGCGAGGGGCCACCCGGGACATCGCGAAGATCATCAGGGTGAGCGGCAGGAACGCCAGCCCGGAGGCGAGCGGTCCCATACCCAGCGCGCCCTGCAGGTAGATCACGGTCAGGTAGAACGTCGAGAACTGCGCCCCGACCAGTCCGATCGCGGCGACGTACGCCGTCACGCGACGGTGGCTGTTGAAGAGGTGGAGCTGCAGCAGCGGGTGGGCGACCCGGCGCTCGGTGAGCACCAGGGCGACCAGTAGGAGCAGGCCGATCGCGATCCCGCCGATGGTTCGTGCCGAGGTCCAGCCGTGCTCGGGAGCACCGATCAGCGACCACACGATCGCGGCGGCACCGCCGGTGGCGGTCACGGCGCCGATGACGTCGAAACGTCCCGGCCGCGGGGCGGTCTCGGCGACCAGGCGGCCGACGAGGGCGAGGACGACCAGACCGATGGGTACGTTGATGAACAGCGTCCAGCGCCACGACGCGATGTCGGTCAGGACGCCACCGAGGATCAGTCCGATCGATGCGCCGCTGGAGGAGACGGCTGCGAAGAGCGCGATCGCCCGAGCCCTCGCGGACTCGTCCTTCGCCGAGGTGGTGAGCAGGGCGAGCACCTGGGGTGCGGCGATCGCGGCCCCGAAGCCCTGCAGCGCGCGGGAGATGACGAGCAGGTCGTCGGTCGGCGCGAGCCCGCCGGCCAGGGAGAAGAAGGTGAAGACGGTGAGGCCGGCCACGAACGTACGCCGCCTGCCGAAGACGTCGCCGAGGCGACCGCCGAGCAGCAGCAGCCCGCCGAAGGCGAGGGTGTAGCCGTTGAGCACCCAGGTGAGCGCCGCCGGGGTGAACTCGAGGTCGTCGGCGATGCGGGGGAGGGCGACGTTCACGACGGCCGAGTCGAGCACGATCATCAGCTGGGCGACCAGGACCAGGGCGATCCCGGCGCCGGCGGCCTTCGTGGGGGCTGGCTGCTTGGGTGGTGCTTCGGTGGTTGTCATGCGAGAGCTCCTGTTGGAGACGGAAGAGGAGTACAGTGAAACGGAGTAACTCTCCGCTTGCCCTCAACGCTACCGGAGGCTGTCTCCGGTTAGCAATGTATTTGTTTGCCCGCAATGGCGGAGGAGCAGTTGCTGGCTGTTAACTTGAGGTCCCGCAGCCCGGCGGGGTCACTGAGGAGGTCCGGATGAGAGCCGACGCGCAGCGCAATCGCGAGCGGCTGATCGAGGTCGCCCATCAGGTCTTCAAGGAGCGCGGCATGGACGCACCTCTGGACGAGGTGGCGCGTCGCGCGGGCGTGGGGCCAGGCACCCTCTACCGACACTTCCCGACTCGCGAAGCGCTCCACGAGGCGATCATGTCCTCGTGGGTCGAGGAGGTCCTCTCGCACGTCGACAAGGCGATGGCGACCGAGGGCGGGTGCCGGGAGAAGCTGCTGGCCTGGTTCGAGGAGTACGTTGCCCTGCTCACCCGGAACCAGGGCGCCGCGGCGAAGATCACGGCGTCCCTGGGCTGCCAGGACTCCCCGCTGCGTACGAAGTGTCAGGCCTACGCCGACGCTAACGAGCGGGTCCTGGGCGAGATGGCCGGCGCGGGTGCGATGCGCGACGGTGTCGACAACCTCGACGTGTGCCGCCTTCTCGGCGGTGTCGCCACCATGGCCGACCAGTCCTCGCTCGAGCCCCGGGACGTACGTCCCATGCTCGACGTCATCGCGAACGGCGTCCTCCGAGCCTGACCTGCGGTGGGGCACACTGGAGGTATGTCCTTCACCTCGCCGGTCGGCGGCTCGCGGAGCCCGCTGAAGCTGGAGTTCCCCCAGTCGCTCGCGACCTACGACGACTACGCGGCTGCGCAGAAGACGGTCGACTTCCTCTCCGACAAGGAGTTCCCTGTCGAGAACTGCATGATCGTCGGCACCGAGCTGAAGCAGATCGAACGGATCACCGGCCGCCTCACCTGGAGCAAGGTCGCTCTGGCCGGCGTCCTCTCCGGTGCCTGGCTCGGGGTCTTCGTCGGTCTGATCATGTCGCTCTTCGGCGGCGAGAACTTCCTGTTCATCCTGCTGTCCACGGTCCTGCTCGGCGTCGTCTTCGGCCTGATCTGGTCGCTGATCGGCTACGGCGCGACCCGTGGCACCCGCGACTTCTCGAGCGTCAAGGTCGTGGTCCCGTCCAAGTACGAGGTCCTGGTCGAGCACAAGGTCGCCGCCCGCGCCCGCGAGCTCCTCGCCGATCTCCCCGGCGCCCTCCCCAACCCCTTCGCCTGACTCGACGCCGAGTCGGCGCGTCTGTCCCGCTCTGAGGTGCCGAGTCGGCGCAACTGTCCCAGCTACGAGCGTCGAGTCGGCGCATCTGTCCCAAGATAGGCGTCCGAGTCGGCGCTAATGTCTCAGGCCGTGGGACATTAGCGCCGACTCGGCGTCGTACAGCGAGACATTAGCGCCGACTCGAGGTTCTGGCGCGGGGCAGTTGCGCCGACTCGGCACTCGATTTTGGGGCAGTTGCGCCGGGTCGGCACTTGAATTTGGGGCAGTTGCGCCGGGTCGGCGGTTTGGTCAGCGGCCGTGGGCGAGGTCGAACCAGGTGACCTCGGTGGCCATGCCGTGGGCGGTGCGGCCGAGGCGCTTCTGGTAGGCGACGAGGGCGACGTGGGTGTTCCAGTCGAGTACGCCGGTGACCTTGGCGCGCTCCGGGGCCGAGGTGGAGTTGAGGGCGCGCTGGAGGTCGCGTACGCGCTCGCCGGCGGAGCCGCGCTTGAGGAGCGGACGGCTGTTGGCCGCCCACAGCGTCTTCCACGCCGCCATGGTCCAGGTCTTGCGCACCGTCAATCCGTGCGAGCGCTGCCAGTCGTTGACGGACTTGACCAGCCCCGGTCCGTACGTCCCGTCGATGGCGCCGCGGAAGCCGCCCCGCTCGCGCAGCATGCACTTGAGCGCCTTCACGTAGACCGGCGAGGGGGTGTAGGAACTGCCCCGCGGTGCGAGGTCGGGGTAGCCGGTGAAGCTGACCGGTACGCCGCCGCAGTGGGTCACGGTCCGGGCGGACGAGCCGCGGCCGAGGTCGACGTAGTTGGAGTCGATCTCGATGGTGACGCCGCCGTGGGTCTCCTTGTGCGGGCCTCGATACTGCTTGACGCGGCGGTGGTTGTTCCAGACCCAGTCGGGGATGTGCTTGGTGGAGGTGTTCGCACGACCGTCCCAGTCGGCGATCCACGCGTCGGCCGGGTAGGTGAAGCCGCGCGGGTGGGCCTTCCAGACGTCGTACATCGCCTTGATCCCCGAAGCCGCGCTGGAGTAGAGCGCCGGGCGGTAGCCGAGCTTCTTGATCCGGTAGTTCCAGGCCGAGACGAACCACATCGCCGACTCACGGCATCGCTTGTTGCCGATGTCGAAGCCCTCGAGGTCGTAGAACATCGTGCTCCCGGCCCGCAGGCCGTAGCGCTTGGCGGCGTCCACGGTCGCGTTGGCCTGGCTGATGCCCTGGCGCTTGGCCGCGGCGTACTGGTTGGTCGTCCGCGCGCTGATCCGCGGGTCGTCGCGGTAGCGAGGGAAGCTCGGGTTGCAGGAAGCCTGCGGGCCCAACGTGATCGGCAGCAGCCGCCAGCCGCGCGCGAGCTGGGTGCGAACCCAGGCGGCGCTGAGGTGGGTCTGGTTGCGGCAGCCGCGCGACCTGCCCGAGATGTAGATGCCGACCGCGCCGAACTTGGAGTGCTTCCGCCAGCGGTCCATCGCGGCCTGGGACGGCGCGTCGCACTGGTCGAAGCCGAAGCCGGTGAAGCTTCCCGGGGTGACCGGGTTGGCCGCGGCCGCGGGGCTCGGTGCGGTCAGTCCCGCCACCGCGATGGCCCCCGAGATCACACCGGCGCCGAGTGCGCGCCTGACATGCCTGAATCTGGTGTAGTCCCCCATACTCCGCCACGGTAATCACATTCGTCACACCAGCATCGGAGGACGCGCTCGGGAGTGGCCGTTAGTTGACCTGACATCGGGCTGCCCGTATGTGCTGCGTGACGGAACGTGCGAGTCATTGGTCCCTAACCAATGGCGCCGATCGGCGTTAACTTGGTAAAGGACGGTCCGCAAGGGGGGTGGCCTGTGCAGAAACGACGTGATCGGGTCACGCCGGTGCTCTTCGCGATCACCGTCCTCCTCGCCCTGACCGTCGCCGGCATCATCCACGTCGCCCAGGGCGGCGAGGCGATCGGCCCGTTCGCGGTCGCCGGCCAGGTCAGCTCGGCGACGAAGCAGGTGAACACGCCCTACGTCTGCTGGGACGGCAACGGGTCCGGATCCCTCACCCGGTGCCCCGACCCCCGCGGTGAGGACGGCCTGAGATGGGTCTTCCCCGGATACGACGCGGCCGCCCGACGCGGCGAATGCGTCCGCACCGACAACGGCACGGGCGACTCGTCGACAGGCTCGGGACAGAGCCTCTTCGTGGAGTGCTCGCTGACCTGGAGCGGCGAGCGGATCTACCTCCACTACGCCTACTGGGACGAGTGGCAGACCGGTCAGCGGAAGTACGCCGCCACCGGCTCGACCCCGTCGATCGAGCAGCGCTCCGACGGCTCGATGTCTCTCTCCTGGCGCCCGCGCCGGCTGCCCACCCCGCACGGCGAGGCGTCCTGGGTCGCCGCCGAGATGGTCGAGGGTCACAGCTGGAGCGTCGCCGCGTACGCCGGGGACGGTGAGGTCGCCCGGAAGGCGCTCGAGGAGTTCGGCGAGATCCGCGACCTGAGAGAGTGGCGCGGGCTGCCCCGTTGAGCCCGTGGGACGGCCGGCCTCGGTGACGACTCGGGGGATTGCGTACTTCTGACGTAGATTTTCCCTCGTGCCCGAGACCTCGTCGCCCGCCGTCGCGTCCGATCTTCCGCTCCTGGACACCGTGCACCATGCTGCCGGTGACCCCGACCGCGAGCAGCCCTGGGCCGAGCTCGGCCTGAAGGAGGACGAGTACGCCGCGATCAAAGCCATCCTCGGCCGCCGGCCGACCGGCGCGGAGCTGGCGATGTACTCGGTGATGTGGTCGGAGCACTGCTCCTACAAGTCCTCCAAGGTGCACCTCAAGCAGTTCGGCGAGATCCCGCAGGAGACGCCCGCCGGCAAGATGCTCGCCGGCATCGGTGAGAACGCGGGTGTGCTCGACGTCGGGCAGGGCTACGCGGTCACCTTCAAGGTCGAGTCGCACAACCACCCCTCCTACGTCGAGCCGCACCAGGGCGCCGCGACCGGCGTCGGTGGGATCGTCCGCGACATCCTCGCGATGGGCGCGCGCCCGGTCGCCGTGATGGACCCGCTGCGGTTCGGGCCGCTGTCCGAGGAGGACACCCACCGGGTGCTGCCCGGGATCGTTTCGGGCGTCGGCCACTACGGCAACTGCCTGGGCCTGCCCAACATCGGCGGCGAGGCCGTCTTCGACGCCTCCTACCTCGGGAACCCGCTGGTCAACGCGCTCTGCGTCGGTGTGCTGCGCCACGAGGACCTCCACCTCGCCAAGGCGAGCGGCGCCGGCAACCTGGTGATCATGTACGGCGCCCGCACCGGCGGCGACGGCATCGGCGGCGCCTCCATCCTCGCCTCGGTCGAGTTCGACGAGGACGGCCCCGCGAAGCGCCCGAGCGTCCAGGTCGGCGACCCGTTCATGGAGAAGCTGCTGATCGAGTGCACCCTCGAGCTCTTCTCCGCCGGCATCGTGCGCGGCATCCAGGACTTCGGCGCGGCCGGCATCTCGTGCGCCACCTCCGAGCTCGCCGCCGCCGGTGACGGCGGCATGCACGTGCACCTCGAGCGGGTGCCGCTGCGCGACTCGACACTCGCTCCGGAGGAGATCCTGATGAGCGAGTCCCAGGAGCGGATGATGGCGGTCATCGCGCCCGAGGACGAGGCGACCTTCATGGACATCTGCGCCAAGTGGGATGTCGAGGCGGCCGCCATCGGCACCGTCACCGGCGAGGGCCGGCTGCGTGTCGACTGGCACGGCGAGACCATCGTCGACGTCGACCCGACCACCGTCGCCCACGACGGCCCGGTCTACGAGCGCCCCTTCGCCCGCCCGTCGTGGCAGGACGCGCTGCAGGCCGACGTGGCCGAGAAGCTCCCGCGCGCGGCCTCCGCCGACGAGCTCCGCGAGACGGTGCTGCGCCTGGTGGCCTCCGAGAACCTCTGCGACAAGTCCTGGATCACCGACCAGTATGACCGCTACGTACGCGGCAACACCGTCCTCTCCCAGCCCGCCGACGGCGGCATGATCCGCGTCGACGAGTCGACCAACCTCGGTGTCGCGCTGGCCACCGACGCCAACGGGCGCTTCGCCAAGCTGGACCCGTACGCAGGTGCGCAGCTCGCCCTCTCGGAGTCCTACCGCAACGTGGCCTCCGTCGGTGCCAAGCCGCTGGCCATCTCCGACTGCCTCAACTTCGGCTCCCCGGAGGACCCGGACGTGATGTGGCAGTTCGCCGAGGCCACCCGCGGTCTGAAGGACGCCTGCCTCGAGCTCGGCATCCCGGTCACCGGCGGCAACGTATCCCTCTACAACCAGACCGGTGAGACCGCTATCCATCCCACGCCGGTGGTCGCGACCCTCGGTGTGATCGAGGACGTCACCACGCGTACGCCCTCGGACTTCCAGGCGGCCGACGAGGTCGTCGTCCTGCTCGGTGAGACCCACGAGGAGCTCTCCGGCTCGGAGTGGGCCCATGTCGTCCACGGTCACCTCGGCGGGCTGCCGCCCAAGGTGAACCTGGCGGCGGAGAAGGCGCTGGCCGAGCTGCTGGGCGAGGCGCGCTTCATCACCTCCGCCCACGACCTCTCCGACGGTGGCCTGATGCAGGCGCTGGCCGAGCCGGCGATGTCGTCGGGGATCGGTGTCTCGGTGACGCTCGCCGGCGACCCGTTCGTCGCGCTCTTCTCGGAGTCGGTCGCCCGCGCGGTCGTCACCGTCAAGACCGCCGACGTCGAGCGGCTCACCTCGCTGGCCGCCCGGCACGGGGTCGCGGCGGCGCAGCTCGGCGTGACGGGTGGCGCTGCGTACTCGATCGCCTATGACGGCGGCAACGTCGACATCCCGCTCGAGGCGCTCACCGGCGTCTGGCGCTCGACCTTGCGCGACGCACTCTCCTGACGTCGCCGGCGCGGCTTGCGGTGGATGATCCACTCGGCGATCAGCAGGTTCACGACCCAGCTGACCCAGGCTGAGGCCGCGGCGGCGCTGGCGAGCGTGGGGTCCTCGGTGCCGAAGTCGGCGCCGGACATGACCTCCGGCACGAAGAGCATGACCATGACCATGCCCCAGAAACGGTTGGCGACGATCGAGAACGCCATCGCATAGCTGCGGTACATCCACTCGCGGTGGTCCTTGAAGCGACGCTGCCGCACCGCGCGAAAGCCCTGCACGGTGAAGAGCAGGAA
Source organism: Nocardioides sp. (assembly GCF_050699375.1). GTDB lineage: Bacteria > Actinomycetota > Actinomycetes > Propionibacteriales > Nocardioidaceae > Nocardioides. Next base: position 2,270 of record NZ_JBOHDN010000069.1, on the reverse strand, counting down.
CAGCACGGCCAGGAACGTGTTGCCGACCTGCTGGGAGGGGCCGGCCGCGGGGAACTGGCTGGTGACCAGCGCCGCGACGCCGGTGGGGATGGCGGTGGTGACATAGGTGCGGCCGGTCCAGCGGTGCACCTTCGGATGGTTGTTGCGCAACCACGGCCACAGCTGGAGCACGCCGCAGCAGAGCATCACCGAACCGAAGAAGATGTGCGTCACCAGCGCCGGGTAGAAGACCGCGCCACGGTCGGTGGGGACGAGCGACTGGGCCGGGTCCAGCCCGACGTACCTCGGCAGGGCCGTCACCAGGAAGATCACCGTCGCCGCGGCGAGCGGGAAGACCCACCACTGTTTCGTCAGCCGTCTCGCTCCGGTCGTCTGCGTCGTCTCCATGGCCGTCCGATCTAATAGCGTATGATGTTAACTGTTTATAGATTACGCAAAAACCCGAGACGGTCAACCTGTTTCTGGCCGGGCAGTGCATGATGGACGTGATGAGCTCCGAACCTCCTTCCGTGACCGACGGCCTGATGCCTCGGCTCTGGGGCAAGCCGCCTGCCGGGCGACGCGGTCCCAAGCCGGCGCTGAGCGTCGCCCAGATCGTCGAGGCGGCGTACGTCATCGCTGATGAGCAGGGCCTTGCGGCCGTCTCCATGGCTCGGGTCAGCGAGGCGCTGGGCTGCTCGCCGATGGCGCTCTATCGGCACGTGCAGAACAAGGACGAGCTGCTCATCCTGCTCTCCGACCGGCTCTGCGCCGACCTGCCGGAGCCGTCGCGGGACCTGGGCTGGCGCGAAGGGCTGGCGGCATGGATGCGCGCGCAGGTCGATCTGTCGCTGAGCAAGCCGTGGTTCCTCGACCTGCCGCTCGCCGCGACGCTCCCCGGGCCCAACCGCCTCGCCTGGATCGACGTCGGGTTCTACTACCTGCGTGACGTGACGCTTCCTCCGGAGGAGAAGATGGCGATCCTGGGCATCATCTCGCAGTACGCCCTGGGTGAGGCCAGGATCGAGGCGGAGGCCGCTCGGCTCGAGGAGAATCCTTATGCCTCGTTCGAGCAGATGCTCGTGACGTACGCCGATCCGGAGCGGTTCCCGAGCCTGATGGAGTCGATGGCGACGTGGAAGCCCGCGGCCCCCGGTGAGGAGTCCGAGTCCGACGACCCGTCGGCCTTCGGGCAGAGCCTGCTGATGGCCGGGATCCAGGCTCACATCGAGGGCCATCTCGGACGCAGCGCCGCCAAGTAAAGGTAGATACCCTGGCGGGGATGTTCCCCCACATGCATCGCCCCGTGTCCTGTGTCCTCGCCCTCCTGCTGGCGGCCTCTGCGCTGCTCGTCAGCGCTGGTCCGGCCTCCGCGGGGGAGGGCGGCACGATCAAACAGCTGGCGAACGCCGCTCGGGCCGACGCCGGCCTGGAGCCGCTCGCGCGCGACTCCGCCCTCGACAAGCTGGCGCGGAGGTGGGCCCACAAGATGGCTGCCGACGGGTCGCTCTCGCACAACCCCGACCTCGCCGAGCAGGTGCCGGAGGGGTGGCGGGGGATCGGGGAGAACGTCGCGCAGGGCTACACGACCGGCGCGGAGATGCACGAGGGCTGGATGGGCTCGGAGGGACACCGGGCCAACATCCTCGGCGACTACACCCATATCGGGATCGCGTTCGTGGTGGTCGACGGCGGCAGCTGGGGTGTCCAGGTCTTCGCGAAGTACCCGCCGGGCGTGCGGCCGGCCGTGAAGCCGAAGGCCGCCTCGCCGGAACCGGAGCCGGAGTCCACCCCGGAGGCGAACCCGACCAAGGCGGCCGCGCCTCCGCCGAGCGCCAAGCCGACGCCCTCGCCGACCGCGGCGCCGACCCCGTCGCGTACGCCTTCGGCTTCGGCATCACCGACGCAGTCGGCCTCTCCTTCGGAGTCGGCGGAACCAGCCTGGCCGGAGGGTGACTCGGAGTCCGCAGCGCCGGTCACCTATGACTCCGGCAGCCCGGTCGCCGCGTCGAGCGGGCTGTTCGGTCTCGGCATCGTCGAGGTGGCGGCCGGCGTCCTCGGTCTCTCGGCACTGGCCCTGCTTGTCGCGTTCCTGCTCGTGCGGCGCCGGCGCGCCCGGCTCCGCGAAGCGCTGCGCCGCGAGGGGCTGCGCAGGCACCGGCCGGGCCCGATTCGCTACCGGCCAGCCGGCGCCCCGTACGGGGGCACCCGCTACGGGCAGGTCTACCCCGGCGATCGTTACGAGTGGTAACCACAACAACCCTCGCCGAGTCGGCTCGTCAGAACGAGCC
>NZ_JBOHDN010000068.1:0-20944 GCF_050699375.1 Nocardioides sp. | reverse complement strand
GGCAGGTGGGTGCCCACTCGGCCTGCAGAAGTGACTTCTCGGCCTGCAGAGATGACTTCTCGGCGGGGGTCAGGCGGCGCGGCGGCCCTTGCGTCCGGCCTCGCGCTTCTGGAGCGCGTCGGTGAGGAGTGAGACCAGGGCTTCGAGCTGTACGTCGGCGGAGTCGGTGACCTCTTCGTCCGAGCCGTCCAGCGCGCGAGCCGCGAGGCCGGCCTTGGAGTCGATCAGCTCGGCGATCCGGGTGTCGATGGTCTGGCTCGCGATGATGCGCCACGCGGTGACCGGCTCGGTCTGCCCGATGCGGTGGACGCGGTCGATCGCCTGGGTCTGCTCCGCGTCGGTCCAGGAGAGCTCGGCCAGGATCAGGTTGGAGGCGGCCTGGAGGTTGACGCCGACGCCGGCGGCGGTGAGCGAGCAGACGATCACCTCGACCTCGGGGTCGTTCATGAACTCGTCGATGGCCTTCTCGCGTGCCTTGCCGGTCTGGTCGCCACGGATCGTGGAGTAGCGGATACCGCGCTCCTCGAAGAGCTTCTGGGCGGTGTCCATGACCTCGATGTGCTTGGCGAAGAAGACGACCTTGCCGACGTTGCGCGCCAGCTGGGCGGCGTAGTCGGCGGCCAAGGTGGCCTTCGCCCGGCCGATGCGGCGCATCATGCCGAAGACGTTCTCGCCGGTGGAGGCGTCCTGGTCCTCGCGCTCCCAGGTGGCGACGCGACGGATCAGGTCGAGGTCGAGCTCGCCGGCGGCCGGCTTGGCGCCGGTCACCCGGGTCTCGAGCGCGGTGTCGTAGCGCGTCATCATCCGCTTGGCCAGCTCGGCCTCGGCGGCTCGGATCGAGCGACCCTCGGCGTCGTCGAGCTCGACCGGGAGGTCGGCCACACGCCGCGCCGGGATGTCGCTGGCGACGTCGATCTTGCGACGGCGCACGATGCCTTGGCCGACGACCACTCGTCGGGCGGCCCCGTAGAAGCTGTTGTCCTGCGGCGTCAGCCCGGTCTCCTCGAGACCTTCGAGCAGGCCGTTGAGCGGCTTGACGTCGTCGATCCAGCCGAGGAACTGCCAGATCGCCCGGAAGTCCTCGATGTCGTTGATCAGCGGGGTGCCGGTGAGCGCCATGAGCAGCGGGTTCGCCGTACGCTCCCGGATCTTCTCCGAGAGGGCCAGCACGTGCTGGGAGCGCTGCGAGGACTTGTTCTTGATGAAGTGTGCCTCGTCGACGACCATGCCCTTGAAGCCGAAGTCTCCGAGCCAGCGGACGTGCCGGTCGAGGATCTCGTAGTTGACCACGATGATGTCGGCGAAACCGTCGATGTCCTCGCCGTTGCCGTGCACGACGGTCGCCTTCTTCGACGGCGTCCAGAGATTGACCTCGCGCGCCCAGTTGGTCTTCACGACGTTGGGTACGACGACCAGCATCGGGTAGGCGTTGGCCGCCTCCGCGGCGAGCAGCGCCTGCGCGGTCTTGCCGAGGCCGGGCTCGTCGGCGAGCAGATAGCTGCGGTGACCCTCGGCTGCCGAGGCGACCAGCTGTGCCTGGTGGTGCATGAGCTCGCGGGTACCGGGCGCGTCGACATGCCCCGGACCGTAGGCGGGCGGCTCGGGCAATGCCATGCAAGACGGCCCGGAGTCGGCGTACTCAAAGCTCCTGAACAGCGGCCCGAGAAGCTCCCAGCCAGCGAGCCGGCGGGCGTGCACCGGCGGGCGAGCGTTGGTGAAGTCGGGGGTGAGGAACGGGTTGGAGAGCTGGCGCTGGACGACGCTGGTCGGGACCACGCGCTTGTCGGGGATCACCACGACCGGCGTCTCGTCCTCTTCAACCTCGTCGTCCTCGGGAACATCGACGCCGCCGCGAGTCATCAGCTCGTGCTTGAGGTCGAGCGCGGCGTCGGAGATCTCGGCGTCCTCGGCGAGGAGCTCGAAGAGGCGCGAGTCCATCGTCGCGGTCTTGGCGAGGATGGTGGCGATACCGTCCAGCCGCTTGAGCTGCTCCGCGCGGCGGCCCTCGTTGAGGGTCTCGTCCTCGAGCACGCGGTGGCGCTCGTCGCGGGCGAGGAGCGCCACGACCTGGAACTTGGTGCGCACATCGGGCATGGCGGAGCGACGTTGCACCGACGACTCCACCTCGCGCACGACCTGGGCGAGGACCGGAATGATGCCCTCGTTGTCCTTGTGGACGCCCTTGCGGCGATTGTTCTGCCCGGACTTGCCGGAGCTGCCGTTGTTACGCGAACGGCCGGACCGGTTGTTGCGCCGGGTAGCGGCTCCCTGAGCCAACTGAATCCTCCTTGGGCCACCCACACGTGAGTGGACATGTCCAAAAGCCGACCCTTTTCGGCCGGTCGCCCTCCCAGGGCTCACGCAGATCGATGGCGGGCGGCTGACGACCACGCTCAAAGAGCGGATACGCGCGATCGGCGCCTCATCGACCGGGCTGGTGACGCGTTCGGTCCCCACGACGAACGTCCACGAGCCGGGCGCTTGAAGCGAGTGTAACCCGTCGCACACCCGTTAGCGGAAGTCTCGTTCCGCGTTTTCTGTCAATCGATCAGACAGACCGGTCAGACAGACCGCGGATGAGCCCGGTAGAACTCGCGTGCGCGCTTGCCGAGACGGTTCGTGGCGCGGTCGGAGAGCACCACACCGAGCGGGATGTTGAGCACCGGGATGGCGCGCAGGCCGACTCGCCGGGCCACCCTGGCTCCGACCAGCTGAGCCATCGACTTCGTGGCCGCGACGGTCTTGCTCGCCGCCCAGCGTGAGGCCGCACGTACGCCGAACCGGCCACCCGCGGCACCGGCCGCGGTCCCACCGCCATCGAAGAGCATCTCGACCCCGGCCAGGCCGAGGAACTCACCGACGCGGGCGGGATCCTCGAGATCATGGCCGTACGCCGCGGCGATGTGCATCACCAGGCGCTGCTCGATCCAGGCCAGGGCCACCAGGTCACCCAGGATCGCCGTCGCGGCGGCGGCCACGACCGCTCCGGGACCGCCGATGACCGCGGGAAGCTCAGCGGCGGCGATCATCGCCCCGCCACCGGCGCCCTGGAGACGGGCGAGCCTGCGGTGCCGCTTGACCAGCTCATCGACGTACGTCTCGATCTCGAAGTCCGGCATCGCCCGGTCCTCGCCGACCTTCCTGGCGATCTCCGGCCCTTGCGTGGCGACCAGGTGGCCGACGAGCACCTGCGGCGCTGCCGGACCGGCCTTGATCAGCTCCTTGATCGGGAACTTCGGCTTCTTGCTCATCTGCCCTCCGGGTCCGTCGCCGACGGCGCCGTCGACTGGTGCCTCGAACCTATCGGAGGGGTGCGCCCACGGACGTGACCGGCGAGGACTCGGGCGTGGGGCTCAGTCGAGGAGGTACTGATCCGCCCAGGCCGAGATGATCCGGGCCGCGCGCTGAGCCTGGCCACGCTTGGTGAGCAGGTGGTCGGAGCCCTCCAACGATACGAAGGACCGCGGGTGGCGGGCGGTGTTGAAGATGTCGGAAGCGTTCTCGATGCCGACCGTGGTGTCGGTGGGGCTGTGCATGACCAGGAGCGGCTTCTTGAGCTGCATGATCCGCTGCCGCAGGTCGGCGCGGCGTACGTCATCGACGAAGTGCTTGCGCAGAGTCAGCGACTTGCCACCGGCCATCCACTCGGCGTGGCCCTCCTCGGCGACCCGTGCCAGGACCGAGTCGTAGTTGTGCTCGACGTGGCTGGGCTCGAAGGGGGCGGCGACGGTGGCCACGGCATCGACGCCGATGGCATCGGGCGCCGCGGCCAGGACCGCCGCTCCGCCGAAGGAGTGCCCGACGAGCAGCTCGGCCGGGGTGCCGCGCTCGAACATGTAGCGGGTCGCCTCGACGGTGTCCGCGACCTTGTGGGTGAACGATCCGTCGCCCCAGTCACCCTCGGAGTCACCGAGCCCGAGGTTGTCGAACCGAAGCATCCCGATGCCCTCGGCGGCGAGCTGCTTGCAGATCCGCGCCGCGGCCGGCGACTCCTTCCCAAGGGTGAAGCCGTGACTGAACACGCCCCAACCACGCACCTCGCCCTCGGGCTCATCGATGAGACCGGCCAGCATGGGTCCGGACGTACTCTTGAAGGTCACCTTCTCAGTCACGCATCGGATTCTTTCAGACTTCCGTGGCCGGCTCAGCCCCTCCGTGCTCAGCGCTCCACGTAGAACAGCCGCTTGTTGAGGAACTCGTCGATCCCGAGCGGCCCGAGCTCGCGGCCGAAACCGGAGCGTTTGGTGCCGCCGAAGGGGATGTCGGCGCCCTCACCGGCCGGGGTGTTCACGTTGGCCATGCCGACGTCGAGCTGCTGGGCCACGGCGATCGCACGAGCCTCGTCAGTGGAGAAGACGGCGCCGCCGAGACCGTACTCGACCACGTTCGCCAGCTCGACGGCCTCCTCGTCGGTGCTCACCTTGTAGACGACGGCGACCGGGCCGAAGAGCTCCTCGGTGTAGGCGCGCATCTGCGGGGTGACGCCGGTGAGGACGGCCGGGGCGAAGAACGCGTCAGGTCCCTGGGAGATCTCGCCACCGGCGTGGAGCGTGGCGCCCTTGGAGACCGCGTCCTCGATCTGGGCGCGCAGCGCCTCGGCGGCCTGGCGTGTCGACAGGGGTGAATAGACGGTCTCGTCGCCGTCCTCGCCATCGAGCGGCTTCATCGCGGTGGCTCGCTTGGTGAGCGCCGCGACGAAGTCGTCGTAGACGCCCTCGTTCACGATCATCCGCTTGTTGCCGTTGCACACCTGGCCGGCGTTCTCCATCCGGAACGCCCAGGCGGTCTCGGCGGCACCATCGATGTCGTCGGAGTCGAGGATGATGTACGGATCGGAGCCGCCGAGCTCGAGGACGACCTTCTTCAGGTTTCGTCCCGCGGCCTCGGCCACCGCAGTGCCGGCCCGCTCCGAACCGGTCAGGGACACCGCCCGGACCCGCGAGTCACCGATCATCGTGGCGATCTGGTCATGGGTGGCGTACAGGTTCTGGTAGACGCCGTCCGGAAGACCCGCGTCCGCGAAGATCCGCGCGATCGCGGCAGCGGACCTCGGGCAGCTCTCGGCGTGCTTGAGGAGGACGGTGTTGCCGGCGACCAGGTTGGGCGCGGCGAACCGGGCGACCTGGTAGTAGGGGAAGTTCCACGGCATCACCCCGAGCACCGGGCCGAGCGGGAGGCGCTGGATGACGGCCTTGCCCTCGTGGCCGGGCAGGTCGGTCTCGGCGAGGAGCGCCGATCCGTTGTCGGCGTAGTAGGCGGTGATCTCGCCGGAGAACTCAGCCTCCTCCGCGCCGGCCGAGGCCTTCTTGCCCATCTCCTTGCGGATGATCTTCCCGAGCTCCGCGGCGCGCTCGATGAAGAGGTCCGCGGCCCGCTTCACGATCACGGAACGCTCCTCGATCGGGGTAGAGCGCCAGGCTGCGTACGCCTTCTTGGACCGCTCCATCGCGGCCTCCACCTCGGCGTCGGTGGCGAACGGGAAGGTCTCGATCACCTCGCCCGTGGCGGGGTCGGTCACCTGGTAGGGAGGTGTGGTGCTCATCGTCATCCTCTTCGATCGGGGCGTGTCCCGAGCGATGCTACGTGGTTTTTTGGTGGTTTGGCAGATGAAATCGTTACTCATTTCCGGATTTCACAACTGAATCCGCAGATAGGACACGTTCTAGTATTGACCTCATGGAACTTGCTTTCTTCCGGCGTACAGATGATGGCTTCGAGCCGACGCAGATGGCTCGCAGCATGTGGGCCGACGACCACATGCACGGGGTGGCCGCCAGCGGGCTGATCGCCCGCGGGCTCGAGGATCAGATCGACGGGCTCGGACGTGCCGCCGAGCTCGTGCCGGCGCGCTACCACGTCGACCTGTTCCGGCCGCCGCGGATGGTGGGGACGAGGATCCGGACGAGCGTCGTACGCAACGGCCCCCGCATCGCTCTGCTCGATGCCGAGATGGTCCAGCACTCCAGCGATGGCGAGGAGCGCGTCGTCGCGCGCGCCACCTGCACCTACCTGCGCACCGGCGAGAACCCCGCCGGCGAGGTCTGGTCAGCCACCGAACGCGCCACTCCCCCGCCGCTCGAGGTGGCTCCGCCGACCACCGAGCCGCACGTACCCTTCTTCGTCTCGGAGAGCGGCTGGTCCGACGACTTCGGCCGGCACCAGAACGGCGGGCGGCACATCACCTGGCAGGTCGCGGTGCCGACCGTGGCCGGCGAGCCGATGACGCCGTTCCAGACCGTAGCCTCCATCGCCGACGCCACCTCGATGGTCACCAACTGGGGCAGCAACGGCGTCGAGTGGATCAACACCGACATCTCCCTCGCCCTCGCCCGCCGCCCGTCCGGGATGGAGGTCGGCCTCGCCACCATCGACCACGTAGCCCATGAAGGCATCTCCGTCGGCACCGCCGAGGTCTTCGACCGCGAGGGCACCATCGGCACCGCCACCGTCACCGCCCTCGCCAACGCCAAGCGCACCGTCGACTTCACCGCTCCTGTCGAAGGTGGTCCCGCCACCCCCGTCTAGCCGAGAAGTCACTTCTGCAGGCCGAAAGGTCACCTTTGCAGGCCGAGAAGTCAGCGCGGTGACTTCTCGGCCTGCAAAAGTGACTTCTCGGCCTGCAGAAGTGACGCCTCGGCCTGCGGTCGTGACGCCTCGGCCTGCGGTCGTGACGCCTCGGCCTGCGGTTGTGACGCCTCGGCCTGCGGTCGTGATGCCTCGGCGAGGGTCAGGTTCTGGTCGATGAGGGCGGCCATGAGGGCGCGCTGGCGGGGCGGGGTGAGGCCGAAGCCGGAGGGGGTCAGGTCGGGGGTGGCGAGGGACTCGTCGATGCCGTGGAGACGGGCGGTCGCGTGGTTGACGTCGGCGATGGCCTGGCGGAGATCGGTTGTGGCGGGGTCGCGTACGTCGGGGTGGCCGACGAGGTTGAGGACTCCGGTGATGCCGAGCCGGCGTTCGTCGCCGACCCGAGCCAGGGACGCGAGGAGCGCATCGCCGGCCGGGCGCAGCGGCCCGAGATCGGCGGGGAACGGGTAGGTGGCACGCAGCCGCGACGGGTTGTAGCGGTAGGCGGTGTTGAGCATGGTGCCGCCGGCACGTACGGCCCAGGCCCGGTGCAGGTCGGAGGCGAGGAACGCGTACGCAGCCGCATCCTGCGTCGGGTAGACGACCAAGCCGTTGGAGAAAACGTGATCGGCACCGACCAGCACGGGCCACAGATGCTTGCTGTGCTTGCTGAACGCGATGACGTGCGACAACCCGGCGGCGTCGCGATAGAGCTCGTCGACCGGGCTGAGGAAGCCCCACCAGCGCTCCTTGAGCTGGGGGTACTTCGCGAACTGGCGGCGACGCTCGCCGTGCACCTGCGTCCTCACGAGGCGCGCGATCCGGGGGTCCTCGGCGAGCTCCTCGAGCCCCAGACCGCCGACGTCGAGCACGAACCGGGAGGCCACCGAACCGCACGGCGTGACCAGATCCTCGCCGCTCAGATAGGGCCGGACGGTATGCCCGAGAGGGCCGCGGCCGAGGATCTCCGCGGCGGGCGGCGCCAGCACGAGCGAACGCCCGAGCACGATCGTGCCCTGATAGCCGTGCGGCAGCGGGACATCGAGGTCCAGCGGCGCGGGCTCCGGGTGCGGAAGACCGTCCTCCAGCGTCCCCGTGATCGCCGGGACGGGGCGCCCGTCCAGCCATGCCGAGCCGAGCGGTCGCGTGGTGAGCCAGATCTTCGCGAACCGTACCCCGGCGGTCGGCCACGGCGCCGACCGCTCCGCACGGGCGACCTGCCAGCCTCGATCCAACAGCGCGCCGAGCCCGAACCGGGCCGTGTCACCTTCGCTGATCGAGTCGGTCGTGATCAGCCCGATCTCGCCGCGGCTCAAGGCGGCGGCGCGGAGCAGGAAGTAGATGACGTAGTCGGCTCGCCTCGTCGTACCCGCGGCGAGCGTGTGCGCGAGATAGTCCCGCAGCTCCTGCCCGATCGCGTCGCGCACACGTTTGACTCCAAGGTAGGGCGGGTTGCCGACCACCGCGTCGAAGCCACCGCGCGCCATCACCTCGGGAGCGACCAATGCCCAGTGGATCGGCCGCACGGCGGGCACCGGCAGTCGCCGGCAGCGGGCCAGAGAGGCGTACGCCTCCTCCAGCCGTCTCCCCGGGCGGCCGCCCAAGGGCAGCGCTACCGCGACCATGGCATCGGCGTACGCCTCCTGGTCCCGTACGCCCGCGGGCAGCTGCTCCTCGTCGACGAGCCCGACCAGCGAGTTGCCGCACAGGATCCGGTCGTCGAGGAAGGTCAGCGGCAACGAGGGGTCCGCACCGAGCAGCCAGAGCGAGAGCTTGGCGATGTCGACCGCGACCGGGTCGATATCGGCACCGTAGACACATCGACTGACGATCTCGGCCACCGGCACCTGACACGCCGACGCCAGATACCGGGCGGACGCGAGCAGGAAGACTCCGGTCCCGGCCGCGATGTCGACCACGGTCGCCTCCGGGGAAGCGACCGGTGCCAACGTGTGCGCGACCACCTCGTCGGCCAGCTCGGGAGGGGTGTAATGGGCGCCGTTGTCGCGCCGCGAGGAGACCTCGAGCAGCGCCTCGTAGACATAGCCGATCTCCTCGATCCCCAGACGGCCCTTTCCGTCGGAGATCGGTCCGTCCGAGAACGGTCCGCCTGAGAACGGTCCGCCCGAGAACGTTCCGGCCGGGACTATCTGCTCCAAGAACAGATAGTCCGACTGCGGATCATCTCGCGTCGGACGGTCCGCCGCGTCCGGCAACACCAGCAGCCCCGCCTCGTCCAGAGCAGCCTCGGTGATCGGCATCCCCCGCGCCTCGGCGAAGTCGGCCACTACTCGGCGCATCACCGCCGCCACCGCCGATGGCCCGCCACCCAGATCGGCGACCGCGGACCGCGCTCGAGTGCGCAGTGCCCGGGCGGTGATCACAGGATGAACCTTAGAACGCCACCAGGTTCGAGGAGACGAATCGACGATGAAGAGTGAGCCGTCAGGGTGCCCCCGTTCACCACCGCGTCACACCATCCGTACAGAATCCGGCGCATGTCCATCGACTCGGAGCGGCTCGGGCCCCTCCTTCGCATCCGGCCCGGAACGACACCACGCGTCGCGATCATCTCGGCGAGCTACGGCGCCGGCCACAACTCCGCCTCCCGTGAGATCTCGCGAGCACTGGGAGGTGCTGGATGCGACGTCGAGATCTTCGACTTCGTCGATCTGATGCCCTGGCGCCTGGGACGCGCGCTCAAGGTCGGCTACCAGGTCCAGCTCCAGGTCAGCCCGGACTCATGGGGCACGACGATGAGCCTGGCCATGCCCGGACGTCCCCTCCATCGGCCGTTCGACCGCTTCCTTCGCCTCTCCACCGGCAACATCACCGCCGCCGTTCACGGCGCCGACTTGGTCATCTCCACCCACCCGTTCTGCTCCCAGGTCATCGGCCACCTCCGCTCCACCGGCGCGCTCGCCGTGCCCGCCGTCACCTACCTCACCGACGCCGCGGTCCCGGCGCTCTGGATCAACCCCGGCATCGATCTCAACCTCGCCATCCACGAGGTCGCCGCCCGGGAGGCGCGCTCGCTCGGCGGCAACGCCGCCGTGGTGCGGCCCGTCGTCCCGCCGGGTGCGGCGTACGTCCCCGGGCAGACCTTTCCGGACCCTCTCTCCGACCTCGGCCTCATCGGCCCGAGGGCACTGGTCACCGGTGGCTCGCTCGGCGCCGGTGCGCTGGAGCAGACCGCCCGCGACATCCTCGAGCACAGCGACATGACCCCGGTGGTGCTCTGCGCGACCGACCCCCACCTCAAGCGCCGCCTGGAACGGATCCCTGGCGTCGTCGCGCTCGGCTGGCGCACCGACGTACGTGCTCTGATGGCGACCAGCGACTGCGTCGTCCAGAACGCCGGCGGCTTCACCTCGCTCGAGGCGCTGGCCTCCGGGACCCCGGTGATCACCTACCGCTCGATCTCGGGTCACGGCGCCGCCAACTCGGCCAACCTGGACCGCGCCGGCCTGATCCCGTGGGCCCGCGACGAGATCGAGCTCGCCAAGCACCTCGTCGTCGCCGCCGAGTCGCCCCGGTTCAACCGGCTCGCCCTCGGGGTCCCCGACATCGTCCGGATCCTCACCGACGACACCTTCGAGACAGCGGTCGCCTAGGCGGGGCTGCCGGCGACACGGCTCCTAGAGATCGAGCGATCTCCAGGAGCCGAACAGTCGTGCGGCGTTGTCGTGGAGCACCCCGCGAGCCCACTGGTCCCCGAGCCCAAGCCCCAGGACTGCGTCGACGGCCTCCAGATACGGGTAGGGGATGTTCGGGAAGTCGCTCCCGAACAGCACCCGGTCCCCCAACGCTCCCAGCCGCGGCAGCTCGGCGGCCGGAAATGGTGCGGACTCCTCGGTGAACGCCGTGAAGGCCATGGTCGTGTCCAGATGCACACCGTCGTACTTCTCGACCATGTCCAGGAACCGCCCGTAGTCAGGCAGTCCCATGTGCGCCACGATCAGCACCAGGTCGGGATAGCGCTGAAGCAACGCCTCGATGCCTGCCGGCCCGGTGAACCGCCCGGGAGCGGGTCCGTGCCCGGCATGGATCACCAGCGGCGTACGCGACTGCGAGAGCTCCTCCCACACCGGGTCCAGCAGCGGCGATCCCGGGTCGTAGTCGCCGACCTGGACGTGCGCCTTGAAGATCCTCGCCCCCGCCTCGATCGCCTCACGCACATAGTCGCCGGCACCCGGCTCCGGAAAGAACGTCGCCGAGTGCAGACAGTCCGGCTTGTCCGCCGCGAACTCAGCACCCCACTCGTTCAACCATGCCGCCATCCCAGCCTTGTGGGGATAGGTGAGAGCAGAGAAGCGGCGTACGCCGAGGCCCCGCAGCACCCGGAGCCGCTCCTCCTCCGAGTGCCGGTAGGCGATCGGCCAGGGCCGCCCGGTGAACGGACCGACCGCGTCGAAATAGGCCCAGACCTTGTCGAGCATCCGGGTGGGCAGGAAGTGCGTGTGTACGTCGAAGATGCCGTTCAGCCCCAGCGCATCGAGCCGCGCGCGGATCTGCGCCGGCTCGTCGGGGGCGATGGTGACCGCAGGAGGATTCACGACAGCCGAACCTACCCGGCGGAGGCGGGCCCCGAGGTCACCGGTCAGGCTGAAGCGGAGCCCGAAGTGGTAGGCACAGCGAACGTCTCCGCGATCGCCCGAGCCCTCCCAGGCACCTCGTCGGCGGTCAGTCCCCAGGTCCCCTCGGCGAAGCGCCGAGCCAGCTTCGCCAGCGAGTCGGCGCCCTCGTTGAGCGCATCTCCGACGTGGCCGCGCACCCACTCGAAGGAGAGCCGTTCGGCCTCGCGACACAGCTCGTCGTGCATCCGGGTCAGTCCGGCGAGCTCGGCGCGATGCTCGGTCTCATAACCCTTGGGCATCGACAGGTCGCCCTTGAGCCAGTCCTTGATCAGCGCGAGCGCGACCCGCGAGTCGGTCCGGATGGTCAGCGTGCGGCGCGGCAGCGCCCGCACCGCCTCCGCGATCGCCTGCAGCTCGGCCAGGACCACCAGCGACTGCGGATCCCGGATGCGGGCGTTGGGCACCTGCCGGCCGAAACCGTGCTGACCGTCGACGGCGAGCCATCCCCACCCGATGAACCCGCGGTGCGCCGATCCGTCGGTCGCCACCACGAGCGGCGGCAGCGGACCCGTCCGGTGGATGGCCAGCGCCTCGACCGCCTCCGCCCGGATCCCGGCGTCGGCATCGGTGACAGGCACCACGCTGACCCCCGGGTAGGCGTGCGCGATCTCGTCGGTCAGCATCCAGAAGCGCGCATTGGACGGCAGCGCGACCACGACCTGCACCGGGGCGAGAGTCTGAAGCGAGTCGTACGCAGCCCCGACCGCGGCGATGATCGCGTCCTCGATCCCGCGGGCGCCGAGCGATCCGGCTGCCTGCATGCCGGGACCGACCAGGACCCAGTCCCACTCCCCCTCGTCGCTGCGTTCTTTGACGACGATGAAGCAACGCAATGCAGACCTCCTGACTCGCCCGAACAAGCCAGTTGTGACGTTACCCCACCGGTCCGAATGTCTAGACCACCGACCGATGAGCGAACATCGTCGGCACGTTTCACCGCTCCGGCGGCTCGGTCTCCATGGCCTCCCGCACCGAAGCCTGTACGTTGCGACTGGCCGCCTCCAGCGGCTCGGTCGAGCGCAGCGCGCGAGCCAGGACGAAGGCGCCCTCGAGGCTCGTGATGAAGCCGATGATGAGGCGGCGGGCGACGTCGGGCGCGACCTGATATCGCTCGATGTAGGTCGTGCCGACCTCGATCCAGTCGGTGAACACGTCGGCCGTGGCCACCCGGAGCGTCTCGTTGGTGCTCGCGACCTCCAGCGCGACCGTGGCGATCGGGCAGGCATCGGCGTACTCGGTCTCCTCCAGCACCTGGCCGGCGGCGGTGAAGGCGGTCGCGACGCTGGCGACCAGGTCATCGGGGTCGGCGAAGAAGGCCAGGACCAGGTCGCGGTACTCGCCACCGGCGCGACGGATCGTCTGACCCGCCAGGTCGTCCTTGCCGCCGGGGAAGAAGTGGTAGATCGAGCCGAACGGCGCCTTGGCCACCTCAGCGATCTGCTTCAGGCCGGTGCCGGACATGCCCTGCCGACGGAAGAGCTCGGTGCTGGCATCAAGGATCCGCGTACGGGTGTTGGTCATCGGCGATCTTTCCGGTAGCGCCCGTCGGCGTGACGGTCTATGGTCAATATATGACTAGAACGATCTATCAAGAAACCCGATCGGGCAGGCGGTGGACGTTCGCCCAGTGGGCGGTCCTGGTGATCTGCGTCGTGCATGTCCTGTGGGCGACCGCCGGGTTCATCGCCGAGCCGAGCTTCGAGATCGGCCACCACGCACCTACGCAGAAGGTGCTGGGGATGGACTACAACGGCTGGCACGCCGTCGCCGGCATCGCCCTGTTCGCGCCCGGCCTGTTCCTGTGCCGCCGCAACTCCTGGTCGGTGCTCTATCTCTTGGCCGCGGCCTTCGCCGGCACCGTCCCCGGGATCTGGGCGCTCATCTCGCCGCAGGTCATGTTGGTCATGCACATGCCCGACAACGTCACGGACGCGATCATCCATTTCACGACCGCTGCCGTCCTCGTCGTCATCGCGGTCGTTCAGATCCGGCGCGACGGCGGCTGGGCCACAACCATGGCCGACCTGCGCCGTCCGACCGTGGGTTGACGGAAGCACTCGACCAACCGAGCCAGCCAAGCGCGTACTATTGTGCGTCGATGCGTACGATAGTACGCTTTCCGCGTGGACTTCTCCGCACCGTTTCGAGTTGTCACTCCAACGCTGGAAGGGCCTGTGCTCCGCGCCCTCGCGGGCGTGGACCTTCCGCTGACCCGCTCGCAGATCGGCAATCTGGCCGAAGGAGCGAGCGAGGCCGGCATCCGCAAGACACTCGGGCGGCTGGTCGACCAGGGCATAGTTCTCGAAGAGCGGGTGGGGTCGCGATTCACCTACAGGGCCAACCGCGAGCACCTGCTTTGGCCAAGCGTGGAGGGACTCTTCACCGCGAGGCAGGCACTGTCCGAGCGAATCACCCGGGTGACCCAGGCCTGGCAGATCCCGCCGATCACCGTCGAGCTCTTCGGCTCGGTCGCACAGGGTTCCTCGGATGCAGACTCAGACATCGACCTGCTGATCGTCCGCCCTGCACTCGCCGATGACAGCACGGACCTTTGGGAAGATCAGGTCGCCGATCTTCGAGACAGGATCGTGCTGTGGACCGGCAACTCCTGCGACGTCGTCGCGCTCGATCCCGAAGAGCTTGCCGCGGCCGTAGAGCGCAACGACCCCATCGTGACCTCATCGATGATGACGCTGTCGGGCAGCGGCCTGAAGCTCATCCACGGACGGCATGCCTGATGGCCAAGCGAGCAAGCACACGAGACGTCGACAAGACCTATGGCCGTACGCGACTCAGGGCCGCCCGCGCCTTCCTCGAACAGGCAGAGATCACTCAGATGTCCGCGACCGACGACTATCAGCGGGCGGCGGCGACCTCATCAGCGATCCTCGCCGCATTCGCCGCCGCCGACGCGGCGTGCGCATTACGGCTCGGCCAGGTCTGGAAGGGCGAGCACACCCAGGCACACACGCTCCTCCGCACCATCAAGGGCTCAGAGAAGGCCGCGACAGCACTCCAGCGTGTCGTCAGCCGCAAGACGGAGATCCAATACATGGCCGAGGCCGTGTCCGACGCCAAGCTCACCGCCGCGATCAGGCAAGCAGAAACGGTCATGGCGTTCGCCGACGAGATCCAGGCAACCGGCTAGGTCGAGCGTCAGCAGGTCGGACGAGAGAGATCGCGTCTGACTCAGCGCGCGCGATCACCAGCGCACCGATGACGATCAGGGCCACGGTGGGCCCGATCGCCCCGAGCGCGCCCATCGGTCACCCATCGGTCGCTCGCCGGGCGTACGACCCTCGGCGAGCTGCGGGATCGGGATGCCCGATGCGGTGCCGCGGTCAGGAGTACGCCGACGGTCATGCCGATCACCAGCAGGTTGTCGCCGGCCACCGTCCTCAACCGACCCCGCAGCCCCGCCCGCTCCGTCAGCGGGGTGTAGTCGAGACTCCGAGACCGCACGCCTTCTCCTTGAATCGGCTCACCCCTCGACGTACAGCCCGTCGATGACGTCGGCGTACTTCTTGCTCACCACCCGCCGCTTGAGCTTCAGGGTCGGGGTGAGCTCCTCTGACTCGGCGGTCCACTCCTCGCTGAGCAGCTCGAAGGCCTTGACCTGCTCCGGACGGGACAGACGGGCGTTGGCGGCCTCGACGGCCTTGGCGACGGCACCCCGGATCGTCGGGTGCTGGGCCAGCTCGGCGAGCGAGCCGGCCTCGACGCCGAGCTTGGCGGCGACCACGGGCGCGACCTCGCCGTCGAGGGTGAGCACGGCGACGACGTACGAACGGCCGTCCCCGACCACCATCGCGTGCCCGACCAGCGGGCTCTCCTTGAGGAGGTTCTCGATGTTGGAGGGGGCGATGTTCTTGCCGGCGGAGTTGATGATCATCTCCTTCTTGCGGTCGACCACGGTGAGGAAGCCGTCCTCGTCGAGCGAGCCGATGTCGCCGGTGTGCAGCCAGCCGTCGGCGTCGAAGAGCGCTGCGGTGGCCTCGGGACGGCGTACGTAGCCAGGGGTCATGATCGGACCGCGGAACAGGATCTCGCCGTCATCGCCGATCCGCACCTCGATCCCCGGCTGGGCACGGCCGACGGTGCCGAGCCGGAACCCGTCCGGTCCGTTGCCGGTGGCCGCGCCGGTGGTCTCGGTCATCCCGTAGACGTCGTAGATCTTGAGCCCCAGCCCGGCGAAGAACCTCGTCACCTCGATCGGCATCGGCGCGGCCGCGCTGGCCGCCCACTCGACCTTGTCGAGACCGAGCAGCGCGCGCATCGTCGAGAGCACCGCCGCGTCCATCTGCTCGAACTGCGCCTGCAGCTCGGGTGAGGTGGTCTGCCCGGTCTGCTGCGACTCGACGTAGGCCAGCCCGACCGCCATCGCCTTCTCGATGCCGGCCTTCTTGGCCTCGTCGGTCTCCGCGGCGAGCAGCGCGGTGACGCCGGTGCGGATCTTCTCCCACACCCGCGGCACCCCGAAGAAGCTCGTCGGGTGCACCTCCTGGAGCGTGCCGAGCAGCAGCGCGGGGTCCTGGACGAGGTAGACGTGGCCGCCGTTGAACTGTGGGATGTAGAGGCTCAGGACCCGCTCGGCGATGTGCGCGAACGGCAGGTAGGAGACCAGCACCCCAGGCTCCTCGACGCCGGAGGTCGCCAGCGAGCTGGTCGTCTCGAAGACGATGTTGCGGTGGGTGAGCACCACGCCCTTGGGCTGCCCGGTCGTGCCCGAGGTGTAGAGCATCGTGACCGTGTCGTCGGGGGTGACCGCGGCGCCGCGCGCGTCCAGCTCGTCGCCGACGCCGGCCAGCGCCTCGGCGCCAGAGGCCACGAAGTCATCCCAGGTGACGGCCCGCGGATCGTCCTCGACCGCGGTGTCGATCGTCACCACCCGTACGACCTCCTCCCGCTTCAGGCCGAGGGCCCAGCGGGCGACGTGGTCGTCGGTCTCCAGCACCACGATCCGCGGGTCGGCGTGCTCGGCGACATAGCCCACCTGGTCGGGCGCGAGGGTGTTGTAGATGCTGATCGGGACACCGCCCGCGAGCACCGTGGCCAGGTCGGCGATCACGTGCTCGACGCGGTTGGCGGCCATGATCGCGACCGACTCCCCCGGCTCGAGACCGGCCTCGATGTACGCGGCGGCGACCGCGCGAGCCTGCTGGTGCAGCTCCGCCCAGGTCAGGGTGCGCCAGCCGGTGCCGTCGGCGGTGTGCCGGTCGGAGAAGGCCGGCTCGGCGCCGCGCTCGGCGACCACCTCGGCGAGCACGTCGACCATGGTCCGGTCGCCGATCTGGGACTCGAGGGCGGCGCGGTCGGCGAGAACGTCGGGCATCATGGCGCTCCTATTCGATCTGTTGATCTGTGACTCGGGTCACAACCTGTGGTTGCCTCGACCGTAGGGACGTGCCGGTGACGGCACAAGACCCCGTCCGCGCTATTTTCATGGTCGGACCGAGCCCTCGACCTACGGCAGGAGGAACGAGTCCATGGGTCGAGAGACCGGGTTCAGGTACGGCCTGCTCGCCGTGATCCTCCTGGTGGGCCTCAACCTGCGCGGATCGATCGCGGCGGTCTCCCCGTTGCTCCCCGACATCCGCGCCGACCTGCACATGTCATCGGCTGCGGCGGGGCTGCTGACCAGCCTTCCGGTCCTCTGCTTCGCGCTCGGCGCCCCCGGAGCCGCGTGGCTGGGCCGCCGGCTGGGGATCTATCGGGCGCTGCTCCTCGGCTGTCTGGTCATCGCACTGGCCACCGTGATCCGCCCGTACGCCGGCACCTGGTTGCTCCTGGGCACGACCGTTCTCCTCGGCCTGGCGATGACGGTCGGCAACGTGTTGATGCCGGTCGCGATCAAACGTGACTTCGGGTCGGCGGCGGGACGGATCACCGGGGTCTCGACCGCGTCGTTGTCGACCGGCGCGGCCCTCGCCGCCGCCCTGACCCCGGCGCTGGCCGTATGGCTGGGCTGGCGACATGCCCTCGCCGTGTGGGCGGTCCTGGGCGTGGTGGCAGCGGTGGCGCTGGCCCGGCCGGCCGCCCAGGGGCGCCGCTCACTCTCCGGCCCGACGACCCCGACGGCGCCGCGCTCGCGCGGGACGGGCACGGGGCTGCGTACGAATCCGGTCGCCTGGGCCGTCACGGCCTTCCTCGGACTGCAGTCGGTGACCTACTACGCGGTGACCGCCTGGATGCCGACGCTGCTGCGCGACACGGCCGGGCTGAGCCTGGCCGATGCCGGCCTCGCGATGTCGCTCTTCCAGGTCCTGGGCATCCCCGGCACCCTGCTGGTGCCGGTGCTGATCCACCGAGGGCGCGACCAGCGCGCCCTGGGCGTGACGATCGGCGTGGCCTGGCTGGTCATGGTTCTGGGTCTCGTCGTCGCCCCTGGCCTGTGGCCGGTCTGGTGCGTGGCCGGCGGGATCGTGCAGGGCATGGGCATCTCGTACGCCTTCACGATCCTGGTCCTGCGCAGCGCCGACGACCACGTCGCGGCCCGGCTCTCGGCGATGATGCAGCTGCTCGGGTACATCGTCGGCGCCTCCGGCCCGTTCCTGGTCGGACTGATCCAGGGCGCCACCGGCTCCTGGACCCTGGCGATGATCCCGGTCTGGCTCGCCGCCGCCGGGCTGGTGGTCTCGGCGATGGTCGCCGGGCGAGATCGTCTGGTCAGGGTCTGACCAGACGATCCCACGGCTGCGAGCGGCCTCAGGCCCTGACCTCGTAGACCAGGTTGAACGGCGTCTCGGCCACCGTCCGGAAGGAGCCGAACCCGCCGTCGCCGGTCACCTGCCGGATCCGGGCGGGACCGGCTTGCGTGCCGAGCGCCGCGGCGCCCTCCTGAGAGACCGACCCGGGCGTGCACAACAGCGTCGAGAAGCCGTAGTAGGCCCGGCCGACGGGGTTGAAGTTGTCCTCCACCCGGTCGCCGGCCTTCGGCTCGACGACCATCCAGGTGCCACCGTCGGCAAGCCGGGCGCGAACCTGACGGGCGGCCCCCACCGGGTCGCCCATGTCATGCAGGCAGTCGAACATCGTGACGAGGTCATAGCCCTCACCACCGAACGACTGGGCCGTGGCCGTCTCGAAGCGCACCCGGTCGGCGACGCCGGCGTCGGCGGCGCGCTTGCGGGCCATCTCGATGGACGGGCCGTGCGTGTCGTACCCCACGAAGGTCGAGCGCGGGTAGGCCTGCGCCATCAGGATCGTCGAGGCCCCGTGACCGCAGCCGACGTCGGCGACGGTCGCACCTGCCTCCAGCTTCGGCACCACGCCCTCGAGCGCGGGCAGCCAGGCCGGGATGAGGTTGGCGTTGTAGCCGGGGCGGAAGAAGCGCTCGCAACCGTTGTGCACGTCGGTGTCGTGGTCGCCCCAGGCGACACCCGTGCCCATCCGCGCCGCCTCGATGATGTGCGCGGTGTCGTGCACGGTCCCCAGAGCGATCTGGAAGAACCCCGGCAGGAAGGCCGGGCTGTCCTCCACGGTGAGCGCCACCGCCTGCTCGGCGGGAAGCGTGAAGCGGTCGGTCTCGGCGTCGTACGTCAGGTAGTCGCCGGCAGCCTGCGCCCGCAGCCACTCCCTGGCGTAGGGCTCGACGGTGCCGGTACGCCGCGCCATCTCCTCGGCCGTGGACGGGCCGTTGGCGGCAAGGTCGCGGTAGTAGCCGAGCTTGTCGCCCATGACGACCAGCGCGGCATTGAGCGTGGCGCCCACTTCGTCGACTGCCCTGAAGACGAAGGCCATCAGCTTGTCGGTGTCAACATCGGTGACGGTCATTGGTGAATCCCCCTCTCGTGAGCCCGAGAAGGTCCGGCCGGTCGGCCGGATCACCTCGACGCTAGCCCCGCCCCGACATGCCGGATAGTTCACGATCTGAAGTGGCGCGCCACCCGATGTGGGCAGGGTCTCTTGCTCGATCCACTCCGATCATGTTTAGGTAAGCCTTACCTAAACATGGAGGTGCCATGGATACGACCGCCCGCACTGCCCGCAGCATCCTGTCCTGCCCCCGCGGGGGCAGCGTGGTGATCGACGGCATCCCCTACTCGATGGAGGAGCTGGAGATGCAGGGGTTCGCCGACGACGGCGGACGCCCGACCTTCCTGTGTCCGCCCGAGCAGCGCATGGCGTACGCCGGCCGCCGCGGCAGCCACGTGGTGCTGGTCCTCCAGGGCGCCATCTCGACAGGCTCGATACATCGCATCTCGACAGGCTCGACACATCGCCTCGGCAGTGGCGACGCGGTCCGGCTCACCGGCACGCTCCGTTGGATGCGGACCGATGCCTGCACCTGCTGCGAGACGGAGTGGGAGGAGGTCGTCATGGACGTCGCCAACGTGATGCTCATCCACCCCGGCGGCGAGGCCACCCGGATCCCGCTCGACGCCTTCACCGATCCGGGTCTCGACCTCAACGACGGCGTGCTCCACCGCAACCAGGATCACCTCAACAACCACCACGGCGACGATCTTCGCGAGGTGGTCGCCACCAGGTCGTACGTCCCGGTGGACAGCGTCCTCGCCGCCCAGATCACCGGACTCTGTGCCGACGGGTTCGAGTTCCAGTGGGTCGACGAGCAGGGCGCACACACCGCGCGCACCACCTTCGACCGTCGGGCCCGGACGCCGGAGGACCTGATCACCGGGGTACGCAAGGCCCTCGCCGCCGAGATCTGCTGAGCGGGACACGCCCAGGACCTGTTCCCGGGACACAGATCCCATGTACCTTGGTGACGTATCAACGGCACGCAAGGAGGCTCAGATGGTTGTGCAGCAGACACTCCGCTCGATCGGTGGCTACATGGGTGCGGTCGCCAGCACCCCGGCCCGGGTGATAGCGCCCCGACCACACGGCCGCCAGGCGTATGACGAGACGCTGCGTACGTTGTCGGAGGCATCGGTCGAGAAGTACTTCAACGCGTTCAAGGACATCGACTGGGACGCCCCCGAGATGGCTTTCGGCGCGGATGACGAGCGCTGGATCCTGCCGCCTCTCGATCTGCTCGGCGCCCACCCGTGGTACCAGTCCCTGTCGAGGGCCCGACAGATCGAGGTCGGCCGGCACCGCCTGACCGCGATCGTGAAGACCGGCTCCCAGTTCGAGCAGCTGCTGCTCCTCGGCGGCACCCAGTTCCTGATGGGCGTCGACAACGGCGACCCCGAGTTCCGCTACTTCATGCACGAGCTCACCGAGGAGACCCACCACATCCAGATGTTCCAGGAGTTCACCAACCGGGCCTGCCCCGACGTCGCCGGCGCACCCGAATGGCTGATGCGGATCATCCCCCTCGTGGGACATCTCGGCGGGCTCTACCCGGCCCTCTTCTTCGCCATCATCCTGGCCGGCGAGGAGCCGATCGACCACGTGCAGAAGGACGTCATGCGCTCCGGAGGCACCCACCCGCTCCTCGATCGGATCATGGCAATCCACATCGCCGAGGAGGCCCGCCACATCGGGTTCGCGCACGCCTGGCTCGAGGAGCACGCTCCTGACCTCAACCCGGTCTCCCGCGTCGCCCTCGGCCTGCTCACCCCTCTGGCGATGCGCATCGGCTCCGACGCGATCATCATCCCCTCGCGCGCCGACCGGGACCTGATGGGCCTGCCCGACTCGGTCGTTCGCGAGGTCTGGGGCTCTGGACCTCAGGCCGCCGCGTTCCGGCGGCATCTCTTCGCCGACGTGCGGATGCTCTTCGACAACCTCGGGCTGCGTACGCCACTGACCGGCTGGGCGTGGCGAGCGCTCGG
>NZ_JBOHDN010000067.1:0-15838 GCF_050699375.1 Nocardioides sp. | reverse complement strand
GACCCTCGCCGACATCGAAGCCAACCCCATCGCCACCACCGAGGACCTGACCCTCGCCGAGAAGCTGCTGGTCGACTACGCCACCACACTGACCGCCAACGAGCTCCGGATCGTCGGGAAACGGATCCTGGCCGAGATCGACCCCGCCCGATTCGAAGACGCCGAAGCGAAGGCGCTGCTCGCCGAGGAGGAACAGGCCCTGCAGAAGACCGCACTCAGGGTCTGGAACAACGGCGATGGGACCATCGGGTTCGACGGCGTCCTCCCGGTCTCGATCGGTGCCCGGTTCAAGACCCAGGTCGAGGCCTGGGCCCAACCCCGCAAACAGCGACTGGTGGCCAAAGGTGCCCCGTTGCCGCCGTGGGAGCGACTCATGGGACAAGGCTTCGCACGGCTGATCGAGACCATCGACCCCGACGCCCTCCCCAGGCACGGCGGGGACGCGACCGTGGTCAACGTCGTAATCAGCCTCGCCGAGCTCCGCAAAGACGTCGGCTCCGCGCTGCTCGGTTTCGACGAGACCAACGGGTCCACCAGCAGCGCGGCGGAAGCCCGGAAGTTGGCCTGCAACGCCACCATCATCCCCTGGGTGTTGGGTTGTGATGGCCGGGGCCTCGACGCCGGCCGCGACAGCAGGTTCTTCCAGCCCATCCAACGCAAAGCACTCCGGCTCCAGCAGAAGTGCTGCCAAGCCGAAGGCTGCGACATGCCACCGGAATGGTGCGACGCCCACCACCTCCAAGCCTGGGCCTTAGGCGGGAAGACCGACCTGAAGGACGGGGTCCTGCTGTGTCCCCATCATCACCGTCTGGCCCATGCTCCGGGGTTCACTCATGAGCGGCTACCCGACGGCACGATCAGGTTCACGCGCCGCCCTTAGACCGGCCCCGTCGAGAACAGCGCACCGAATTCGGCCGGAGGTCGGACCCAATGTCGCCGCGTACGGACCAGCCCCACTCCGGTCTGGATCCTCGCCGGAAAGCCGGAAGTGTCTGCGTGTCCGCGCAGCGGTCCAGTCGGACACTCCAAGTGCCCGGCGTTTCAGCAGTGCTGCGGCCACGCCGCGCGAGGGTGCGTAGCGGTCTCCGACCCGGGTGACGATCGGCCCCCGAGTGTGTCGAGATAGGGGTTGGTCCCGGACTTCCCCATCGCTGCGGACATCTCCCCACCCTGATGGAGTTTCCCCACGCCCCGCCGGAGTCGGGGACCGCCCCTGGAGTGGGGTGTCCCTACAGATGAGGGCGTCTCGGCCCGCCGCCCCGCCGCCCAGCCGCCCAGCCGCCCAGCCGCCCAGCCGCCCAGCCGAACGTCTACCAGCCAAATTTCGCGAGCCTGCATCAAAGGTGGTCTCGACAAGCTCGACCACCGGCGGCCCGACCACCGGCGGTGCTCGACCACCGGCGGCGCTCGACAACCGGCGCGGAGTTTGTGAACGATTCACAAGGTGTCCTCGTCTTGTGCAGGCACCCGCGACAACCTTCCCAGGGAGGACCCACCGACCATCGTCCCCAAGCCCGTGCTCAACCAAAGAAGTCGCGCCAAACCCCGCCGGCGACCCTGTAGACAGCCAAAATTCTCGACGGCTCCCGGTGTCAAGGCGATGTGTCGAGCTTGTCGAGATGACCGCGATAGCGGCCGGCGAAGCCGGCGGCCGAAGGCCGTCCTTTACTCCGGGGCCGACGAGAACACCCTGCAGGAAAGGGTCGGCGGCAAACAGCACCACGAGCAACAGCCGCCCCCAGAAGCGGCATACGTGTCCGAGATCACTTCCTCCCATCCCCGCAAAACAAGAACACGTTCTAGAATTGAGCGTGAAGGCCACGTACACCCACGTAACCAACTGGTGGAACGGATTCGGAGGGGTTACAGGACCCCCTTTAGGCTTGCCTTAGTACATCCACGGAAGGTTGAACTCCCTTATGCGTGACATCCGCGTTGCGATCGTTGGTGCCGGCCCGGCCGGCATCTACGCTGCCGACATCCTCACGAAGGAGCACCCTGGTGCGCGCGTCGATGTCATCGAGCGCCTCCCTGCTCCGTACGGCCTGGTCCGTTACGGCGTGGCTCCTGACCACCCACGGATCAAGGAGATCATCAAGGCGCTCAAGCGTGTTCTGAACCAGGACAGCATCCGGTTCATCGGCAATGTCGACTTCGGCACCGACCTCAAGCTCGACGACCTGAACCGGTTCTACGACGCTGTCATCTTCGCGACCGGCGCGATGGCCGACCGCGACCTGAAGATCCCGGGCGTCGATCTGCCCGAGGCGTACGGGGCGGCCGACTTCGTCTCCTGGTACGCCGGGCACCCGGACGTCACACGCGAGTGGCCGCTAGAGGCCGAGGAGGTCGCCGTCCTCGGCGCCGGCAACGTCGCGCTCGACGTCGCCCGCATGCTGGCCAAGCCGGCCGACGAGCAGCTGGTCACCGAGGTCTCCGACAACGTCTACCAGGGCCTGAAGAAGAACAAGGCCAAGACGATCCACGTCTACGCTCGCCGCGGCCCCGCGCACATCAAGTTCACCCCGATGGAGCTGCGCGAGCTGTCCCACTCTCCCTCGGTCGACGTGGTCGTCACCGAGGAGGGCTTCGAGATCGACGAGGCCGGCGAGAAGGCGATCCAGAGCCACAAGGCGACGAAGCTGGTGGCCGACATCCTCCTGAAGTACATGGAGGCGCCCGCCGGCGAGAAGCCCCACAAGATCGTCATCCACATGATGCAGAACCCCGTCGAGATCCTCGGCGAGGACGGTCACGTGGTCGCGCTGCGCAGCGAGAGGACCGAATACAACGGCGACGGCACCGTCACCGGCACCGGCGAGTTCACCGACACCCCGGTCCAGGCGGTCTACCGCGCGGTCGGCTACCTCTCCGAGGCGCTGCCCGACGTGCCCTTCGACGGCGAGAACGGGGTCATCCCGAACGCCGGCGGCCGGGTCCTCGACCTCAACGGCGAGCACCTCGGCGGGACGTACGTCACCGGATGGGTCAAGCGCGGACCGGTCGGCCTCATCGGCCACACCAAGTCCGACGCCAAGGAGACCATCGACAACCTCCTCCACGACCTCGAGTCGCTGCAGGAGCCCGAGCTCGGCTCGCCCGCGGCGGTCCTCGAGCACCTCTCCGGCAAGGGTGTCGAGTTCACCACCATCGAGGGCTGGGAGAAGCTCGACAACCACGAGCGGTCCAGCGGCGAGGCCCAGGGCCGCGAGCGGATCAAGGTCGTCCCGCGCGACGAGATGATCCAGATCTCCAACGCCTGACCAACGTTCGTACGCAGCAGGCCGTCATCCGCATGGATGGCGGCCTGCTCGCATTTTCGCGGAGTGCAGCATCCGCTCGTCGCCCGGGGTAACACGGTGTTCGCTCGGGTACGAACGTGCTGCAGCATGCTGCTACACGAGCGAACACCCTGTTACCCCTCCCGCGGGCGTCAACTCACAGTTGACGCCGCATCATCGTCAACCTATGGTTGACGCATGACTTCTCCTCGCGACGCAGACCCCGGCCTCAAGGCCGTCCGACTCGACACCCTGATCGACTCGATCAAGAAGGCTCGCGACGAGCCTCTCGACCAGCTGGCCGACGCGATGCTCGTCGGTGAGCACCTGGGCGAGGTCGCCGACCACCTGATCGGGCACTTCGTCGACCAGGCCCGCCGCTCCGGCGCGTCCTGGACCGACATCGGCACCCGGATGGGGGTGACGAAGCAGGCGGCCCAGAAGAGGTACGTCCCCAAGGCAGGCGCCACCGACCAGTCGCTCGACCCGAACGCCGGCTTCGCCAAGTTCACCCCGCGTGCCCGCACGGTGGTGGTCAGCGCCCAGGCGGAGGCCCGGAAGGCGAGCAACGCCGAGACCGGCGTCCCGCATCTCGTGCTCGGGCTCCTCACCGAGCCCGAGGGTGTCGCGGGCCACGCGATCAAGGGTCAGGGCGTGACCCTCGACGCGGTTCACGACGCGGCGACCGCCGCTACGCCGGCTCCTTACGGCGAGGTCGGCGAGATGATCCCGTTCAGCTCCGACGCCAAGAAGGTTCTCGAGCTGACCTTCCGCGAGGCCCTCCGCCTCGAGCACTCCTACGTCGGCACCGAACACATCCTGCTCGCCCTCCTCGAGCACGAGGACGGCACCGGCATCCTCCACGACGCCGGGCTCGACAAGCCGGGCACCGAGCAGAGCATCACCTCGATCCTCGACTCCCTCTCGGTGTCCATCCCCGAGTCCATCCCCGAATCTGGCACCGACTGACCCGGCACCGGAGACCTAGGCGTCCCCGGGCGCGAGGACGATGTCGAAGACGACCTTCGACCAGGTGCCCTCGATGACGCGACCGTCCGGGGTCGGGGTCCCGGCAGGCTGCTGCTCGAACCTCTTGATCAGCGACTCCTTGACCCCGAAGACGGTGTCCTTCCAGCCGATCGGATCACCCTCGGGGAAGATGTGGGTGACCAGGGTTCGGCACTCCGGCGCGGTGACCATGAAGTGCAGGTGCGAGGCCCGCAGCGGCGAGCGCCCGACCGCGGTCAGTATCTTGCCGACGGGCCCGTCGTCGGGGATCGGGTAGGGCGTCGGCGTCAGCCCCCAGAACCGGTAGGCACCGTCGGCGTCCGAGAAGAGATGTGCCCGGGCGGCTCGTTTCCCCGCGTCGTACTGGACGTCGTAGAGCCCGTCCTCGTCCGCCTCCCAGACCTCGATCCGGGCTCCGGCCAGGGGTTTCCCGTCCGTCGAGGTGACCGTGCCGGAGACCCAGCACGGCTCGCCAGGAGCCCCGAAGGCCATATCCCCACCGAGCTCGATGGCCGGAGAGTCCTCGACGAAGAACGGGCCGAAGACCGTGGCCTCGGTCGCGTCGGCGTACGCCTCGTTGTTGATGTTGATCGTCTGCATCGAGGCGCCGAGGGTGTCGGAGAGGAGGATGAACTCCTGGCGTACGTCGTCGGTGATGTGACCGGCCTTCGTCAGGAACTCGATGGCGGCGCCCCACTCCTCCTCGGTGAGGCGTACGTCGCGGATGAAGCCGTGCAAGTGCTTCACCAGCGAGACCATGACCTGCTTCAGGCGAGGGTCCTCGCAGGCGTCGAAGGAAGCCACGACCGTGTCGACGAGCCTCGCCTCGACCTCCTGCTGCTGCGCTGAGACCTCTGCTGCGTCGCTCATCTGCTCTCCTCTGACTTTTCGGGGTCCCCGCGGCGCCCGGAGCGAAGCGAGGACGTCGTGGGGTGTTCTCCCGACCACGCCGCGGTCAGCAGCGCGGTCAGGTTCTCCTCGGTGACCGGGGTCGGGTTGTTGTCCGGGATGGCGGCCAGGATCGGGCCGACCGCCTCGGCGATGCCGCCCTCGGGCATGCCGTAGTCCGCGAGCGCCTTCGGCGACGACAATGCCGTACGCAGCCCCGCGAGCCCATCGACGGCAGTCGGCGCCCCGAAGGCCGAGGCCATCCGCGCCTCCGCCTCGGGTGCGGACGGCGCGTTGAAGGCGAGCACGTGCGGGAGCACGACCGCGTGGGTCTGGGCGTGGGGCAGGTTGAACATGCCGCCGAGCACGTGGCAGATCTTGTGGTGCATCCCCGACCCGGCCGAGGTGAACGACACCGCCGCCAGGTAGGCACCGTAGAGGGTCTTCTCGATCCCCTCGACACTCTCCGCCGCAGCGGCGACCAGCGGCAGACCGGCGGCGAGCCCCCGGATCCCCTCGACCGCGAAGACCTGGTCGATCGGGTCGACCCGCGGACCCCACATCGCGTCGACGCAGTGCGCCAACGCGTTCAGGCCGCTGGCGACGGCCAGCTCACCGGGCAGCGTGGCGAGCAGCGACGCGTCGTAGACGACCGACCGGGGCAGCACGCGCGGGTCGACGCCGGTCCTCTTGGTCCCGCCCTCGGTGAGCCCCCACACGTTGGTCGCCTCGGAGCCGGCGTACGTCGTCGGGACCGCCACGATCGGCAGCCCCGTGGTGAGCGCGATCGCCTTGGCGAGGCCGGTCGTGGACCCGCCACCGACGCATACGATCGCGTCGGCACCGGCCTCGGCCGCCTGCTCGCGGGCGCGCTCGGCGACGTCGACCGGGACATGCATCACGACCTCGTCATGGCGCAGCGCGACCGGGATCCCGGAGGTGATCCGGGCCGCGGCCTCGGCCTCGCGCGCGGACGCGATGACCATCGCCCGCCGCGCGCCCAGCTCGTCGATCTCGGCCGCCACCGCGGCGGCCGCCTCGCCGGTGGCGAAGCGGACCCGCTGCGGCAGCGACTCGTGCATGAAGTTCATCGTTCCCCCGCTCAGCCGGTGACTCAGGCCTTGCCCACCAGGGTCGCGACCGCGGCACCCAGGGCAGCGCCCGGGTCCTCCGGAAGCGACATGGCGCGCCAGGCGACGTGCTTGTCGGGGCGTACGAGGATCGCGCCCGACTCCTCGACCTCGCGCAGCTTGGCCCAGTCGAAGTAGAGGTCGGTGACGGGGCGTCCGGGGCCGATCACGACGGTCTCGAGCGGGATCCCGAGCTCGGACCTGACCGCGGCGGCCGCGTCCTCCCACACCTCACCGGCGACCCCGGTGATCAGCGTCCACCGGGTGTAGGGCGCGAGGTCCTGCATCGCGTGCTTGGCCACGTTGTCGCCGACCCAGGCGTGTGGGAGGTGGGCACCGGGAGAGGTCGACATCTGGTGGTAGAGGTCCTCGTCGACGCTCGGCGCGGGCCGGGTGCCGTCGGAGACGATCGCGTCGGACTCGTAGAACTGGCCGAGCTCGACACCGTGGGCATTGAACTCGTAGTTCTTCCGCTCCATCGCCGTGACCAGCGCGGCGCGCTTGGCGGCGCCCTCGGGGGTGTTGGCCTTGCGCTCCTCGATCGCCTTGGCCATGTCCTCCCCCTCCAGCCCGACGACACCGAGCGCCTCGAAGAGCTCCCCGAACTCACGGCCGGACTGGTTGGCCCGGGTCACGATGCGCTTGGCGACCGGGGCACGCTCGGCGGAGTAGGAGTCCAGCAGCGACTGCTCGGCATAGCCCTGCAGCACCGCGGCCAGCTTCCAGGCCAGGTTGTAGGAGTCCTGGATCGAGGTGTTGGAGCCGAGCCCGTTCGACGGCGGGTGCCGGTGGATCGCGTCGCCGGCACAGAAGACGCGGCCCTTCTGCAGGTGGGTCGCGTACCACTCGTTGACGCCCCACAGCGAGTAGCCGGTCACGTCGGGCTCGAGGTCGGGCATGCCGAGCAGGTCGCGGATCACGCCGGTGGCGTACTCCTCGGTCAGCTCCGGCGGCGGCTGGTTGATGTCGTAGCCCCACACGATCAGCCACTCGTCCCACGGCCGGACCATGCGTACGAGGCCGGTGCCGATGCCGCCGACGTTCGAGCCGGGCTGGATGACCCAGTAGAGGACGGAGGGGCGATGGTCCACCAGCTCGGAGAGGTCGGCCTTGAAGGTGATGTTCATCGAGCCGGCGATGTCCATCGCGCCCTCACTGGGCAGCTCGATGTCCGCGCCGACCTGGGTGCGGGCGCCGTCGGCACCGATGAGGAACCTCGACCGGATCTTGTACTCGTGCCCAGTCAGCCGGTCGCGGGCGATCGTGGTGACGCCGTCGTCGTCCTGGGTGTGGGAGAGGTATTCGGTGGAGAACCGGGTCTGGGTGCCGCGCTCGGTCGCGTTGCGGACCAGGATCGGTTCCAGGTAGGTCTGCGGGATGTCGACGGTCAGGCACGGCGACGCCAGCTGGTAGTCGCCCTCGCGGTCGGGGCGTGTGCCCCACGTACGGATCCGGCCGATCTCTTCGCCGGCGATGCTGGTGCAGAAGACGGTGTCACCGACCAGCTCGTGCGGGGTCGCGTCGGCCAGCACCTGGTCCTCGATGCCGAGGTCGCGGAAGATCTCCATCGCGCGCTGGTTGGTGATGTGCGCACGCGGGGTGTTCGCGGTCCAGCGGTACTTCGTGATCATGATGTTGTCCACGCCGAGCTCGCTCAGGAAGAGCGCGGCGGACGCGCCGGCCGGACCGGAGCCGACGACGAGGACGTCGGTGGTCACCACGTCCTCGGTCTCGGGGACCTCGGTCTCCTGCTGGCCGTCGTCGAAGACTGGCATGTTCTCACCTTTCCGAGACCGCGGTGGGGTGGGAGTGCGCAGCCTCAGATGAGTCTTACCGCCCCGCTGCTGTCCCTTCAACGGCAGGGTCCAGGGGATGGCGGAAATGCGTACCCGGGAGCCAGTCCAGGATCGCCGCGATCGTCGAGTCCGGGCGCCGGGCCCACTTGAAGTGGTCGATTCCAGGCTCGTCCAGGTGGACCCGCGCGACCTCGAGACCCGGCATCCGACGATGGATCTCGTCGACGGTCGAGCTGGGCGCCAGCCAGTCACCCTCGATGGAGACGATCAGCGCCGGCTTCTCGAGCGCGCGCATCGCGGGGGTGACGTCGAGGAGCTGCCCGAAGCGAGTGCGCCGGTAGCGGAGACGGCCGGTGCGGGCGTACCCGGACCATTCCCGCATCAGCGTCCTGGCCTCGCGCCCGGCGAACTTGAGCTGCTTGCCGGGGAAGTGGCCAACGACCTGGCCGACGACGCCCATCACCTGGCTGGCGACCAGGAAGCTCGGGCCGTAGTTGCGCCAGTAGGGAGTCTGGGAAGCGACATAGACGACGCCGGCGACCTTGTCCGGGTTCAGCGCGGCATAGGCGCTCGCGACCTGCCCGCCGAGGCTGTGCCCGAGGACGTACGCAGCACCGGCAGACGCCGGGATCAGCTCGCCGAGGCGGTCGACGGCAGCACTGATGTCGTCGACGAGGTCGGCGTAGCCGAAGTCGTAGGACCAGCCCGCGGTCCTGCCGCCGAGCTCCTCGTGACCGCGCTGCTCCATGCGCCCGACGTTGAGCCCGGCCTCCGCGAGGGCAGCGACCAGCTTGTCGTAGTAGCCGGCCGGCATGCCCATCGCCGGCACGATCAGCAGGGTCGGTGCCTCCGGGTCCGCCGCGCGGGCCACGGTCAGGGTGAAGCTGGTGCCCTCGGCACGCTCGACGGCGTAGGCCTCGGTGATGGACGTGGGGGTCTGGGTCACCGAGCCAATGTTACTCGCGAGTATCCCCAGGTCCATGCCCTCCGACCTAGGAATAGATCACACTCGAACTCCACAGACTTGCTCACCTGTGGACAACCCTGTGGATAACCGGGAACACCTCGTAGCGCCCGCGCGAGACCAGACCCCACAGACCCTTGGGCGCCACCAGCACGACCACGATGGCGACCACGCCGAGCGCGATGAGATACCAGGTGCCGTACGAGTCGAGCAGCTGCTGCAGGGCGAAGAAGATCACGGCGCCCAGGATCGGCCCCTCGATCGTCCCCAGTCCGCCGATGACCACGATGAAGATCATGAACGCGGTGTACTGGACCGAGTAGACCGAGTCCGGTGAGACCCGCAGGCCGTTGATCGCGATCAGTGCGCCGGCCAGCCCGGCGCCTCCCGATGCCGCCACATAGACGATCCGCCGTGAGCGCCGCACCGCGACGCCGAGGGACGCCGCCGCGGTCGAGTCGTCACGGATCGCGGTCAGGCCGAGCCCGACGCGCGAGCGCATCAGGACGTACGTCGCGACCACGACGAGCACGGCCAGCACGAGCGCCAGGTAGTAGACGGTCGCGATCCGGGTCACCCGGTCGACGCCCTGGAAGGCGGTGAGCGAGAGGCCCGAGCCGCCGCCGAAGCCGGGGAGCTCCTGGGTGACCAGCTTGAAGACCTCCGCCACCACCCACGTACCGATCGCGAAGTAGCCTCCGACCAGCCGGAACAGCAGCAACGAGGTCGGGATCGCCAGCGCCGCGCAGACCACGCCGGCCGCCACGACCGCCACCGGGATCGGCAGTCCGACGACGTCGGCGAGCTTGATCACGGCATACCCGCCCGCGCCGATGAACGCCTGCTGGCCGATGGAGACCAGGCCGCCGTAGCCGGCCATCAGGTTCCAGGTCGTGCCGAGGATGATCAGCGCGAAGAGCGTGACCAGGTTCGTCACGTCGCCCGGACTGAACGCGAACCACGGCGCCGCGGCCAGGAAGACCACCAGCGCGGCCAGCAGGCCTCCGCCCACGAGCGAGGACCGGCCGCCGCGTACGACCTTCGGGGTTGTCGTGCGTTCCTTGGTGTTCACGTTCATGCGGCGACCGCCTTCGGGAGCAGGCCTTGGGGCCGGAACAGGAGCACGACCAGGAAGACCAGGTGACCCGCGAGCACGCCGTAGGCCGGGTCGATCTGAGCGCCGACGGTCTGAGCGACACCCAGCACCAGACCACCCAGAAGCGTGCCCCACAGCGAGCCGAGGCCACCGATGATCACCGCCTCGAAGGCGAAGATGAGAACCAGATCCCCGTACGTCGGGCTGAACTGCGTCGACATGCCTAGGAAGACACCGGCCAGAGCCACGGTCCCGATCGCGATCGCGGTGGCCAGCGCGTACATGTGTCTCTCGTCGATCCCCATGAGCGTGGCCGCCTCGGGGTCGTCCTTGGCCGCGCGCATGGCGCGGCCGATGCGGGTGCGGGAGAGGTAGAGCTGCAGCCCGACGATGACGCCGACCGCGACCACGAGGGTGAGCAGCGAGAAGACGCCGAGCCGCAGGCCACCGAGCTCGACCGACGACGTCGACAGCGCACCGATCGAGATCTTGCGGGTGTCGGCGGTGAAGAGCTCCTGGAGCAGGTTGGCGCCGATGACGGCCAGGCCGAAGGAGACCAGCAGCGGGCTCAGCTCGCCGTGGCGCAGCGCCGGGTTGAACAGTCCGCGCTGGATCGCGTAGCCGACCGCGGCGAGCACCGGGATCACGATGACGACCGTGAGGAACGGTGCGATGCCGGTCAGGTCGACGAGCCAGAGGGCGAGATAGGCCGACGCGACGGCGAGCACGCCGTGGGCGAGGTTGACGATGCGCATCACCCCGAAGATGAGGCTCAGTCCGCAGGCGAGGAGCGCATACTGCCCGCCGAGGAGGAGTCCCTGCAGGACCGCGTTGATCCAGTCCATCAGTCGGCCTCCTTCTCGTCGACACCGAAGTACGCCGCCTGGACCTGCTCGCGGGTGACGTCGTCCTTGGCTCCTTCGAGGACCGTGCGGCCCTCGAGGAGGCACTGCACCCGGTCGGCGACGGTCAGCGCCTGGGTGAGGTCCTGCTCGACCACGAGCACGGTCGTCCCCTTCTCGGTGATCGTCGGCAGCGCCTTGTAGATGTCGGCGATCACCACCGGCGCGAGCCCGAGCGAGACCTCGTCGAGCAGGAGCAGCTTCGGGTTGGACATCAGCGCCCGGCCGATCGCGGTCGCCTGCTGCTCACCGCCGGAGAGATGGACGCCACGACTCGTCCTCTTCTGCACGAGCAGCGGGAAGGCGGCGTAGACGGTCTGGAGGTTCCAGGGGCCCGGCCGGCGGCCGTACGCGCCGACCTGGAGGTTCTCCTCGACGGTGAGGGAGCCGAAGATCCTCCGGCCCTCCGGCGTGAGCGCGATGCCCTCGCGGACCCGCCGGTGGGCGGGGGTGCGGGAGATGTCGCGGCCGTCGAGACGGATCTGACCGGCGCTCGGACGGAGCAGGCCGGCGATGGTCTTCAGCAGCGTCGACTTGCCGGCGCCGTTGGCGCCGATCACGGCGAGGGTCTCGCCCTCGGCGAGGCTCAGGGTGATGCCGTGGAGCGCCCGGAAGTCTCCGTAGCTCACGTCGATCGCGTCGACTTCGAGCAGGGTCATCGGTCCTCCTCCAGATCCGGGGAGCCGAGATAGACGGCGGCGACCGCGTCCGAGGCCATCACCTCGCGCGGGTCGCCGGTGGCGACGACGTCACCTTGGGCCAAACACATCAACCGGTCCACGACCTGCAGCAACGCGTGCACGATGTGCTCGATCCAGACGACGCCGGTGCCGCTGTCACGGATGGCGGCGATGGTCTCGATCAGTGCGGGCAGCTCGTGCTCGGTGAGCCCGCCGGCGATCTCGTCGAGGAGCAGGAGGCGCGGCTGGGTGGCCATCGCGCGGGCGAGCTCGAGCCGCTTGCGGTCGAGCAGCCGCAGCGAGCCCGCGGGAGTGTTCGCCAGATGGGTCAGTCCGGCCGTCTCGAGGGCCTCCCAGGCCCGGGTGCTCGCCTCACGACGGTGCTTGCGGGCACCGAAGGTCGACCCGACCAGCGCGTTCTCGAAGACGGTCAGGCCCTCGAAGGGGCGGGGGATCTGGAACGTACGTCCGATCCCGAAGGCGGTGCGACGCGCGGCCGGCACGCGGGTGATGTCGGTGCCCTCGAAGCGGATCCTGCCGGCGTCGGCCGGGAGCGTGCCGGTCACCAGGTTGAGCAGAGTGGACTTGCCGGCGCCGTTGGGACCGACGATGCCGAGCACCTCGCCCGGGTCGACGTGGAACGAGACCGAGCGGGCCGTGACGACCTGGCCGAAGGACTTGGCCAGGCCTTCGGCCTCCAGCAGCGCGCCCGGCGCGCTGCTGGAGACCTCGACCGATGGCTCGCCCGATGATGGGGCGAAGGTCACTTCAGCGCCTCGGGCTTGCCCCCGAGAGGTACGTCGGGAGCCAGCGAGTTCTGCACGACGACGAGCTCGAACGGGTGCTCTCCGCCCTCGACCTGACGCCACTGGCCACCCGCGAGGGAGGTCTTGGCGACGTACGGCGGGACGTTCTCGTCCTTGCCCCAGGCGACGTCACCGACGACCGTGGAGACCTCGAGCCCGGACAGCGCCTTGGTGATCGCGTCGGCATCGGTCGAGCCGGCCTCGGTCACCGCCGCGGTGGCGACCTCGAAGAGCGCGTGCGCGAAGCCCAGCGGCTGGGTCCACTGCTTGCCGGTCTTCTCCTCGTACGCATCGGCCAGCTCCTGCGCGGACTGGCCGGTCAGCGAGGACTCATAGGGTGCCGTCGGGGTCCACCACACCTCGGTGGAGAGGTTGTGGGCGATCGGGCCCAGCGCCTCGACGCTGCTCGGGAAGAGCAGCGCCTTGCCGATGGTGGCGACCTTCGGGTTGTAGCCCTGCTGCTTCGCCTGCTGCCAGAAGGTGGTGAAGTCCGGCGGGATCGGGACGCCGACCAGGACGTCGTGACCCTTGTAGGCACTGATCTGGGCGGTGAAGTCCTTGGTGCCGTTGGGGTAGTTGCCCGGGTTGTCGATCTTCACGCCCGATGCCTCGGTCAGCGCCGGGAAGTTGGCGCCCCAGGCTTCGCCGTCGGGGTCCTTCGGGAACAGGCCGCCGGCCTTCTTGTTGTTGGCGACCTTGCCCCAGATGTCGGCGTAGACCGTGGAGACGTCCTCGAGGCCCCAGAAGAAGTGGTAGCTGTACTTCAGCTCGGCCGGCTTGTCGCCGCTGCGGATCGCGAACGGCTGCCACGGCGCGACCGTGGTGATGCACGGGACCGAGTTCGCCTCGCACTGCTCCGAGACCGGGTTGACGATGTCGGGCGTCGAGGAGGCGACGATGATGTCGGCGCCGTCCTTGTTGATCAGGTCGCCGGCCACGGTCCCGGCCTTCGTGGAGTCGCTCTGCGCGTCGCGTACGACGATCTCGACGTCGAGCTCCTTGTCGCCGGCCTTGACCGGGTTGTCCTTGAAGTAGCTCTCCAGCTCGTCGACGACGAAGCTGTTCGCCTCGCCGAACGGCGCCGAGGAGCCGGTCTCGGTCGAGACGAACCCGATGGTGAGGGTGTCCTCCCCGCCACCGCCTTCGTCGTCGATGCCGCCCGACCCGCAGGCGGTCAAGGTCAGCGCCATCGCTGCGACACCGGCGGCGGCCATGCTCAGGCCGCGTCCGGTGGTGAGTCCGTTGCGCACGTACTTCTCCTTAGAGAGTGGGGTGTTCGAGTGTCGTCCGCCACCGCCCCTGCAGGTGGGACGCAGGGTCTGGTTGGCGGAAAATCGCATGGAAGGACTATCGGACTTTGGTGGACTTGTCATCCTTTTGTGCCGAAACGTCAGTTCTGCAGGCCGAAGAGTCACTTCTGCAGGTCGAGTTGGCACTGCATTGACGTCTCGGCCTGCAGAACTGACGTCTCGGCCTGCAGGGGTGACGTCTCGGCCTGCAGAGCTGACGCCTCGGCCTGCAGAGCTGACGCCTCGGCCTGCAAGGGTGACGCCTCGGCCGGCGGGGGACGCCTCGGGGGATCGGGTCAGGCACAGGCGGCGCGGCGTACGTCTCCGGCGGCGATGCCGAAGCGCTTGCGAAAGGCGTGGGAGAAGTACGAGGCGGAGGTGAAGCCACACGTCTCGGCGACGTCGACGGTGCGGATGCGTGGGTCAGCGCCGGCGGCGAGCATCGAGTGGGCGAGCTCGAGGCGGCGGCCGAGGATATGACGGGGAACGCTGGTGCCGGCGTCGGCGAAGAGCCGGGAGAGATGGCGCTCGGAGATCCCGGCGCCTGCGGCGATGCCCGTGGCAGAGAGTCCGGGGTCGGCGAGATGGTCCTCGATGAAGGCCTTGGCCGCGGCTCGGTGAGCGGTGGCCAGCGACACCTTCCCGGCCGTGGCGATCACCGAGACCAGGTCGAGGACCGTCCCCTCATCGGCCGGCATCGGACGGTCGGAGCGCAGCGCCCGCCCGACCATCTGGACCAGGGCCCGCCCATGAGGGTCCTGCCCCGGACCCGCGTCGACGACGAGCGGCGAGGGCATCGAGGCCAGCCCCGTACGCAGCGCGAAGGTCTCGAGCGGCACCTTGACCGCGAGCTCATCCAGCCCGTGACCGAACCCACGCACGAAGGGCTCGTCGACGTCGCACACCAGCAGCTGCCCGGGTCGGATGACCTTGCGGCGGCCGGCGTACTCGAGGTTCGCCTCCCCGCGCAGGCTCGCGTAGACCGCGATCGACCTGGCGGGCATCTCCTTGACGAGGGCGGCCGGGCGTTCGACGAGGTGGCGCGTGGCCCGGACCCGTGCCAGGTGGACCTCGTCGAGCTGGAGGTTGACCTCCTGCGCGTCGAAGCCGTGGGCGTCGATGGGCCGGCACGAGAGCGCGACCAGCGCGGCGGCGTTGTGTCGTTCCCAGGCCGCGACCTGCGAGTCCTCGCTGAGCCGACGGGTCTCGAAGACCCCCGGCCGGCGGACCCGCGCGACGGTGGGGGCTGGGTCGTCTCCGGCTGGCGGCACGACTCGACTCTAGTGGTCCGAGCCGATGGTTGCGCCGTGGAAGTCACGGCGGAGAACTTAGGGAAGACTTACCTTTCTGGAATCATTCAAGAAAACGTGGGAGAGTTGTTCAAACACCAGAAGCCGACACACCGATCCAGGGGGACCCACCGAACATGGCCACGAAGACCGACACGAGCAGCGCCACCCACACCTCGCACCCCGCGTTCATCCCGAGCCCGGCGTTCGCGACCCAGATGCAGCGTCTGCTCGTCGATCTGACCGAGCTCAGCCTGCAGGGCAAGCAGCTGCACTGGAACGTCGTGGGCAAGAACTTCCGCGACACGCACCTCGTCCTCGACGAGGTCGTCGACGCCGCCCGCGACTTCACCGACGATGTCGCCGAGCGCATGCGTGCGCTCTACATCCTCCCCGACGGCCGCACCGGCACCGTCTCCGAGGACACCACCCTCGCGCCGCTCCCGGCGACCGAGGTCGACACCGCGACGGCCGCCGACCTCGCCGCCGCCGCGCTCTACGCCACCTCGAAGACCGCTCGTGACATCCACGACGACATCGACTCCGAGGACCCGACCACCGCCGACCTGCTCCACGCGATCATCACCCGCATCGAGCAGTTGGCCTGGTTCATCGACGCCGAGAACCGCGTCGCCAACCAGTCGAAGCCGGCTCAGCTCACCGTCTGATCCGCCGCTCGAACGAGTCGGCGCCCCCGCGAGATCACTCG
>NZ_JBOHDN010000066.1:0-10643 GCF_050699375.1 Nocardioides sp. | reverse complement strand
GGCCGCCCGAGGGTCGACGCGCGGGCTACCAGCTCCGGGGTGAAGACGACCTGCTCGTGCTGGTGGGAAGGGTTGTTGACCTCGTCGAGGAGGAGTTCGGCGGCTCGGCGGCCGAGGTCGTGGCGCGGCTGGCGGACGGAGGTCAGGGGTACGGCTGCGGCGGCGGCGAACTCGATGTCGTCGTAGCCGACGATGGCCAGGTCGCCTGGCACGGACCTGCCGCTGGAGATGGTCTGCTGGAGCAGCCCCAGGGCCAGTAGGTCGTTGGCGCAGAACGCGGCGGTGGGGCGGCGTCGGGCGGACAGGCCGACGAGTCGCTCACCGGCGGCGCGTCCGCTGGCAACGGTCGGCGCCTCGCACGACAGCGTGATCAGGTCTTCCGGCGGGAGTCCGGCTTCGGCCCAGGCCTGCCTTGCGCCTTCGCGACGGTCGCGTACCTGTCCGATGGACTCCGGCCCGCCGACGTACGCCACTCGCTGGTGTCCCGCGTCGATGAGGTGCTCGACCGCGAGCCGTCCGCCGAGGACGTCGTCGACGGCGACGGAACATACCGAGGATCCCTCCCGGGTGCGGTCGACGATGACGACCGGGGTGCCGCGCTCGATCAGCTGGTCGAGGAGGGGATCATCAGGGTCCACCGGGGTGATCAGGATGCCCTGGACCCGCTGCTGCTGGAGATGGGCGAGGTGGGCGCTCTCGCGGGCCGACCGACCGTCGCTGTTGCACAGGAACAGCGAGAGCTCGGCGGCCTCGGCGGCCAGCTCGATGCCGCGGGCCACGTCGGTGAAGAACGGGTTGCCGGCGTCGAGCATGACGTACGCCAGCGACTGGGTGCTGCCGGTGCGCAGGGAGCGAGCCGACTCGTTGCGTACGAAACCCAGGTCGGCCATCGCTCGCTCCACCCGCTCGCGGGTGGCGGGGCTGACCCGATCGGGGCGGTTGAGCACGTTGGACACGGTGCCGAGCGAGACGCCGGCGTTGGCCGCGACGTCCTTGACCGAGGCGCTGCGCGACGAACCGGCAGCTGGGGTGATCGCCACCCGTGCTCCTTCCTGCCCAGGGCGCCGGCGTCCGAGTCGCACGTGCCCGTTCCTGAAACGTTAAATCGCAGCATAGGTCGTGGGCGCCGCTGTGGCGAGCAGCCGCGTCGTACCGGTTGACCGATGCCGGACGTTCTCACTAGCGTCCAGCTCTAAATCGTTTCACAGGAGGTGTCCCATGGAGCGCGTCTGTTTCCAGCTGCAGGTCGAGCCCGACCGTATCGAGGATTACAAAACGCCGTCACGCGGCGGTCTGGCCCGACATGCTGCGAGCCCTCAGTGAGACCGGCTGGCACAACTACTCCTTGTTCCTTCGAGTCGACGGGCTGCTCATCGGCTACTTCGAGACGCCTTCGATCGAAGCCGCTCGCGCCGGGATGGCGGCCACCGAGGTCAATGCCCGCTGGCAGGCGGAGATGGCGGAGTTCTTCGTGGACCTCGAAGGGGTGGCGCCCGATGAGGGCTTCCTCCGGCTCGAGGAGGTCTTCCACCTCGAGGACCAGCTGGGTCCGCGCGAGTCGTCCTGACCGGTGCCCGGAGGCCGCGTCAGGCACTTGACGCGAGTGACGTGCGCCACTAACGTCGGTGACGCGTGTTGAAACCTTTCAAAGAGGTTCCGCACCCTGCACACAGAGAGGCTCTCCGATGACGACGTTCGACCAGATCTCGGGCGACCTGGCGGCCCTCGAGATCGAGGTCCCTTCTTGGGCCTACGGAAACTCGGGGACCCGGTTCAAGGTCTTCGGTACGCCCGGCACGCCGCGCACTCCCCAGGAGAAGATCGCCGACGCGGCGACCGTCCACCGGTTCACCGGCCTGGCGCCGAGCGTCGCCCTGCACATCCCTTGGGACAAGGTCGACGACTATGCCGCCTTGGGGACGTACGCCGCGGATCACGGCATCGCCCTCGGCACGATCAACTCCAACACCTTCCAGGACGACGACTACAAGCTCGGCGCACTGACCCACACCGACGCGAAGGTCCGGCAGAAGGCGATCGACCACCACTTCGAGTGCATCGAGGTGATGGACGAGACCGGCTCGCGGGACCTGAAGATCTGGCTCGCCGAAGGCTCCAACTACCCGGGCCAGGCCGACCTGCGCGGCCGGCAGGACCGGCTCGCCGAGTCGCTGCGTACGATCTATGACCGCCTCGGCGGCGACCAGCGCCTGGTGCTGGAGTACAAGTTCTTCGAGCCGGCGTTCTACCACACCGACGTTCCCGACTGGGGTACGTCGTTCGCCCAGGTCAGCGCACTCGGCGACCGGGCGTATGTGTGCCTCGACACCGGCCACCACGCGCCCGGCACCAACATCGAGTTCATCGTGATGCAGCTGCTGCGTTTGGGGAAGCTCGGCTCGTTCGACTTCAACAGCCGCTTCTACGCCGACGACGACCTGATCGTCGGGGCCGCCGACCCGTTCCAGCTCTTCCGGATCCTGGTCGAGGTGGTCCGTGGCGGCGGGTTCAGGCCCGTGGCCGAGGGCGGGGTCGCCTTCATGCTCGACCAGTGCCACAACATCGAGAAGAAGATCCCGGGCCAGATCCGGTCCGTGCTCAATGTCCAGGAGATGACCGCACGGGCACTGCTGCTCGACACCGAAGCCCTCACCAAGGCGCAGGAGGACGGCGACGTACTCCTCGCCAACGAGATCTTCATGGACGCCTTCTACACCGACGTACGCGCCGGTCTGGCCGAATGGCGCGAGGGTCGCGGACTCCCCGCGGACCCGATGCGTGCCTACCTCGCCAGCGGCCACCAAGAACAGATCGAGGCCGACCGAGTCGGCGGCACCCAGGCTGGATGGCTGTGAATCAGAAGGACCGAAAACCGATGACCACTGCAGAAGACCTGATCGCGCGCTCGAACCGTCTGGGCGCCGATCCGAAGAACACCAACTACGCCGGCGGCAACACCTCCGCCAAGGGCACCGCGACCGACCCGGTGACGGGTCAGGACGTCGAGCTCCTCTGGGTGAAGGGCTCCGGCGGTGACCTGGGCACCCTGAAGACTCGCGGCCTCGCCGTCCTCCGGCTCGACCGGATGCGCGCGCTCGTCGACGTCTACCCGGGCGTCGAGCGCGAGGACGAGATGGTCGCCGCGTTCGACTACTGCCTGCACGGCAAGGGTGGCGCCGCGCCGTCGATCGACACCGCGATGCACGGTCTCGTAGACGCCGCCCACGTCGACCACCTCCACCCCGACAGCGGCATCGCGATCGCGACCGCCGCCGACGGCGAGGCGCTGACGAGGACGATCTTCGGCGACCAGGTCGTCTGGGTGCCGTGGCGCCGCCCGGGCTTCCAGCTCGGCCTCGACATCGCCGAGATCCAGAGCCAGAACCCGCAGGCCATCGGGTGCGTCCTCGGCGGCCATGGCATCACCGCCTGGGGCGACACCTCCGAGGAAACCGAGAAGAACTCGCTGTGGATCATCGACACGGCCGCGGCCTACATCGAGGAGCACAGCAGGACGGACCCGTTCGGCCCCGCCCTCGACGGATACGCACCGCTGCCGGAGGAGGAGCGGCGTACGAAGGCGGCGGCTCTGGCTCCCACGATCCGGGGCATCGCCTCGGCGGACCAGCCGATGGTCGGCCACTTCGACGACTCCGAGGTCGTCCTCGACTTCCTGGCCGGCGAGGCGCACCCGCGCCTGGCCGGGCTCGGCACCTCGTGCCCCGACCACTTCCTGCGTACGAAGGTCAAGCCGCTGGTCCTCGACCTCCCGGCATCGGCCTCCGTGGAGGAGAGCATCGCCCGCCTGAAGGAGCTCGCGGTCGGCTACCGCGAGGACTACCAGGCCTATTACGACCGCCACGCGGACGCCGACAGCCCGGCGATCCGCGGCAAGGATCCGCTGATCGTCCTGGTCCCCGGCGTCGGGATGTACTCCTTCGGCCGCAACAAGCAGACGGCACGGGTCGCGGGGGAGTTCTACGTCAACGCGATCAACGTGATGCGCGGTGCCGAGGGACTCTCGACGTACGCCCCGATCGACGAGTCGGAGAAGTTCCGGATCGAATACTGGGCGCTCGAGGAGGCCAAGCTCCAGCGGATGCCCGCCCCCAAGCCCCTCGCGACCAGGGTCGCACTCGTCACCGGTGCTGCTTCCGGCATCGGCAAGGCGACCGCGAAGCGGCTCGCCGCCGAGGGGGCCTGCGTCGTCATCGCCGACCTCGACCTCGCCAAGGCACAGGCCGCAGCGGAGGAGATCGGCGGCCCTGACGTCGCCGTGGGCCTCGCCGCCGACGTCTCCGACGAGGCTGCCGTACAGGCGATGTTCGACGCCGCGGTGCTCGCCTTCGGCGGTGTCGACCTGATCGTCAACAACGCCGGCCTGTCGCTGTCGAAGTCGCTGCTGGAGACCACCGAGCGCGACTGGGACCTCCAGCACGACGTGATGGCCAAGGGCTCGTTCCTGGTCTCCAAGGCAGCGGCGAAGGTGCTGATCGAGCAGGAGATGGGCGGCGACATCGTCTACATCTCCTCGAAGAACTCGCTCTTCGCCGGGCCCAACAACGTCGCGTACGGCGCGGCCAAGGCCGACCAGGCCCACCAGGTGCGGCTGCTGGCC
Organism: Nocardioides sp.; assembly: GCF_050699375.1. Classification (GTDB taxonomy): domain Bacteria; phylum Actinomycetota; class Actinomycetes; order Propionibacteriales; family Nocardioidaceae; genus Nocardioides. Next base: position 6,025 of record NZ_JBOHDN010000066.1, on the reverse strand, counting down.
GCCGAGCTCGGCGAGCACGGCGTCAAGGTCAACGGCATCAACCCCGACGGCGTCGTCCAGGGCTCCGGCATCTTCGCCGGCGGCTGGGGCGCCAAGCGCGCCGAGGTCTACGGGGTCAAGGAGGAGGAGCTCGGCAAGTTCTACGCCCAGCGCACCCTGCTCAAGCGCGAGGTGCTGCCCGAAAACATCGCGAACGCCGTCTTCGTCCTCTGCGGCCCCGACCTGACCCACACCACCGGGCTGCACGTGCCCGTCGACGCCGGCGTCGCCGCAGCGTTCTTGAGATGACAGAGCCTAGAATGACAGAGCCTTCTTGAGATGAGCCGCATGGAGCCGGTACGCGTCGCCGCCGTCGACCTGGGCGCGTCCAGCGGCCGGGTGATGGTCGGCGAGGTCGGCCCGGACACGCTGGCTCTGCACGCGGCGGCACGGTTCGCGAACGACCCGGTCCGGCTGCCCGACGGCCTGCACTGGAACCTGCCGGGCCTGTACGCCGCGGCGCTGGCCGGGCTCCGCGAGGCGGCGTCCGGCGGTGAGCTGGCCAGCGTCGGGATCGACACCTGGGCGGTCGACTACGGACTGTTGAGCGGCGGGCGCATGCTCGGGCTCCCGTTCCACTACCGCGACGAGAACCGCGGCGAGCTCGGGCCTTCCCGAGTGCACGAGCAAGTGCCGTTCGAGGAGCTCTATCAGCGCAATGGGCTGCAGTACCTGCCCTTCAACACCGTCTATCAGCTGGCCGCGGACCCGTTCGTGGCGCAGGCCGAGCAGCTGCTGCTGATCCCGGACCTGCTCGCCTTCTGGCTCACCGGAGAGCAGGTCGCCGAGCGTACGAACGCCTCGACGACCGGGCTGCTGATGGTGCCCGACGACGGGGGAGCGGCCGCCCCCTGGGACATGGAGCTCGCCAAAAGGCTCGGCATCCCGTCCACGATCCTGCAGCCCCTGGTCGATCCCGGCACCGCCATCGCCCACCTGCTGCCGGATGTAGCCGACATCGTCGGCGCCCAGCTCCGGGTCGTCGCGGTGGGCTCCCACGACACCGCCTCCGCGGTCGTCGGGGTGCCGATGCAGAGCGACGACGCGGCGTACCTCTCCCTCGGCACCTGGGGCCTGGTCGGTCTCGAGCTGGATACTCCCGTGCTGACCGAGGCGGCCCGCGCGGCCAACTTCACCAACGAGGGCGGCGTCGACGGCACCGTCCGGTTCCTCACCAACGTGATGGGGACGTGGTTGCTCAGTGAGCTGCTGCGTACCTGGGGTCTGGACGGCTCGGCCCTCTCCGGCCTGCTCGAGGCGGCGGGGGAGGCCGGCCGCGGCGTCGCGCTCATCGACGTGCAGGACCCACGCTTCGTCCCGCCGGGCGACATGGAGTCTCGGATCGCGGGGTGGTGCCGAGAGCACGGTCAGCAGGTCCCCGCGGACCGGCCCACGCTGGTGCGCTGCGTGGTCGAGTCGCTCGCCGCCGGCTACGCCTGCGCGCTCATCGAGGCGGGCGCGCTGGCGGGCAAGGACATCGGCGTCGTGCACGTCGTCGGTGGCGGTGCCCAGAACCAGCTGCTGTGCCAGGCCATCGCGGACCGCGCCGGCGTACGTGTGCTGGCAGGTCCGGTCGAGGCGACGGCGCTGGGCAACGTCCTCGTGCAGGCGCGGGCCGCCGGAGCCGTCGGGCCCGGACTCGACCAGATGCGCGAGCTCATCGCGCGCACCCATCCAGCGGTCAGCTATTCACCACGACAGGAGTGAGCATGCGAGCCTCGGGCGGCGTACGACCCTCCCCGCCGGCAGACCTGTCACCTGACGAGGTGGAGGTCCTGGCGTGGTTCGCCCGCGGCTTCACGACCGAGCGGATCGCGCGCACCCTGGGCGTCTCCGAACGTACGGTGCGACGACGACTCCGGGCGGCCGCTGACGCTCTGGGGTCCCACACCACCGTCGAGGCCGTCGTGTGCGCGGTACGCCGCGGACTGATCTGATAGGACAGAGATGACGAAGGAGGCTGGCGGATGCGAGTCGCTCTGATGGTCACGTGCATCAACGAGGCGCTCTACCCGCGCACCGGACAGGCCGTCGTAGGACTTCTGCGGCGACTCGGGGTCGACGTCGAGTTCCCGCAGGCGCAGACCTGCTGCGGACAGCCGATGGTCAACACCGGCTATCTGGACGAGGCGATCCCGGTGGTGCGTACGTTCGTGGACGCCTTCGCCGGCTACGACGCGGTCGTGGCTCCGTCCGGATCCTGCGCAGGGTCGGCGAGACACCAGCACTCCATGGTCGCCCGCCGCTCCGGTGACGGTGATCTTCAGGAGGCCGTCGAGGAGCTCGGCCCGAAGGTCTATGAACTCTCGGAGTTCCTCGTCGACGTGCTCGGCGTGACCGATGTCGGCGCCTACTACCCGCACAGCGTGACCTACCACCCGACCTGCCACTCGCTGCGGATGCTGGGGGTGGGAGACCGGCCCCGACAGCTCCTGGAGGCAGTGCGAGGCATCCGCCTGGTCGACCTGCCCGGCGACGACCAGTGCTGTGGGTTCGGCGGCACCTTCGCGGTCAAGAACGCCGACACCTCGATCGCGATGGGTGCCGACAAGGCACGACACATCCGCGAGACCGGAGCCGAGGTGATCGTCGCCGGTGACAACTCCTGCCTGACCCATATCGGCGGCGTCCTCTCCCGGCAGCGCTCCGGCGTACGCGCCGTGCACCTCGCCGAGATCCTCGCCGCAACGGAGGCGGTGGCTCGATGAGCGCGACATTCGTGGGTATGCCCGCCTTCCCCGAGGCCGCACGCGAGGCCCTCGCGGACTCCCAGCTGCGCCACAACCTCGCTCACGCGACCGGCACCATCCGCGCCAAGCGGGCCAAGGTCGTCGCCGAGGTCGAGGACTGGGAGGACCTTCGGCTGGCCGGCGCGGCGGTCAAGGAGTCTGCGCTCCGCGACCTCGAGAACCAGCTCGTACGCCTCGAGGAGACCCTCACCGCCAACGGCGCCGTCGTCCATTGGGCCCGGGATGCCACCGAGGCCAACGCGATCGTCGCCGCGATCGCCAAGGACCATGCCGCCGAGGAGGTGGTGAAGGTCAAGTCGATGGTGACCCAGGAGATCGGGCTCAACGAGGCGCTCGCCGAGGAGGGCATCGCCGCCTGGGAGACCGACCTGGCAGAGCTGATCGTGCAGCTCGGCGACGACCTGCCGAGCCACATCCTGGTGCCGGCGATCCACCGCAACCGAGCCGAGATCCGGGAGATCTTCCTGTCGAGGATGGCCGCCGCGGGCCGCCCGGCGCCCGACGACCTCACCGACGAGCCGGCCGTGCTCGCGGCCGCCGCCCGCGAGCACCTGCGCGAGAAGTTCTTGCGCGCCAAGGTCGGCGTCTCCGGCGCCAACTTCGCGGTCGCCGAGACCGGCACGCTGGTCGTGGTCGAGTCGGAGGGCAACGGCCGGATGTGCCTGACTCTGCCCGAGGTGCTCGTCTCGGTCGTCGGCATCGAGAAGGTCGTCCGGCGCTGGGAGGACCTCGACCCGATGCTCAGGCTGCTGCCGAGGTCCTCGACCGGCGAGCGGATGAACCCCTACACCTCCACCTGGAGCGGGATCAGCCCCGGCGACGGCCCCCAGGAGGTGCATGTCGTGCTGCTCGACAACGGCCGCACCAGAGCGCTCGCCGACGAGGTCGGCCGGCAGGCGCTGCGCTGCATCCGCTGCTCGGCCTGCCTCAACGTCTGCCCGGTCTACGAGCGCACCGGCGGCCATGCGTACGGCTCGGTCTACCCGGGTCCGATCGGCGCCATCCTCAACCCCCTGCTCAAGGGCGTCGGGCACGACGACCAGGTCGACTCGCTGCCCTACGCCTCGTCGTTGTGCGGCGCCTGCTTCGAGGTCTGTCCGGTACGCATCGACATCCCCGCCGTCCTCGTCGACCAGCGCGCCCAGGTGGTCGACGCTCATCGCAGCGGATTGCCGAAGCCGGAGGCGGTGGCGATGAAGGGCGCTGCGTACGTCCTGGGGCGCTCGAGCCGCCTCGCCGGTCTCGAACGACTGACCGGCATCGGCCTGCGACTGGCGCGACACGTCGGCGCCGCCGCCTGGACCGGGGCCCGCGACCTGCCCGACGCCCCGAAGGAGTCCTTCCGGGCCTGGTGGCTGCGCACGAACGGCGGGCGCACCGACGGCAGCAGGAAGACGGAGGACGGCGATGACTGAGGCACGCACCGAGATCCTCGCCGCGGTCCGTGCGGCTCTCGAGGACGCAGACCCCGCCCCGCCGCCGCCCACGGTGCCCGGCGTCGCAACGCCGCCCGGTGATGTCGTGGACAAGTTCGCCGAGCGCGTCGCCGACTACCGCGCCGTCGTGGAGCGCTGCCCCGCCGCCGAGCTGTCCGAGCGGGTGGCCGCGGCGCTGCCCGACGGCGGCCCCGTAGTCGTACCCTCCGGCCTCTCGATCCCGATCCCCGGCGCCATCGTCGACGACGGCAGCCTGACCGCGGCCGACCTCGACAAGATCGCGGCGGTCGTCACCGAGGCCCGGGTCGGGATCGCCGAGACCGGCACGATCGTCCTCGACCACGGACCCGGCCAGGGACGCCGAGCCATCTCGCTCGTCCCTGACACCCACATCTGCGTCGTACGCGAGGACCAGGTCGTCGCCGACGTACCCGACGCGATCGCCATCCTGGACCCCGCCAGCCCGCTCACCTGGATCAGCGGCCCATCCGCCACCAGCGACATCGAGCTCGACCGCGTCGAGGGCGTCCACGGCCCCCGCAACCTGCACGTCATCGTCGTAGCCCGCTGAGGCGATGACCGCTAGCCTTCGGCCGTGGACCGCATGGCCAGGCTCGCCCTGGCACCCCTTGCCGCTGTGCTCATGTCCGCAGGACTCCTGAGTGCCTGCGGCGGGTCCGAGGCGCGCGAGGAGGCCTGGCCAGATGGGCTGACGGCGTACGTCGACCAGACCCGGCTGCAGCGAAACACCGGTGAAGCGTTCGTACGCCTCGTCAACGACATCGGGACGCCGATCGAGGTCTCGCGGGTCGAGGTGAGCAGCGACCGGTTCAGAGCCGAGTGGACCGGCTCGGAAGCGGTCGACCCCGAGATGGACTTCGACTTCGACATGCCCCGCGGACGATGCGGCGAGGGCGGCGACGCGGACCTGACACTGACCTGGCGTCGCACCGGCGACGAAGCGGGGGAGTGGCGCACCAGCACGGGCAGGGCGAAGGACAGGTACGCCAACATCGACGGCCTCCTGGACCGCGACTGCGCCGAGCGGACCCTGAGCGAGGCCGCTGACGTCACGGTCGGCGAGCCGCGGATCGAGGGCGAGGGCAGGCAGGCCGAATTCGTCCTCCCGGTCACCTTCGCGCCGACCGGCGCGCTCCCGGAGGTCACCTTCGACGGCTGGGAGGGCACCGTGCTCTTCCAGCTCGCCTCGGGGACCCCGGCCTGGCCGCGGGTCGCCCCGCGCCCGATGACGGGCGAGCCGATCACGTTGGGGATGCGGGTCGTCCCCGCCCGGTGCGACCCGCACGCTCTGGCCGACGACAAGGTGGGCAGCCTGTTCCGCGTCCACGTCGCCGGTCCCGGCGTCCCCGAGGACGCCGCGTACTTCCTGCCCTTGAGCAAGGCGCAGAAGGTCGCCCTCTACGGCCTCCTGCCGGTGCGCTGCGGCTGGGAGTGATCAGCCGAAGAGCGCCGCGGCCGCGGCCCGCGCGAGCAGGAACCCGACGATCCCGACCGCCCACGCCGTCGCGCTGGCGGCATGCTTGACGAGCCAGCGGTCGAGCGCGGCCAGCGGCCGGGCCACCAGCGGTGCGGCGAGGATCCGCAGGGCGGTGAGGAGGAGCGCCGGCGCGATCATCACGCCGCAGTAGGCGAGGATCCACAGGCCCGAGACCGGCCAACCGGGCCCCTGGGTGCCGATCAGGCCGATCGCGGCGAGGTAGGGAAGCATCGAGGCGACCTCGACCGCGCCTGCCAGCACCGCCAGCCCGGCGAGGGCCGCTGTCGAGCCGGACTCCGAGG